>SYKE01000148.1 GCA_005798285.1 Actinomycetota bacterium
CGTCACGAAGGCGTTGAGCGCCAGTTGGATGTGGCTCTCAGGTGGACCGAGGAACCACCAGACCGCTCCGGCAATGGCCGCGATCACCGCGACGACCGGCACAAACCATGCGCTCACCCGATCCGCGATGCGCTGGATCGGAGCCCGACCGGCCTGTGCATCCTGCACCAATCGGATGATCTGGCTGAGGGTGGTGTCTCCGCCGATCCGCCGCGCCTCCATGTGGAATGCGCCGACCCGGTTCATCGTGGCGCCGAACACCTGGTCACCCGCTTCCTTCTTCACCGGCAAACTCTCACCGGTCAGCATCGATTCGTCCAGGGAACTGCGGCCGTCCCGGATGATGCCGTCCACCGGGACTCGCTCTCCCGGCCGAACGAGCAGCAGATCTCCCACCCGCACCGCGGAGACGGGCACGTCCACCACGTCGCCGTCACGAACCAGCCGAGCCGTCTGCGGCTGCAGTCGCACGAGCCGACGAATGGCGTCCCCGACGCCGGCCCGCGCTCGAGATTCCAGCACCCTGCCCATCAGCACGAGCGCGATGATCGCAGCCGTTGCTTCGAAATAGACCGGCGCCATCGGGGGTGCACCGTGGGTGGCGCCGTGCGCAGCGCTGTGACTTGAGGCTCCGCCGACAAACCACGACGGGGCGAGGGTCGCCGCGACGCTGTAGAGGTAGGCCGAGATCGCGCCGATGCTCACCAGAGAGTTCATGGTGGGACCTCCGCGGCAGATGGCGGACCATCCGGCGCGGAGGATCGGGAGGCCCGAGTACAGCAGCACCGGGGTCGTGAGCAGCCACTGCAGCCAGTGGTTGGCCTGAAACTCCAGATGGAACATCGCCAGGGTCACGGTCGGAATGCCGAAGAGCAGAGAGAGGGCGAATCTTCGGCGGAGATCACCCATCTCCCGTTGCTGCGCCTCCTGATCGAGATCTTGCGGGGCTTCGGCCTCCGCCGGATCCTCGTCTGCACGCGCGGGGCCGTCCCCATCGGAACCGGAGCCGCCGAAGCGAGCCCGGAGTTCCGCCTCGGAGATCACTTCCGGCAGGTATTGCACAACCACGATCCCGCGTAGCGTGTCCGGTTCGGCCAGGAGCACTCCCAGCGTCCCTCGCAGCCGTTCGGGGACCTCCTCGACCGCACCGGTCGGCGCCAGCTCGATCTGTTCGACGGGGCCAACCTCGTAGCCCGTGCGCCGGATGCGGTCCACCACGCCCCGAGTGTCGAGCCGAACCGGATCCATGGAGACGGACGCCCGGCGGGTTGCGAAGTTGACCGACACGTCAACAGCGCCTTCCAATCTGCGGAGCTGCCCCTCGATCCGGGCCGCGCACGAGGCGCAGCTCATCCCGTGCACCGACAGGGTCAACCGAACGAGACTCTCCGCCGCGGACATCGGTCCCGGCGCGTTTGCTGCACGCTCTCCCAATTCCACCACCATCGGGTTCAACGACTTTCTTGCCAGGGAAATATACCCCCTATGGGTATATTGACCGGCGAAGATAATATACCCATAGGGGGTATATTTCGTCAACCTCCGATTTTCGCGGGGGGCCGCCGACGCCGAACATCCCGGCTCGGAAGGCGATCGGCTACTTCAAGAAGCGGGAGAGCGAGCTGCGCACTTCCTGGAGGAGATCGTGCTGGGCACAGTTGTCCGCAGAGAGGACGCAGCTCTCGATGTGGCCCGTCAGGAGCTGCACCCCGAGCTGGTCCAGCGCCGAACGGACCGCTGCGATCTGATTGAGAACGTCGAGGCAGTATCTCTCCTCGTCGATCATCTTCTGAATACCGCCCACCTGGCCCGCAATTCGGTTGATGCGGCGCGTCGCGTCTTTCTTGACTTCCGGAAGCATTGCAGATACCCCTCACCCGTATCGATCTCAGGGTATCCCGCTCTCATCCCGACTGACAAGGCCGAACATCGTGACCCCGGTCAGCGCTTCTTGAATCCGTTTTCAGGGCGCCCGGGACGTTCACTCCGGCGGGCTCGCGGCCGGCGTCTCCACTCTCAGCGCCACGTTCCCGCCCGACACACACCGACCGGCATCGTTGAGATCAAACACCCAGTGATGTCGGGGACAGGTGAGCAGCCCTGAGACCGGTACGCAGCCGGAGAGATCCTCGCGGGCGTGGGGACAGTAACGCTGAATACGGAGCTTTCGGTCTCCATCCTGGAGTTCCACCATCTCGGGATCCGACTCTGCTGCCTGAAGCAGACGTTCGATGTGACTCAATGACTCAGGAGAGTGTCCATTGCGGAGCAAGGCAAACAGGGGCCAGTTGTAGATGTCCGGATCGCGCCAGAGGTCAACGTGCATCGACGCAAGCAGATCTTCCCACCGCGCCGACCCGGAAGCCACGCACTGCGCAAGCGGTGGAGCCACCGTGATGCGATAGTTGGGCGGCTCATCCGCCGCGTCCAACAGCTTCAGCACTCCCGACCTCAGATCCGCCAAGACCGAGTCGTGCTCCTGGTGGCGCCCCAACCTGAACTCCACGAGCGCCCCGACCCTCGATGTGAGATGCCGGTTGGCCGTGAGCTGTTTGGCAAGCTGCTGCCGAAAGGTCGGGACCAGATCGTGGGACGGCTCCGGCAGAGCGCCCCAGTACGCGTGGATTTCGGCCTGCCGCCGTTCCCGGTAGGCCTCCAGTGCCTCGCGTTTGCGGGTGAAGTCGAACTCCCGCTGCCGGAGGATGCTGAGATTGTTGTTTTCCTCGAGGCGAAGCACGTCTCCCGGAAGGGCCAGATGCGGCGTAGCGCTCAACCGGCTCTCAAGCTCGGGGAGGACATCCCACTGATCGTGGAAGATGCCGTTCGCGCCAAAGTTCAGATCGAATCGGTTCGGTTGCAGAAAGCAGGGTGGTCCGGCGAAGCCGATCGCATGGCGACTCCCGGTCCCGTTGCAGAGCTCGACAAACTTATCGAGCAGTTGACCGCGAATCTGGGCCGAGAGCCGCTGCTGGGTGGGTGAATCGTACTGATAGCAGTTCGGATGCCAGATGGCGCCTGAGAATTGTGAAAACTGGAGATCCGGCGGCGTCTCGGCGAGCCGCGGTAGATATGCGCGCGGCACGTTGCAGTCATTCGTGTTCAGGATCCTGAAGCCGGGACCATCCAGGCAAAGCATGGAGTCGGTTTTGTATCCGGACGGATCCTTCACCACAAAGGCCGACACAGCGGGAGTCAACCGGGTGGGCGCCCAATCGTCCAGCTCGATGACTTGCGTAAACCCCAACCCATCTAAGGTTCGTCTCAGGCTCGGGTCACTGAACCGAGCGATGAGGACGGGGATGTCCTTCCGTGGAAACCGATGCAGCAGCGCCTCATCGCAGTGATCCTGATGGTCATGACTGATGTAGAGATAGTCAGTCTCGAAGCAGAGTCGCTCATCCAGATGATCGTTCGGCGGGAACTGGCGCCAACCGGCGAAGAACGCCCCATGCCGGCTCATCCAGGGGTCGCAAACCAGGGTCGCGTCACCAAACTCCACCCGAAGCCCGGCATGGCCCAGGAATGTGATGGCAGGCGGCCGATTGGCCATGTCGGCAGGTCATCCTCCGGGTGTCGGAGCCCTTTGGGTGGGGCGAACGCCTCGTCTCATCAGGTCGCAAGCTGTGGACGATTGTTCGGAGACAAACGATCCTTTTCCTCCAAACCCCCAGGGAAGTTCATGATCCCGTTGACACCGAATGCTCGCCGGATCTCCGGATACGAATTACTCAACGTATTGAGTAAAATTACTCACCATGATGAGTAATTCGTACGAAGATGAGTTTCAGCGCTCCTCGGCCCGGGTTCTCAGCGAGCGCCTGAAGGAGCCGCGGCGCTTCATTCAGGTTCTCGCGGGCCCCCGGCAGGTGGGAAAGACGACCGTAGTATCGCAGGTGCTGCGGGACCTGGATCGATCCTCCGTCTACGTCTCGGGAGACGAACCGGGGTTGCGAGATCGCCTGTGGCTGGCCGCACAATGGGAACGCGCGCGACTCCTGACGCGATCAGTGAGCGCAATCGGGAGGTCGACTTCGTCGTCGCATCCGGACGGAAGCTCGTGGCGATTGAGGTGAAGAGCAGCCGATCGCCCGAGTCGCTCCCCGGACTGGCCGCCTTCGACGCCGCCTTCCACCCCACCCGATCGCTCCTCGTCGGCGGCGACGGCATCCCCGTCTCGGAGTTCCTCTCCAACCCCGTCGAGCACTGGCTGCAATAGACACCAACCATCTGCCCCTCATAGGACAGTAGGAACTCACCCGGAACTGCGGTCCGGCGGGTGGGTTCGCAACCACCGTCTCCTCTCATCCGTTCGGGGGGCAAAGGACCGTTCCAGCAACTCGAGGACCATCAAGACGCTTGACCATGAAGAGGATGTTTGCGACTAACACACCATCACGCGTCGAGATCTATCGTTGTTGGAGTCGCCAGGGGTCCGGATACTCCTGGCAATGCTGACGGCACGTCCGGCTCCGGAGCGTACTCTCGGACCCACTGCCCGAAGAGGGGCGTCACGAAACGTTGGCTCTGGTCCAGAACCAGGTGCTCGCGGAGCCATCGCTCCGCCCGAGGGCTGACCGGAGGGGTTTCCCCTCTCGCCAGAGCGAAGACCAGCGCTCGTCCATCTGAGCCCATGTCCGTCCAGTAGTTGAAGAAGTAGCTATCGCCACTGATGAAGACGGCCCGGAGAGCCGCCTCACTGTCCGCGTCCAGAGCCATCTTCCGATGCTCGTCGTTCAGAAGGAGGACGAGCTCAAAGGCCGCTGCCTGGGTCAGATACGGCTGCCCCGCGGTGGCATCGAGGATGATCTCCATCGACCGGCCGCCGTAGACCAGCGAGAAATCCTCAACGGGCCGCGTCAGCAACTGGGTCGCTTCATCCCGGCTCAGGTGGCCGACGGGTACGCGGTAGGCATTCGGGAATCTCCCGGTCCAGGCCGGCCCCATTTCCGAAAACGTTCGTACACCGGAAAAAAGAAGGCAGTATCGCATGTCATGCTGAGTTCGGTGCCGCAGCCAGTCAAGCAGACGGTCATCCCCCACTCTAGCGAAGAGTTCCACTAGGAGCCTGTCCGAGATTCGAGAACGCTTTCCTGTCGCGCGCCGAAGAATAGCTCCATCAAGGCTCGCTTTTGGCTCTAGTGGGCTCGATTAGCTCGAAAAGTGCGGC
>SYKE01000149.1 GCA_005798285.1 Actinomycetota bacterium
CTACAGGGGAACGGCAGGGGGACTATAGCAGAGCCATCGGAACGGCGTCAAGATCGGTTCCGATCCTCCCTGGAGCGGCGGGGTCCCACCATCGAGCGTGCCGCGACAGTGCCGCCTTGAGCCGTGTTCGATACGTGTCCGTGTCCACCAGTTCAGGCTCAAACTGGGCCGTGAGGGAGGTTGCCATCTGGATTTCGAGGAGCGCGAACTCGCGAGCCGCCAGGTGCTGCGCGAGACGCACGAGCGCAAACTTGGAGGCTTCGTCGACCCGATTGAACATCGACTCCCCGAAGAACACGCCTCCGAGATGGACCCCATAAAGTCCGCCAACCAGCTCGGACTCGTGCCAGACCTCGATGCTGTGGGCGAAGCCCTGCTCGTGGAGATCGACGTAGGAGTTGACCATCGTCTCGTTGATCCACGTGCTGTCGCGGTCCGCACAGGCCCGCATCACCTCCTCGAAGCGGGTATCGGAGCTGTAACGGAACGGGTCCCGCCGCAGCTTCCTCGCGAGCCGCCTGGGCACGTGGAGGGGATTGAACGGCAGCAGTGCTCGCGGGTTGGCGGAGTACCAGTCGAGCCGACCGGTTTCGGAATCCGCCATGGGAAAGCAGCCCTGAGCGTAGGCATTCAGGAGCACGTCCATCGGGATCTTCGCCGCCCGCCGCCGCAGGTGCCGCATCGGAACTCCGCTAAACCAGGAGCCGGCCGCCGTCGACCGGCAGCACGACCCCGGTGACGAAGGGCGCGTCCTCGATGAGATAGCGCGCTGCCGCGGCGATGTCTTCCGGGGATCCGACCCCCCGCATCGGAGTCTTCGCCAGCGTCCTCTGTTTCTGTTCCTCGGGGTAGTCGTCCGGCCACAACACCGTACCGGGGGCAATCCCGTTCACCCGAACCTCCGGCGCCAGAACTCGGGCCAGCCCCTTCGTGAGCGCCACCAGCCCCGCCTTGCTCGCACAGTAGGGCAGGTAGCCCGGGTAAGGGCGTTCGGCGGCGATATCGAGCATGTTCAGGATGATCCCCTCACCCCGCTGTTTCATCTGTGGCCCGAACGCCTGCGAGAGGAGCCACGGAGCCCGCAGGTTTGCGTTCATCTGGTCGTCCCAGTCGTCCAGGGTCGCATCCGTCAGCGGCGTGCGTCGGAACTGCGAGGCACTGTTGATCAGCACATCCACCCCGCCCCACAGGGCGCGGCACTCTGCGATCAATCGGGCAACATCCTGGGCATCGGAGAGTTCACACGGCAGCGCATGCGCCTCAACGCCTGTGCCGGACAACTGCCGCTGCAACTCCATCGCCGCGTCCCGCGATGAGCGGTAGGTGAAGGCTATACGGGCCCCACGGTCCGCAAGCAGCTCTACCAGCGCCCGCCCGACCCGGATGGCTCCGCCGGTCACCAGACACCGCTTCCCCACCAGATTCATCGCTGCCGCCCTTCACCGGAACCAGCGTCCCTGAGCCCGCAGGTCAAGGCGCCCAACCGCTCTCAAGGATACCGCCAAGCGATCCCCCGGTGAGCAGATTAGCGCGTGGGATCCGCGCCGCGCTCGCGGACCAGGCGCCCAAGCGCAGGTCCGAACCGGCGAAGTAGCTGGGCGGACCCCAACACCTGATGTGATCGGTGCTGGGATGCCCGCTGCCCTCTGAGTTCGAAGAGAGTGCGCCCCAACAGCCCGACGCGACGACGCCGCGCCTCGGCTCTAGAGAGCCGGTTCAATACTCCACCGGCGCATTCAGAACGCCATCCGGGCGGTCTTCTTCCCAAGTCGTCCGAAGATCACGTTGTCGGAGTATCGGTTGCGCACCCCGCCAGGTCCGGTATCGTCACGTCGATCCAACCCGATCGAGTACGGCTCCCACTTCCCATCGATGCGGGCGAAGCGGAACGCCTGCCCGGAGAGCGGGTCCCTCAACACGAAGTCGGGAACGCCGATTGCACTCGGAGCCAGGTTGGGATTGAAGTCGGGCTGCTCTCGGCGCTTGAGTTCCAGCGTAATACCGAGACAAAGCAAACGAAGGGGGGCTTCGGTGTTGGCCCAGTCCGTCAATACCTGGAACCTCCTCCAACCGTCAAACTCGCAGAGCCACGGGATGGCGCCGACAGCAACAAAGCGCGGCACGGGCGGCTTCTGTTCCTCTGCGGCCCCGAAGTATCCCTGATAGTCCTCCAGCACGCGCTCCCAGGGAAAGAAGAACTCCATCACCTGACGGGCGAGGGGCACGGAGAAGGATGGATTAGCCAGGCCCCGCCGTGCACGACCCACTAACTCCCGGCACTCCCCTTCGAACGCGGCCGCATCGGGCGGGTGAACCCCGGCGCGGATGATCTCGATCAGGTCGGCTCTGAGAGACCGAAGCGTATCCCCATCCGCCTGTCCCAGTCGAGACTGAAGGAATTCCGCGAGCCGAAGCGCCCGAATGGGGGACGCTTCGTAGGTGGCAATCGGATCCACCGCCGGATCCGCATCGCGATCAAACCCAAAGCACGGCGCATGCCGACCCAGGACCTGCGCGCTGGACATCAGGCGGGCCCCCTCCGGGAAGTGGCCCGCTTTCCACAGCGCCTCGCCTTTCCTGTGAAGTGCTTCCTCCGCGAACCGGGTACGAGTGAATCGCCGCACGTCACGTGGAGTTTCTTGCTTTTCGGATCGCGAGACCTGGACGGCTCGCGGACGCAGTTGGTCGGCGAGCCTTTCAAGGAATGCTCCATCCCTCAGTATGGCTTGAAGTCCCGGAGCACCCGCCTGACCCGAGTCCTTCGCGGTCAGGAGAGTGTCCCTCGAAGTGAGGCCGAATACATCGGAGAGATCCCTGCTCAGATAGCCCTGCAGCATGAGGTCGGCATTTAGAGTCTGCGTCAACGGCGCCGGCAACCATGGGTCCGATGGCGCGGACTTCCACGGCGACGCCTGACGTTCGGCCCAGAGTACGTACAGGCCGGCGAACAGCAGCGGGAGTAGAGTCACGAGGTGGGCCAGACGACGGCTCCCCCGAGAGTAGATCAGGGAATTCCCCAACCCCGCGGCTACGGACCAGAGCAGCCAGACGACGCGCCATTCGGTCATGAGCCGGTACGGTGAAGCGGACAGATCCACACGCGACCCGATGACGTAGGCCATCAGGCTCGCCAGGGCCGGCGCGTGGGTGGACGCAGCAACGACCGTGACCGAGAGGGCCGGGCCCACTCCGCACCGCAGCCGCCGGCAGATCCCGACAGCGCCGAACCCTGTCACTGCGGCGCCGGAAGCCACGGTCAAGATCTCCGACAGCGGCTCCTCCTCCGGCCGATCGATCCAACCCAGCGCCGTCCAGAATGCAATCCAGCACAGGACGGCGATCCCGACGATTCGATCCCGAAAACGTCCTGGCGCCGAACTATTCAATGTCGAAGCGTCACCCGCCATACCCAAGCATATACGGTCTGACCCATCGGGTCTTCCATGCGGGCGAGGTTCAAGACGTACGGCGAAAGACGTCGTAGCGGGCGCTGCCTCGGAAACAGCGGACAGGGAACGAGGTGACCTTCCGAAACCCTCGGGCCGTCAGAATCCCATCCACAATGCGTTCGGGCAGGAACACCTGGTAGCGCTCGGGATGGCTCATCCAGTCCTCGACCTGGGCGGTGGAACTCTCTTCGGAAGGAAAGTAATCGAACACCAGCCAGCCGTTCGGGGCGCAGACCCGACACATTTCCAGCAGGTAGTCCAGACTCTGCAGGGGCTTCAGGTAGACAAACACATTGTGAGCCTGCACCAGGGAGCAGGAGGCATCGGCTGTCTCGCCCAGGGTCTTGCCGTCGCATGCCCGTCGGACGACCCCGTGCGTTTCGACGAGGTACTCCGCCCATCCGTCGTCAAGTTCGTAGATTTCGTAGGTGTCCGGCTGAAACCCCGGCAGCACCTGCTCGAGGTACCGGCCCGTACCTGGACCGATCTCCACGGTCCGACCGCCGCCGTCGAGCGCGCCGCAGCTCTTGAGTTCGGCGACGACCCCCTCCACCACGCCCTCCTCGTTCCACAGACGAGCGACGTACTTCGGCACGGACATGTTGGCGGCGGCGGCGGCGGCACGGATCTCGGCGGCGTCGATGTACTCGGCCCGGCGCTTCAGGGGAGTGAGCGTGTAACCGACCGGTCGGAGCGCCGCGCGCATCAGGTTTCCGATCGCCAGATTCACACGGCTCTTCAGGCTCACCGGGTCGACATCCCGATCCCGGACGGTGTGCGGGCGAGCACGGTGAGGTGCCAGTCATCCAACTCCGGGGGGCGCTCTTCAAACAGGCTGCCGGAGAGCGACAGCACCTCCCAGCCCTCCGCTTCGAGGATGAATCGAAGCTCCTGGGGCAAGAAGTAGCGCACGTCGTGGCTTTCTTCAAGTTCGGCAATCAGCCGGCTGCTCCCCTCGCCGGGCTCACCGGAATCATCCCAGGCCGCCACGTGGAAGCACACGCGGCCGAGTTGTTCCGCAGCCTGAAGTTCGGTGGTTGAGGTTCGGATGCCCCTCACCCCGCTCTGCCGAAAGCGCTTGTGCCGCATGCCGCCCCCGCTGCGCAGGAGCGGAGCCGCGTGCCAGACATCGAACAGCATCGAACCGCCGGGCGCCAGCGCCTCACGGATGCATCGAAGGGCGGCGCGAAGGTCGTCGTTCGCCACCAGATAGCCGAACGCATCGAACAGGCACACTGCCGCATCCCGCGGTTCATCCACCACAAAGTCGCGAAGATCGCCCTCCAAAAGGTCGACCCTCAACCCCAACGCCGTCGCCTTTCGGCGATACGCGGCCAGCATCTCTCCCGAGCGGTCGACCCCCAATACCCGGTATCCTCGACGCACCCACTCCAGCCCGTGGCCGCCGGTGCCGCACGCGAGATCCAGCACGGACTCCGGCCTCAAGCCGTGACGAACCCACCAGCCCTGTACTGCCGATGTTTCCTTCGGGTAGTCCTTGTCGGCATAGAGAGCGTCATAAAACTCTGCCAGCCGGCCGAAGGGGGTCACGCGCGGACCTCCCGCTGCACGTCCCGCAGGGCCTCGGCGACCCTCTCTTGCTGACAGCGCTTGAGCGTGAGTCCCGAGGGCAAGTACATCCCTTCAGCACTGAGTCGCTCCGCCACGGGATAGCTCTCTCCCCCGAAAAGGCCCATCTGCAGGAACACGGGCTGAACGTGCATCGGGTAGAAGTAGGATCGGGTGTCCACACCTTTCTCCCGAAGGCGGCGCATCACTTCGTCCCGACTGCAGCCGAACTCCGGACCGATCCTCACCGCATACATCCAGTAGACGCTCTCCACTTCGGGGCGCTCCACGGGAAGCGTCAAACCCTCCACATCCGACAGCAGCTCGGCATAGATGGCGGCCATACGTCGCTTGTGAAGAATGAACTGATCCACCCGCTCCAACTGGGCGACGCCAAGCGCGGCCTGCATGTTCGTCATGCGGAGCGTGAAGCCGACATCGGTGTGAATGAATCGCTTCTGCGGGGAGTGACAGAGGTCTTTCATGCGGCGGATTCTCTCCGCAAGAACCTCGTCGTTCGTGGTGATCATCCCGCCTTCACCGGTGGTGACGATCTTGTTGGCGTAGAAGCTGAAGCAGTTGAGATCCCCCAGGCTGCCGGCCGGCCGGCCCCGGTAGCGAGCGCCGTGCGCTTCCGCGGCATCCTCCACCACCGCCAGACGGTAGCGCGCTGCGATCTCCCGGATCGGGTCCATATCGCACGGATGCCCATAGAGGTGGACGGGCACGATCGCCCGCGTGCGGCGGTTGATCTTCCGTTCGATCAGCGCGGGATCCAGGTTCCCCGTGTCGGGCTCCGAATCCACAAGCACCGGTTTCGATCCGCCGTAGCAGACTCCGAATGCCGTCGCCACGATGGTAAGCGCAGGGATGATCACCTCATCCTGCGGACCCAGGCCAAGTGCCGCGAAGGCAAGCTGCAGGGCCGCGGTGCCGCTTGTGGTGGAGATGGCAAAACGGGTGCCGGCGAACTCCGCAAACTCCTTTTCGAACCGGGTGACGTAGCTGCCTGTCGAAACCCAGCCGGATGCCACAGCGTCCAGTACGTACTTCTGCTCATTGCCGGATAGATCCGGCTCGTTCACAGGGATGAAACTCATCCCTGTGCACTCGGCACTGACGAATTCGCGATCTCGGGCTGCCCGGTCGTTGCATGGTCCGTTCTGCGACCGCCAGACCTCGAGCGATAGGACTCGACGCAGCCATGAAGTCGCAGCACGAACTCCCCGATCCCGCGAGTCGGATCGAGACGTTCCTCGTAGAACCGTCGCGATCCGGCACAGTAGGCGGCGTAGTTCGACTCCATCTCCGTCAGAAGCGACCCGGTCTCCGCGGGAACATCGTAGACCCGACCCGCATTGAACAGCGGAAACTTGCGTTCGTACACTCCGAGTCGACGGGCAAGGATGGGGACTCCGCAGAGAGCGTAGTAGGAGACCTTACCGGACGCGAGGCCCAGGTGCTCTACATTCTTGCCGGTCTCCCAGTACTCCCCGGTTGCTCGATACGGCGCGAGACCGAAATCGGCGCTCCCGGCGATGTTGGGCAACTCGGCCCTCGGCGCCGGCTGCGAGGAGACAAACACCCGCCCGGCGTCCATCAGGCGACGCATCGCGGGTGAGGGTCGCCAACTGGCGGTGCTCGAGGAGTGAAGAGCGAGTACAAAGCGATCCGGCCAGGACGCCACCATCTCCGGGAGTTCATCTCGGCCGGTCCATGCGCTGACGGCGCCCATGTAGAGGACAATCCGCCGGTCGGCAGGAATGCCGAGGCGTTCCCGCAGCCACTCGGTGCGAACCGGTTCGGAAGGCGGCGGCGCGACGGGCACACAAACCATTCGCGACCGGGGGATTCCTGTTCCCCTTTCCAGCTCAATCGCTCGTTCTTCGTCCTGAATCAGCGCGAGTTGAACCCGACTTACGGCCGCCAACTCCAACCGGCGGATTCGCTGCTCGTCCGGCGAGATTAGTTCGTCTTCGTACATCAGCTCGAAACTGAGGTACGCCAGAGGCACACGGTGGGCTCCCACCAGGCGATGCGCGACCGCGAGACCCGTGGGATCCACGCCCAGCACCGCGTCGTAGGAATTCGCGATCGTTTCTGGTCCAAGCCAGAGGCGGGCGGCCAGCCCCCAGTCACCGCCGGCTACCGGACGACGCGCGGCCACCCAACGTCGCGCAACGCGACTGGAGCCAATGGTATCCGGCTGCAACGTGCCCCGCGGCACCTGCGCCAGTCGTACCCCCCGCCCAAAAGAGGCCGGCGCCGGAAACTCCCGCGCCTCTTCGAGCAAAACGTCTACCGAGCAACCCGTTTCACTCAGCCGCTGGAGCAGCACCGCCAGCGTTGGGTTAACGTCAATGTTTCCGCACGGGTACACCAGAAGCACCCGCGGTCTCGCGTCGTGACTACGACTCCCGACAGCCATTTTCTTTTGCCACCGAGATCAAGATTCACTTAACCGGCAAGCAGCTCTGGCGTCTTTGACTAGGGTTGGTGGATTTGGGGACCGACGCCGATCGGCAAGCAATCTAGCTCTCGGAAACAGTATTCCGACTCTTGCGGAGCGAGCCCTTCAAATCCTGTGACGAAGGTCACAGATGTTGCAAGATGCTTTCTCAGATTGGGATTGCTGTCGCTACGGCCATCCCTACCCCGGTCACGAATTCCGAAATGCCCAGGTACGCAACTGAACCCGAGCTGAGCACCTCCGGGCTAAGCCAGATCCCATTCCCTCGCTTCCGGGCGACCTTACCCTCCGACTCCAGAGTGCCGAGCGCCCGAGAGACCGCCTCACGACTGACTCCCACGAGATCGCCGAGTTGAGCCTGTGTCAACCGGAACGGAACCAGGGCGCCGCCTTCGGTCGGCCGGCCCATCTGATTAGCCCAGATCTTCAAAATGCCGAGAATCCGGTCGCGCGGGGATGAGTGAGAGAAGAGTTCAAGCCTCTTATTGGCCCGATCCAACCGGCGCACCATCAACCCCAACAGCCCCCGCAGAAGCTGCGGGCACTTCGCCGGGAGTTCGTTCAGCATACGCTCGGACAGACGATAGGCCACGCCCTGACTGACGGCGCGGGACGTGGAGAGCCAGACTCGGTCGTCTCCCAGAATGCCCGTGCCGAACAGGTCTCCAGAGGAGAGCAGGTACAGGGCGTGGGGGCCGCCGTCAGGTTCAGCCGACAGCAGGACCTGGCCGGACACAATGATCCAGAGATTCTTACAGGGCCTGCCCTGACGTCCAAAGACGTGATTCTTCCTGAACACGACACATTCGGCGTGACTGTCCAGAAGCGCCACGAGATCGTTCGGCAGGTTGATGTCCGCCGGCACCTGTCTCCATGAAGTCATACTCAGGCTTCCTCCGCAGGCTGCGAGCACTTGGGTATTCTACCCGCACTCCAGTCCCTTATCGTCCTTTCCGGCGCTCCATTTCAGGGTTCGCCACCCCATCTCAGTTGACGGAGCGCCGAATCAGGCGTCCCAGGATATCGCCGGTAAGCCTACGACCATCGACGCTGAGCAGCACATCACTGTTCACTGGGGTCAGACTTCTCAATAATCGGGGCCTGAAGTCGGCAAGAGTTGCCCCCAGCAGCCGCTCTGACTCTGTCTCCACATCCACTCTGTGGGATTCCGAAGTGAACCGCTCCGGCCAGATCAGGGCCGCCACGGCCACGGCGTCGTGGGGGTAGCAGCCGTACTCGCCGTAGAATCGACCGTGGAACTCCATGGAGAATTCGGTGACTTCTCGGGCGAAGTCCAGCAGTTCGCCCCCACCCAGAAACGTGAGGTCCTCCGCGTAAAGCATGCAGCGGTGGGTGACGTCCAGAGACACCCACGTCAGCGGGACCTGCGAGTCGCAGATCGCTTGCGCGGAGTCCGGATCGACGAAGATGTTGAACTCAGCGAACGGCGAGACGTTCCCTGGGGTTCGAAACGCGCCCCCCATTGCCACAATCCGCCCCAGCATTCGGAAGCGGTCCGGGTCCGCCCGAAAGGCATCGGCAGCATTCGTAAGGGGGCCGAGGGTGACCAGGGTCAGCTCCCCGGGACGCGCGGCGGCCTGCTCGAGGATTGCCTCGGACGCGGGAGTGCCCGAAACGGGCGCTCGTGCGGGATAGCGTTCCCCGCCGGATCCGGCCCGGAGTCGGCTGCAGCCGCCGATGCCGTCATCCCCGTGTACGTGCGTCGCCGTCTGACCGACCCGTTCGCGGCCCACGAAGAGAGGCGGCGCCCCGGACCCCCACGCGAGATGCAGAATCCTGCGAGCGTTGTCGAGGCCCTGCGCGACCCCGACGTTGCCGCTCACGACCGACACGGCCACCACATTCAGTTCCGGGGATCGCGACGCGAGGAGCAGGGCGAGCGCGTCGTCGACTCCCGGGTCGGTGTCGATCATGATCGGCAGCGGCCGATCCGCGGAGCTAAGGGACAAATCGAATCAGTTTCTTCACGGCGGGAAGGCTCTCCACCTGAACCGTCACCGTCACATCTCGGGGCGCGTCAGAGGTTAAGGTGGCCAGAACCTCCCCCTCCAGATTAGTCAGGTCGGTGGTCGTGTCCAGCTCGCCCCCCGTGGTGGTGACCGCAACGCGAGCCCCCGGCATAGATCGCGCCCGCTGATCCCGCACCACGATCCGAAGCGGCGCCCCGTCGTCATCCGCTTTCGCCTGGGCGGGCGCCTCCACCAGAACCGTCTGGGGACGAAGGCCGGAGTTGCGAACCGACAAGGTCAACTCTTTTTCAACCGGCTTACTCGCCCCCCCACCCACCAGATTTCGGTAGGTGACGGTGATGAAGTAGAGGCCGTCGGGCAGCTTGCGGGTATCCCACGTGGTCTTGCAGGTTCGCGACACCGGATCCCGGGGGGCCGCGAGAACGGTCAACGGCCGGCCGGCATCATCCCGGATGCTCAGGTCCGGGTCCGCAAAGTGCCGTTCCCCGGGCGAAATGACGGGCAGGAGCTGAAACTGCACCTCACCCTTCACCACGGTCTTATCCTCGGGCAGGATCACCTTGATGTCGGTGGCGTATCCACTCTCACCCCAGAGCAATGCCCCCATGCAGATTCCAAAGGCCGCCGCGCTTCGCACGTCCATTCGCTGGTCCTCCCAGTTTGTGTGTACTGGCTATTAGACGACCCGAACGGGCAATTCGGCAACTGACGGAGCGTGAGAGCAGCGGAGGTGCTCCGAGATCGCCCGGCCCTGCATCCGATCGGGGTTCAGAAGAGAGCCGGGGGACTCCGATGGGCTTGCCGCTCGAGGGACCCTCCTGGACAGCCGGTCGGCTGCTATAAGAGGAAGAGTGTCGGGATGGATGCGTACTGCAGCCCATCCGCCTCTGCAACCGCCGGAGACGGAATTGGACGACGGAGGTCCAAAGCGCACAGCGACAGCAGTCTTGCTCGCACCGGCGCGGCATAGAACTCGGACCGTAGAACCACCGGGCAATGCCGGGCCCACTACTCGGTCGGCTCGGCTTCAACGCTGAGCTGGTGAACCAATCCGCCGTCGACGGGAACCCACTCTTCCTGGAGATTCCTTAGAATGAGCCCGGTATCAGTTCCTCGCAAACGGAGGATGATCTGCTCGGCGAGCCGGCGCTCGGTCTGCGCGGACTGGTAGGCTCGGGCGGCCGCGGTTTCGGCCACATCGGAGTGGCTTTCGGATCGGACGGCGATAGTTTTGGTGGACTCGGACATGACGGCTACTCCCCGGACGGCTAGCTGAAACCGGGGCATTCTATCATGTGGCGCCGGACTTCCCGGTTTGGCCGCTTACGGAGGGTTTTCATTGGCACATCAAATCGCGCTCATCCCTGGTGACGGCATTGGGCCGGAGGTCTCCCGCGCCGTTCAGCGCATCTTGAAGGCAGCCGGACTGGAAATCGTCTGGCACGAACTCGACGCCGGCGCCGCGGCGATCGAGCAATACGGCACCCAACTCCCCGAGCATGTCGTGGAAACGATCTCCCGCCTCAAGGTAGCCCTGAAAGGTCCCCTCACCACACCCATCGGCACGGGGTTTTCGAGCGCCAACGTGGCGCTTCGGAAAAAGCTGGATCTGTACGCCTGTCTGAGACCGGTGGCCAATCTCCCCGGAATCAAAACCCGGTTCGACAATGTGAACCTCGTGGTGGTGCGGGAGAATACCGAGGGCCTTTACAGCGGAATCGAACACGAAGTGGTGCCGGGCGTCGTGGAGAGTCTGAAGGTGAGCAGCCGTCGGGCCTGCACCCGGATCTCGAAGTTCGCGTTCGACTATGCGCTCCGCCACAACCGTCGGCGGATCACGGTCCTCCACAAGGCCAACATCATGAAGATGACCGACGGTCTCTTCCTCGACTGTGCGCGTGAGATCGCTCGCGATTACCCCGATATCGAGTACCGGGAGATGATTGTTGACGCCGGCTGTATGCGATTGGTCCAGGAGCCGGAGCGCTTCGATATGCTGCTCTGCGAAAACCTCTACGGAGATATCGTTTCGGACCTGACCGCCGGTTTGGTGGGAGGTCTGGGTGTGGTTCCGGGCGCCAACATCGGCGACAGCGTGGCCGTCTTCGAGGCGGTGCACGGAAGCGCCCCAGACATCGCCGGTCAGGGACTGGCAAATCCGACGGCGATGCTCCTCTCGGCATGTATGATGCTGGATTACCTCGGCGAGACCGAGGCTGCCGGTCGAGTGCGCACGGCGCTGTCGGTCCTGCTCGACTCGCCTCAAACCCGCACCCGAGACCTCGGCGGCTCGGCAAACACGGAGACTTTTACGGCGGCCATGGAGGCTCAACTCCGCAGCGGAGTAACTTCGAAATGACTCCTCCGGCCGCTGCGGAGATCTCACGGCGAGGCGTGCTGCAGGCGACCGCACTGACCGTGCTAGGCCGCACCGCAGATGCCGCCGCTCAAGGGCTGCGATCTCGGGCCGAGTTTCAACTCGCCTGCATGACGTACGTCTATCGGGCGTTCCCCCTGGCACGCGCGCTGGAGGGCATCGCCTCAGCCGGCTTCCGGTATGTGGCGTGGGGCACCGAGCACGTTGAAGCGGACGGTCGGCGCACGCCGGTTCTCGCTCCGACGGCATCCGCCGCTGAGGCCGCACGCCTGGGACGCCGGTGCCGCGATGCGGGACTGCAGCCGGTGATGCTCTTCTCAACGGTCTACCCGGAACACCCCACCGGTCCCGAAGTGTTGAAGCGGCGCATCGAACAGGCTCAGGCGGGCGGCGTCAGCCAGGTGCTCACCTTCGGCCACACCGAAGGGGACGGGCGCAGGCTCTGGTTGGAGCGCCTCCAGGTGCTGGGCGACTTTGCGAAGAGCGCCGGCGTGCTGCTGGTCATCAAACAGCACGGCGGAGAGTCCGGCTCCGGGCTCGCCTGCGCTCGGATCACGCGGGAGTTAAACCATCCGGCGGTCGCAGTCTGCTATGACGCGGGCAACGTGATGGACTACCTCAACGCGGATCCGATTCCCGACCTGGCGGCATGCCGAGATCAGGTCCGCAGCTTTTGCCTGAAGGATCACCGCAACTTCCCTCGCGACGAGGACTGCGGTCCCGGCTGGGGGGAGATCGACCACTTCCGCCTGCTCTCGCAGATGCAAGGCGCCGGCGGCGCTATCCCGCTCTGCTTCGAGAACGTTTCCCGTCCCGTTACCCCCAGGCGCGACACTCCGGCGCAGGTCGACGCGAACGCCCGCTGGGCCCGCGACTACGTGGAGGGCGTGTTGGCGGGACTGACGGCGCCTCCCCCGCCGGCGGAATGAATCGGGCTTCCATCCGGCAAAGATACAACCTTGCCGCAAAGGGGTTTTCCGAAACTCGGGCCGTCGGCAGTAGACTTAAATTCAGGGCAGTGACGCCGCGCGAGTCGGCTGGACTCGGACGCCTCCGTCCGATGGAGTTATGAGATGAGTTCCGGGAATGTTTCGCGCCGAAGGATGCTCCTCGGCGCCGCCGGCGCCGCGACGACGGGGCTGGTGGATGCTGCGTGGGGCCGGCCGAGCATGGCGCAGGAAAGCCGCAGCGCCAACGCGCGTCCGAGGGTCGGCGCCATCGGCGTCGGCGGCCGCGGCCGTGGCATTGCCGCCGACGCCAAGAACTACGGCGACATCCTCGCCGTGTGCGACGTCGACCGCGCCCACGCCGAACAGGCGGCTGCTGAGGCTCGCATCGGCGCCGGCAAAGCGCAGGTCTACGAGGACTACCGGAAACTGTTGGAGCGGAACGACATTGATGTCGTCACCATCGGCACTCCGGATCACTGGCACACGCGTGTCTGCCTCGACGCTCTGGCCGCCGGCAAGGATGTCTACTGCGAGAAACCGCTGACGCTCACGATCGAGGAGGGGAAGCAACTCTGCGCGGCCGTCCAGCGAACCGGCCGTGTCCTTCAGGTCGGCACCCAACAGCGCTCCGAGTTCAGGAATATGTTCCTGATGGCGGTCGGAATCTGCCACGAAGGCCGCATCGGCAAGATTCGCAAGATCACGTGCTCCATCGGGGGCGCTCCTGCCGGTGGACCGTTCAAGCGGACGGCGCCTCCGTCCGGACTGAACTGGGAGATGTGGTGTGGACAGACCGCGCTGGTGGACTACATCCCCGAGCGGGCTCACGCCAACTTCCGATGGTGGTACGAATACTCCGGTGGGAAGCTGACCGACTGGGGCGCCCACCACGTCGACATCGCCCAATGGGCGCTCGGGATGCACCGGTCCGGCCCCCTCACCGTGGAGCCGGTCTCCGTGAAGCACCCCGTCGAGCTCTACCACGGTCGGCCGGTGCGCGACGACAGCTACAACACCGCCACTGATTTCCTCGTGCGGTGCGGCTTCGCCAACGGAGCGGAAATGCTGATCCGTCACGACGAGGAGAACGGCATCGTCTTTGAAGGAGAGCGCGGCAGCTTTTTCGTCAGTCGCGGCGTGCTTCGCGGGGCCGCAGTGGATGAACTGAAGACGAAGCCCCTCTCGGATCTGACGCTGATGAATCTCCGCAAGGGGAAGCGCCTCGATCGTCACATGGGTAACTTCATGGAGTGCGTTCGAGATCGCTCGCTGCCGGTGTCGGATGTTTACTCTCACCATCGCTCCCTCACGACCTGTCATCTGGCGAACATCGCACTTCGCCTGGGTCGAAAGCTGACCTGGGACCCCTCCGCGGAGCAGATTGTGGGAGACCGTGAAGCCAACGGCTGGTTGGCCCGGGAGCAGCGCAAGGGATATGAGACGGCCTGATGGGCGGCTGCGGTCGCGTGGGGTTCGGAGGCGTATGAGGCGAGAACCGGTAGTAGTGTCGGCGGTCGTGCTGACCGCCTGGTCGCTGGCGGTGGCCTGGAGTGCTCCGGCAGCCCCGGCGGGACAGACCGGCGCTGCGCCGGCGGATCCCAGGGCGATAGAGTTCTTCGAGAAGCGGGTTCGGCCCGTTCTGGTGGAGCAGTGTGTCACGTGCCATGGCTCCAAGCTGGTTAAAGGTGGTCTCCGGCTGGACTCTCGCGCGCTCCTGATGAAGGGCGGCGAATCCGGCGCGGCCATTGTTCCCGGCAACGCGGATGGATCCCGATTGGTTCAGGCGATCCGCTACAACCAGGACCATCTCAAGATGCCCCCCCAGGGCAAGCTGAAGCCGCAGCAGATTGAGGATCTCGAGACCTGGGTGAAGACGGGCGCCGTGTGGCCGGAAATCGGGACGGCGGCGGCAAATTCCGCATCCGGCGCTCCAAAACCCGGCCCGAACAACGCGCCTCACTGGGCATTTCTTCCGGTCCGCAGTCCTGCAGTGCCTCGGGTTAAGCACACCTCGTGGGTGAAGTCCCCAATCGATGCCTTTGTGCTGGCACGCCTCGAAGCAAAAGGCCTCAAGCCGGCGCCCCCGGCGGATCGCCGAACCCTACTGCGCCGCGCGACGTTCGATCTGATCGGGCTGCCTCCCACCCCTGAGGAGATGGACGCGTTCCTTCGGGACACCTCTCCCCAGGCGTTTTCCCGCGTGGTGGACCGTCTGCTCGAATCCCCTGCATACGGCGAGCGTTGGGGGCGTCACTGGCTGGATGTGTCGCGATACGCCGACTCGAACGGGTTGGATGAGAACACCGCGTTCGCCAATGCGTTCCGATATCGCGATTGGGTGGTCCGATCGCTCAACGAGGACAAGCCTTACGACCAGTTCATCCGAGAGCAGGTCGCGGGCGATCTCTTGCCGCGGCCCGCTGAGGATCGAGCCTACTGGGATCGCCTCACCGCCACGGGATTCCTGGTCCTCGGCCCCAAGGTGCTGGCGGAGCCGGACAAGCAGAAGATGATGATGGACATCGTCGATGAGCAAATCGATGTCACCTCAAAGGCGTTCCTCGGCCTCACGCTCTCTTGCGCCCGCTGCCACGACCACAAGTTCGATCCGCTGAGCCAGAAGGAGTACTACGCGTTCGCGGGCATTTTCAAGAGCACCCGCACGATGCAGAGTCTCGCAACTGTCGCCCGCGCTTACGAGCGCCCGGCCGCCACGGCGGAAGCGATGTCGGTAAGGCAGGAGTACGACCGGAAGCTGAACGAACTGCGCGAGCAGGTGAAGAAGGCCGTCGGCAAGGAGAAGCAGCAGCTTCAACAGCGGATGAAGGAGATGGACCAGAAGGTCCCTGATGTGCCGATGGTGCTGGCTGTCGAAGAGGCCAAAGAGATCGGTGACGTGAAGGTCCACATTCGCGGCAACCATCTCACTCTCGGAGACGTTGCGCCGAGGGTGTTTCCGAAGGTCCTCGGCGCTTCGCATCAGCCGATTGGGCCTGACCGCAGCGGGCGTCTGGAGTTGGCGAACTGGTTGGCGCAGCCCACCAACCCGCTCACCGGCCGCGTGATGGTGAACCGGATCTGGCAGCACCATTTTGGTCAGGGGATCGTTCGCAGTCCCGACAATTTCGGACGGCTCGGCGAGAAGCCCACTCATCCCGAACTGCTCGACTGGCTCGCCACCCGGTTCGTCGCGCCCGCGGACTTGAGTGCGGGCGGCTGCGGCTGGTCTCTGAAGAAGCTTCATCGCATGATGATGCTCACCAACACCTACCAGATGAGCAGCGCGTACGACGCCGGGTCGGCCCTGGCTGACCCGGATAACAGCCTCTACTGGCGTGCTAACCGCCGCCGCCTGGAGATCGAGGCCATCCGCGATGGAATGCTTTCCGTCGCCGGCGCCCTTGATCCAAAGATGGGAGGCTCGCTCCTCGACACTCCCAACTTCGGGTACGTGACGAACGACCAGTCCCGCAATCAGGCACAGTACGACGTGCCCCGCCGGAGCATCTACCTGCCGGTCATCCGCAACGCGGTGTTCGACGTATTCCAGGTTTACGACTTCGTGGAGCCGAGCTTTGGAAACGGCAAGCGAGCTGTGACGACGGTGGCTCCGCAAGCCCTGTTCATGCTGAACGGAAACTTCGTCCAGGACCAGGCGGCCGCGTTCGCGAAGCGAGTTCTCGCATCCAGCGCGGCGGATGCGGAGCGGGTGGACCACGCCTATCTACGCGCGTTCGGTCGCTCTGCGGCGCCGGATGAGATCAGGAGCGCGGTGGAGTACATCGGCACTGTGAAGGCACGCCACTCGGCTTCGGAAAGCGATGCCGCTAAACTGGAACTGCGCGCGTGGCGGAACTTCTGCCAGGTGCTGTTTGCATCGAATGAGTTCATCTATGTCCACTAACTGCAATCGGTTCCTTCCCGTCTTCAATCGACGGGATCTGCTCCGCTCCAGCGCGAACGGGTTCGGAATGCTGGCTCTGGCCAACCTTCTCCAGGGGGAGGCGTCGGCGGCGGGGAAGGCAAAGGCCGAAGGGCCGCTGGCGGAACGTCCGCCGCAGTACGCCGCTCGCGCCAAGCGGGTGATCTTTCTCTTCATGCACGGCGGGCCCTCACAGGTCGATACGTTCGACCCGAAGCCGCTCCTCACGCGGGACAGCGGGAAGCCGTTTCCCGGCGAGAAGCCCCGAGTGCAGTTCGCGCAGACCGGCAACCTGCTCAAGTCCCCCTGGGAGTTCAAGAAGTACGGCCAGTCCGGTACGGAGGTCAGTGATCTATTCCCGCACGTGGGTCGGCACGTCGACGACATGTGCGTGATCCGCTCGATCCATGCGAACAACTCGGCCCACGGCGGCGCGCTGCTGCAGCTCCACACCGGCTCGGACACGTTTGTCCGCCCGAGCATCGGCTCGTGGGTGAATTACGGGTTGGGCACCGAGAACCAGAACCTGCCCGGCTTCATCACCATTTGCCCCACGTTGGGGCACGGGGGCGTGCAGAACTGGAGCTCCGCCTTCCTGCCCGGGGATTACCAGGGCACTCCCATCGGCAACGCCAGTATCCGGGCCCGGGAAGCCAAACTCAAGTTCATCCAGAACGATGAGATGGACTCCCTGGATCAACTCTCCCAGCTCGATTATCTAAAGCGGATGAACGAGCGGCACCTGAAGCCCCTGGCGCCGGACCCGCTCCTGGAAGCTCGCATCAACAGTTTCGAACTGGCATATCGGATGCAGTCCGCCGCTCCCGCAGTGATGGACATCTCCGGGGAGTCTGCCGCCACACTCAAGATGTACGGCGTCGGGGAGGAGCCTACCGACAATTTCGGACGGCAGTGCCTCCTGGCGCGCCGCTTCGCGGAGTCGGGGGTCCGGTTCATTCAGTGCACCCACTCCTACAAATGGGACCAGCACGGCAATCTCCGCGAGGGGCACACCAAGAACGCCCGGGAAGTAGATCAGCCGATCGCGGCGCTGCTGACGGATCTCAAGGAGCGCGGTCTTCTGGAAGACACTCTGGTCTGGTGGGGCGGTGAGTTCGGGCGCACTCCGACGGCACAGGGGAACGACGGCCGTGATCACAACCCGCACGCTTTCTCCATGTGGCTGGCGGGCGGCGGAGTAAAGCCCGGGATCACGTACGGCGCAACAGACGACTACGGGTACTATGCGATGGAGAACAAAGTGCACATGCACGATCTCCACGCCACCATCCTGCACCTCCTCGGGATGCACCATGAGAAGTTGACGTATCGGTATGCGGGCCGCGACTTCCGCCTGACCGATGTGGCCGGACGCATCGTCGAGGACATCGTCGCCTGACACATGGCGTCCGCTGCAAGGGCCAGGCAAAAAAGAGCCCGGTCGAACTTCCGAGGGGGGCGTTCGACCGGGCTCTCTGTCTTTTTCTTAGGTCATGTGCGCGCCGATCGCCTCGACGTACACGGCGTAAAGCGATTGGCTGGCGGTCATGAAGAGGCGGTTCCGCTTGCGGCCGCCGAAGCAGACGTTGCTGCAGATTTCAGGCAGCAGGATCTGTCCGATCCGGGTCCCATCCGGTGAGAAGATCTGCACCCCGTCGTACCCGGGACCGACCCAGCCCGAGCTGGCCCAGACGTTTCCGTCCGTATCCATCCGGATGCCGTCGGCAAAACCGGCCTTACCGTTCAGCTCCATCGAGACAAACTCACGTCCCCGGGTCAGCTTCTTGTCGTCGACCACATCCCAGACCTTGATGTTCCGGGGAGCCTGCTCGTAG
>SYKE01000150.1 GCA_005798285.1 Actinomycetota bacterium
ATCGACATGGGGCCGGAAGGCGGCGATGGCGGAGGCACTGTAGTGGCGTACGGCCCGCCCGAAGCGATCGCGCAAGTGCCGGAGAGCCACACCGGGCGGTTCCTGGCCGACGTTCTGGGGCGGCACGGATACCTGGGCGCTCGGGAGCACGCTCTGGGCGTCTGAGGGAGATCCGGCCGGGGAACCCGCTGTCGGCGGTTGAGTCGGTGAAGCGTTCGAACGGAGTTCGTGCTACGGAAGCTGTGATTCGGCGTCCCGGTCGCCTCGCTCGCGATGTCGTTGAGGGTCCCGCACCAGGGCAACGCATCGGACGTGCGCGGGACCGGCGACGGATGCATTCGGCGGCGGCGCCGGCGCTGTGAAAGGCCCGTGTGGGTAGCAGCGCCGGAGGAGTCGGCCCGGGATGCGTGAGGCGAGCTATCCCGGGGCTACGAACTCGAGGCGTGACCCCGGTGCTGGGTCAGAGCTGCGCCGTTTGCAGGAACCACCCGGCGGCCTGCTCATAGGCGTGCGCCGCTCGTAGAATGCGCGCTTCCTCGAATGCTGGACCGATGATCTGCAGCCCGATCGGCAACCCATCCTGGAAGCCGCACGGCAGGCTGATGGCGCAGTTGCCGGCGATATTGACCGGGATGGTACAGATGTCGCTGAGCTTCATGGCCATCGGGTCGCCAGCCTTGTCGCCGATCTTGAAGGCGACCTCCGGCGAGGTGGGGGTGACGAGGACGTCAAAATCCTGCCAGCAGCGCTCGAAGTCCTGCTTCACCAGGGTTCTCACGCGGAGGGCTTTGTCGTAGTAGGCGTCATAATAGCCGGCGCAGAGGGCGTAGGTGCCGAGGAGGATGCGGTGCTTCACTTCCTGACCAAAACCGGCGTCGCGAGTGGCCTCGAACATTCCGATGACGTCCGTGGCGGCACGATCTCGGTAGCCGTACCGTACGCCATCGTATCTGGCCAGATTGCTGCTGGCTTCGGCTGGAGCGATGATGTAGTAGACCGCAAGGCCGTAGTCGGCGTGTGGGGTCGAAGTCTCGCCGACAGTGGCTCCCAGATCCTCGAAAACTCGAAGCGCTCGGTGGACCGAAGCCTTGATCTCCGGATGGACACCGTCCGCGAAATATTCCTTTGGAACTCCGACTCTCAGGCCCCGAATGTCACCGTTGAGCGCTGCCCGGTAATCCGGCGCGTCGATCGGCACAGAGGTGCTGTCGAGCGGGTCGTGCTGTGCGAAAGCCTGAAGCAGCATCGCGGAGTCTTCGACGGTTCGGGCAAAGGGTCCGATCTGATCGAGCGACGAGGCAAAAGCCACCAGTCCATAGCGGCTCACGCGTCCATAGGTCGGTTTGAGCCCCACCACTCCGCACAACGCGGCTGGTTGTCGGATGGATCCACCGGTATCGCTTCCGGCCCCGAGGCACGCCATCCGAGCTGCAACTGCAGCCGCCGACCCGCCGCTGGATCCCCCGGGCACGCGCTCCAGATCCCACGGATTGCGAGTCACAAAGAGACCACTGTTCTCCGTGGAGGAGCCCATCGCGAACTCATCGAGGTTGGTCTTGCCGATGAGCACGCAGCCGGCTTCCCGCGCGAGGCGAGTGGCGGTGGCGTCGTAAGGGGGTTTCCAACTGCCGAGGATCCGGGAACTGCAGGTGGTCTGAATTCCCTCCGTGCAAAAGTTGTCTTTCAACGCCAGCGGAATTCCCGCGAGGGGCGGGAGTTCGTCTCCACGTGCCCTGGCGTCGTCCCAGATTTGAGCCTGGCGAAGGGCAACCTCGGGAGTCAGGGTGACGAAGGCCCGAACGTCTGCGTCCACAGCTTCGGCTCGACCCAGGAACGCGTCGGCGACTTCGCGACAGGAGGCTGCTCCGGAGTGAATGAGGTCCGACAACTCGGACGCGGTCATTTGCCACAATTCAGCCATGACTAACCTTCCACCACGCGGGGAACCACAAAAAACTCATCCCTCCCCTGAGGCGCTTCATGGACAAATGCCTCTCGAGGCAGCGAGGGTCGAGCGACATCGTCGCGGAACACATTCTGAAGGCTCATTGCGTGTGTGGTTGGCGGGACTCCCGATGTATCCAATTCCTGCAGCTTCTCAAACTGCTCCAGGATGACGTTTAGATCCTCGGTCAGGCTCTGCTTCTCGTGATCATCCAGGCTGAGCCGAGCAAGCAAGGCAATTTGTGTGACCTCGTCCAAACTGAGCCGTGGCATAGCGTGGGGCGACTCCGTCGCTGGCGAAAACTGCGGCAGGATGCCGCGAGGCGCCCGGGCAGGTTTCGGGCGCCCGTATTCTATCATGAGGATCCCGAGCCCCATGAACGCAGGCTCCCAAACCGCGGGCGGTACCCCGATCGGAGGCACACGAACATGACCCCTTCCACCGCTATCACATTTCATCGGTCGACCCGGCTCGCGACAAGCCCGGAGATTCGCACGAGCTTCCAGTCATGAGTGAACCGCTTCGAATTGACTGCCCGGCCTGCGGATCGAGAACCCAGGTGGGTCAGGTGCAGGGAGATCGCTGCGACGAATGCGGTTTTGAGTTCAAATGGTTTGCGCCGGACGAACGCCGCACGGCGGAGGACTATCTCGCGATCCTCACCGGAAGGAAGTACCTTGCGGAGTTGCCGGAAACAGCCGGCTGGCTCATTGCACACGAGTGAGATCCTGCTCCCCGGGATCCGAGCCTCTCAAAGTAACCCATCGAGGGAGTCTGCCCCTGGCGACGCCCTCCGACTAGAGGAAATCGTTTACCCATGGCTTCACCACACGCGGCTCGCGCCGACTCGTATCGGCCGACCACCCTGGGCAAGAGGGGGATGGCTTGCAGCAGCCACTATCTCGCGAGCCAGGCAGGAATTCGAACTCTCCAGGCAGGCGGCCACGCGATGGATGCCGCCATTACGATGGCCGCCGTACTCGGCCTGGTGGAGCCGCACATGTCGGGACCCGGCGGCGATGGGTTCCTAATGGTCTACGATGCCGCCGAGAAGAAAGTTCGCTGCTTGAATGGCACCGGGGCCGCGCCGACGGGCGCGACGCTTGAGGAGTACGTTCTCGACGGGGGGATTCCTTCAAAGGGGATTCGCAGCGCCTCCGTGCCCGGGATCGCGGGAGCGTGGATGACCGGCCACGCGGCGTACGGTCGGTTGAAGCTGGAGCAGGTTTTCTCCCCCGCCTTCGAGATTGCCGAAGACGGATTCCCGCTAAGCGCGAAAGTGGCCCGGAGCCTCGAGGTGGAGGCCGCGACGGGATCCCCGATCTGCTCGTATCCGGCGTCCGCGGCGATCTTTGCGCCCGCGGGGCGCCCGCTGCGGGAAGGTGAGATTTGTCGAAATCCCGACTACGCACAGACCCTCTGGCTTCTGGCCAGGGGAGGCAGCGAAGTCTTCTACCGGGGCCACTTCGCCGCGTCCCTGCTGCGAATGTCGGACGAGGGAGACGGCTGTTTCCACGGCGATGATCTCTCCCGCTTTCGTGCGGTGTGGCAGGATCCGATTCAGGTCCGCTATCGGGATTGGGATGTGTTCGAGTATCCACCGAATTCCAGTGGGCATGTCCTGCTTCAGGAACTGAACATCGTGGAGTTCTTTGACCTTGCGGCGATGGGCTTTTTGAGCCCTGAAGCGATCCATCTCATGGTCGAGGCCAAGAAGCTTGCTTTCGCGGACCGTGAGGAGTACCTGGCGGATCCCGACTTCGTTCGGGTGCCCATCGATTGGCTCCTATCCAAAGAGTACGCCGGGGAGCGGGTCACCCGCATTCACTGTGAGCGGGCAGCGACCGATGTTCGCGCGGGGGTTCCGGAAGCCCACGAAGACACGACGTGCTTTTGTGTCGCGGACCGCCAGGGGAACGCGGTGGTGCAACTTCAGAGCATCCAGTCGGCCTGGGGGAGCGGCCTCGTCGTGGACAAGACCGGGGTGCTCTTGAACAATCGGATGACGTATTGGCACCTCGACGCCGATCACGTCGACGCGCTGCAGCCCGGCAAACGCGTGCGTCACACCATGAACCCGTTTATGGTGCTGAAAGAGGGCCGTCCAATTCTGATTGGCGGAACACCGGGGGCCGATACCCAGGTGCAGACCAATCTACAGCTCATCACGCACGTGCTGGATTACGGGTTGACACCGCAGGAGGCCATAGAGGCGCCCCGCTGGAGGCACACTCAGGATGGCACCGAGAGTGACTACCCCCACTCTTGCCAGGATGAGTTGATCCTTGAGGCGCGCTTCCCGACGGCGACACGGGAGGTATTGGCGGAGTTCGGGCATCAGATCCGAGTGATTGGAGACTGGGAGGCCACCGGCAGCGCTCAGTTGATCCAGTTCAATCCCGACACCGGTGTGATGTCGGGCGGGGCCGATCCGCGTCGAGACAGTCTCGCGCTGGCCTGGTAGTGGACCCGGCCGGTTCTGCAAGTATTGGAGTAGTGCCTGTGGACACTCGATGGATTCAGACCGGAAGCCCGATCCCAAGCGAGGGCTACGCCGACCAGCCGTATATCGTGAAGACGGACGACGGCGCCTGGCTGCTGGTGATGACCACGGGAAGCGGGCACGAGGGGGATCCCGGGCAACATGTGGTCACGATGCGATCTCGGGACTTCGGCAAAAGCTGGGAGCCGCCCGTCGACGTGGAGCCAAAGGCCGGTCCGGAGGCCTCCTATGCCGTGATGCTCAAAGCACGTTCTGGTCGGATCTACTGTTTCTACAATCACAACACCGATCGGGTTAAGGAAGTCCGACGAGAAGACAACGGCGTCTACAAGCGGGTGGATTCGCTCGGACACTTCGTGTTCAAGTACTCGGATGACCACGGACGCTCCTGGTCGCGCGAGCGCTACGAGGTTCCGGTCCGAGAGTTTGACTGTGACCGAAAGAATGTCTACGGCGGCAAGCTGCGCTTCTTCTGGAACGTTGGGCGGCCGGTGGTGCACCGAGACGCCGCGCTCGTGCCGCTCCACAAGGTGGGAGCGATGGGGGCCGGGTTCTTTGCGCAGAGTGAGGGGGCGATTCTCCGGAGCCCTAACATCCTCACCGAGGCAGACCCGAGGAAGATCACGTGGGAGACCCTGCCCGACGGAAAGGTGGGACTCAGAACCCCACGCGGCGGCGGGCGCGTTTCTGAGGAGCAGAGCCTCTCGGTGATGAGCGACGGTTCACTTTATTGTGTCTACCGCTCCATCGACGGCTGGCCGGTGGAAAGCTATAGCCGGGATGGCGGTCACACCTGGAGCGCCCCGCAGTACAAGACACAGACTCCCGGCGGACGGAGAATGAAGCACCCTCGCGCCGCTAACTTTGCGTGGCGGTGCGCCAACGGTAATTATCTCTACTGGTACCACAACCACGGAGGCGCAGCCACCCGCACCCTGCCCGCCCCATGGGACCCGTATGCAGATCGGAATCCGGTGTGGCTCGCAGCAGGTGTCGAACGCCCCGGCCAGGATGGCCCGGTCATCCACTGGTCGGAGCCTGAGATCGCGCTCTACGACGACGACCCTTTCATCCGGATGAGCTACCCGGATCTGATCGAGGAGGACGGCCGCTACTTTCTGACGGAGACGCAGAAGACCGTCGGCCGAGTCCACGAAGTGGACCCGGGCTTGATTGCGGGCCTCTTCAACCAGTGGGATGCGGAGTCGATCCCAACCCAGGGGCTGTTGTTGGAACGAACAACTCCTCCGGCTCAAGGCGAGCAGATCGTGTTGCCGAAGCTGCCGGAGTTTGTGTCTCGGGATAGCGCACGGGCGGACTTCGGAACGCGGGACAACCGGGCGGGGATTTCGGTGGCGTTCTGGCTCCGACTGACCTCCTACTTGCCCGGACAGGTGGTTCTCACCAATCGCACCCCACAGGGGCACGGCTTTTCAATGGAGTTGGGGGAAGGCGGCCGCCTGATCGCCCGGTTTGGGGACGGCCGCACCTCGACCGAGTGGTCCAGTGACGCCGGCGTCCTGAAGACGGGTACCTCACAGCACGTGGTGTGGACGCTGGATGGCGGCCCGAAGGTGACCTACTTCGTGGTGGACGGCAGGCTGAATGACGGTGGCGACGAGCGCCAGTTCGGCTGGGGTCGGTGGAGTCCGCACCTGCGGAGTTTGAACGGCTCGCGTGAGCTGCGCGTCACGCCGGGCGGCGGGAACGTCGCCGTCGAGACCCTCCGGATCTACGGGCGCGCACTCAGGGTTTCTGAGGCTGTTTCGAGCTTTCAGGCCGCCCGCCGACACCGAAAGTGACGCGTTAGGGGGCCTCCCAACCTGACACGAACCGGGAAGACTGTTGGGACCTCTCACTTGTTGCGGCTTCAAGCTACTTTTTTTCGGAATGTCGTGCAGGGCTTTAACAGAAGCCAAAGGTTGGTGCATAACAACTAGAGGCGTGCTGGCTCGGAAGCTTCTCGTTCCGGCAGCAGCCTGTGGGGGATCCACCCAATGCAACGACGGAAGGCATTCACACTCATCGAGCTTCTGGTTGTGATAGCGATCATCGCTATCCTCGCTTCAATCCTCTTCCCGGTGTTCGCTCAGGCACGAGACAAGGCTCGGCAAACCGCGTGCATCAGCAACGCCAAACAGTTGTCGCTTGGCGTCTCCATGTACGCTCAGGACTATGACGAGGTCGTTCCCGCCGCGTTCAGCGAGTGGAACATCCCTGTCTACGACGGGCCCACCGGACGTCAGACGAACTACCCGTCGTACTGGTACGTGGTGGTTCAGCCGTACGTGAAGGACACCAAGGTCGTGAAGTGCCCGTCGGACTACGACAAGGGCATCCCGACCTCCTACGCCTACAACTACCCGCACATGTCGTACCGATTGGCCTATCCGACCACTCTCTTCACGCTGGCTCAATACGAGGCGCCGTCGGAGACTCTGGTGTTCGGCGAGAGCCAGGCCGGCCCCGGACAGCAGGCGTGGACGTTGAACTACCTGTACTGCCCCGTGCACTGGCGGCCCGGCACTCTGGCCGGTCGTGGCGATGCGAACGGCATGGCGTTCCGTCACTCCGGCGGCGCCACGCTTGGCTATCTCGACGGACACGCCAAGTGGATTCGCAAGGAGAAGGTGATGTCGTCGGACATCAACCCCGCGTCCACGACTCCGGCCGCGATTGAAGTGAAGAAGCTCTGGGGACACGCCCCCTACGGACCCGGCTAAAGCCGCTTCGACACAATCCTCAGAGCCCGTGGAGTCTTAAGCTTTCGCGGGCGCTTCTGTGCTGTAGAGCACAAAAAAAGCCCGAGCGAGAACTCTCACTCGGGCGTTTTGCCGGACTAGGACTCGAACCTAGAGTTACCTGATCCAGAGTCAGGCGTGTTACCATTACACTATCCGGCAGCACTGCGGCCTCAAAGAAGTACCACACAGGGCCGCCCATGTCAAGGGGCGTTTCGCGTGAGCGATCCCACACGTTCCCGATTGAACCCTTCGTCCGCCGGTTACGTCTGTGATCCCGAGGCGGCCACCCGGCACGGATCGTGCAACCGCCTTCGAGGAACCCGAATGTTAAACCCCCCGTATCGCTGGATGCTGCCGGCGTTGGCCCTGCTTGCCCCAGGCGTCGAGGCGACTGCCGCCCCGCCCCGGAAGCCCACCGTTCGGCCCAGGACCTCACCTGTCGCCAAACCGGCTCCGGCTTCGATCCCGGCGGCGCTGAAGTCCATCCGGGAACTGTCGCTGGCGCCAGCATCGGCGCTCCTCGAGGGCCCCACCGCCACGCAGCGCCTCGTTGCCATGGCGATCCTGGCGAACGACTCCACCGTGGATGCAACCGACAACGTCACGTTTACGGTGTCGAACCCGAAGCTCGCACGTGTGGTGAAGGGCGTACTGCAGCCGCTGGCGGATGGCTCCGTCCGCGTCGTCGCCCGGGTGAACGGCGTGGCGTCGGATCCCATGGATGTCACCATTCGCAACTCCCAGGCTCCCGTCGCCGCCGACTTTGTTCGCGATGTGGAGCCAGTGCTGGCGAAGGCCGGCTGCAACATGACGGCGTGCCACGGCTCGCCGGCGGGGAAGGGGGGCTTCAAGCTCTCCCTCTTCGGGTATGAGCCGGAGCTGGATCATGCCGCAATCGCGCGAAACGACGACGGCAAGCGGGTGAACCTGAAGAACCCCACGGAGAGTTTGCTGCTCAAGAAGTCCACCATGGCCGTGCCGCACGCGGGTGGTCCACGCTTCAAAGTGAACAGCCCCGAGTACCGGGCTCTCGTCGGTTGGATCAAGGCGGGGGCCCCCGGCCTCTCCGAATTTGAAGCTCGCGTCCAAAAGCTGGAGGTCATCCCCGACCAGCCGTGGATGTCGGCCCCGAAAGCCCGCCAGAGGCTGATCGTCACGGCGATCCTGACCGACGGCACGGCGCACGATGTGACGGACAAGGTGCTCTTCAGCAGCAACGACGACGCCATCGCGGCTGTCGACGGCGATGGGATGGTGACCGCGAACCGGGCGGGCGAAACCGCGATTATGGTCCGGTATCTGGGCCAGGTGGGGGTCACGCGAATTGCGGTGCTGCCGTCGTGGAAGCTGGACAGGTACCCGGTGGTTGAGAGCCGGAACTTCATCGACGAGCACGTTCAGGCGAAGCTGAAGAAGCTGCGCGTGGTCCCCAGTGACGTGTGCACGGACTCCGAGTTCATTCGGCGCGCTTATCTCGACGTGTGCGGGATCATCCCGCCATCCGACGAAGTGCGCAAGTTCGTCGCCGACCGGGCGCCGAACAAGCGGGAGAAGCTGGTCGATGAACTCCTGGCGCGTCCGGAGTTTGTGGATCTCTGGACCACCCGTTGGAACGATACGCTTCGGAACAACCCGCGCCTCACGCGGTTGGGCCTCTCCAGCTACTACACCTGGATTCGCAAGCAGGTCGAGAGCAACCGGCCCTACGATGAGTGGGTCCGCGAGCTCATCACGGCGAGCGGCCGGAACACGGAGCGCGAGGTCAGTGTCTCCGACTTGCCACCAAACCTGCAGAGTCGCCGTGGCGTCGAGGTGCTGCTCCGAGGGATCAATCAGACGGCTCCGAACCCTGCCGCGAACTACTTCGTGATCTCCCGCGATCCGCTGGACGTGACCGCCGCCACCTCGCAGATCTTCCTGGGTACCCGTCTGGAGTGTGCACGCTGCCACAATCACCCGTTCGAGCGCTGGACGCAGGATGACTTCTACGGGATGGCTGCGTTCTTCGCAGGTATACAGGTTCGCGGTCAGAATCAGATTCCGCAGGTGGTCGCCATGAACCCGCGATCCGGCTCGGTTCGACACCCCAAGACCAACGAGGTGGTCGAGCCGCAGACTCTGGATCGCGCCGACATCAAGCTGGAGACGGGCGGTGATAAGCGCGTGGCGCTGGCGAACTGGCTCGCCTCTCGGGATAATCCGCTCTTTTCGAAGGCCATCGTCAACCGGATCTGGGGCCACTACTTCGGTCGCGGGATCGTGGAGCCCGTGGACGACATGCGGGTGACCAACCCGGCAGCAAATCCGGAACTTCTGGACGCGCTCGCCAAGGACCTCACGACCCACAACTTCGACCTGAAGAGCACGCATCGGGCGATCTTGCTCTCGCGGACCTATCAGCAGTCTTCGAAGCCGAACAGCTACAACCGGGAAGACACCTCCAACTTCGCGCGGTTCTACCCGAAGCGGATGATGGCCGAGCAGCTCTTCGACTCGATCAGCCAGGCGACGGGGATCTTCCTCTCAGCGCCCGGCGGCCGCAATCGCCGGCCCGCGCTGCCGGGTCCCCTGCGCGGAATACTCGACGCCATGCCGGCCAACCCCCAGCGGGTGATGCAGTTCCCCTTCGTCGGCGGCAACAACGGCCGTGGAGGCGGTGATCTGGGGGTCTTCCTCGACACCTTCGGGAAGCCACGCCGCGAGGCGGTGTGCGAGTGCGAACGCTCGGCGGACGGAAACATCAATCAGGCGCTGACGTTGATCAACGGCAACGAGGTCAACCAGAAGATCTCTGCCCCGTTCGGCAAGGTCCAGATGTTGATCCGACGCGCTCGAAACTCCCAGGAAGTCATCGAGGAGATGTACCTTTCGGCGCTTTCGCGACTGCCCACCCCGGACGAGCTTCGGGAAGCGGATGGTCTCATTCGGGCTGCGAAGACGCCCGGCGAGGGCGCCGAAGACCTGATGTGGAGCCTTCTGAACTCTCGCGAGTTCCTGTTCAATCACTAGCATTTCGACACCGTCACGAGAGAGAAAGGTCGAACCCATGAAGACCCTGACCCTGGATCCCACTCGCCGCCGGAACTGTGAGGGAGTGTCGCGCCGCGATGCACTCAAGCTGGGCGCGCTCCCGTTTTTCGGACTGACCTTGCCGGAGTACCTCGCGGCGCTGCCGGCCCACGCTGCCCCCAAAGCGGAGTCCGTCATCCTGCTCTGGTGCGCCGGCGGGCCGAGCCACATCGACAGCTTCGACCCCAAGCCGGATGCCGAGAGCGGAATCCGAGGCGAGTTCAAAGCCATCGACACCAATGTCTCAGGCGTACAGTTGTCGGAGCACCTTCCCAACACCGCAAAGGTGATGGACAAGGTCGCGTTGATCCGATCTCTGACCTCCGAGATCGCCGCGCACGAGCAGGCGAGCCAGTATCTGCTCACCGGGTACCGACCGCTGCCGACGCTGGAGTACCCGAGCTACGGATCGGTGGTGGCTCGCGAGATGGGCGGCCGCAACAGCCTGCCGCCGTATTTTGGAATCCCGGATGCGGGACGTGCGGGGCAAAGCGGGTTCATCGGCGCGGCCTACAACGCCTTCGTGGTGCCGGACCCGTCGCAGCCCAACTATCGAGTGGAGGACATTAACCCGCCCACCCGGGTCGATAACGACCGCATGAATCGCCGGCGGGTGTTTACTTCGCGGATGAACGATCGCTTCGCACAGCCGCTCCCCGACGACCGGGTGCGCTCCGTGGACCAGTTCTACGCGAAGGCCTTCGACCTGATCAACTCCACTCCCGCGAAGAAGGCGTTCGAGGTCTCGGAAGAGCCGGATGACGTGCGCGAGCGGTACGGCAAGACAACGATGGGGCAGGGCGCGCTCCTGGCCCGACGCATTGTCGAGGCGGGCGGCCGGTTCGTGACCATCAACAAGGGCGGCTGGGACACGCACGACAACATCTTCCAGCGCCTCGCAGGCTCGGGCGGGGCCGGACGAATGGGCGCCGGCGGGCGAAACGGCGGCGGACCGCTCCTGACTGAACTGGATCAAGCCTACGCTGCGCTCCTCACCGATCTCTCGCAGCGAGGCTTGCTCGACAAGACGCTCGTGGTGCTGATGGGTGAGTTCGGGCGGACGCCCCGGGTGAATCCACGGGGCGGCCGAGATCACTGGGCCCGGTGTCGGTTCGCCTGCTTTGCCGGCGGCGGCGTGAAGGGTGGTCAGGTCATTGGTCGTTCGGAGAAGGATGGCGGCGTCCCCGCCGAGCGCCCGGTCAGCGTGGAGGAGGTCTCGGCCTCGATCTATCACGCGCTCGGAATTGATCACTCCAAGCAGTATGTGACCCCGACGGGACGACCGATCCATCTGGCCACGGGACAGCCGATCAAGGAACTGTTCGGTTAGGCGTCCGTTGGGTTTCCCCAAGAGAGCGGAGGCGTCCCCCGGCGTCTCCGCTCTCTTTTTGTGCCGCGGCGGGATCGAGTGCGGCCGTATGACGGTATCATTCTGGGGCGATGCGGCGGGGGCGCCGGATTGCCGGCGACGACCGGGATCCGGATGGGGTTGGGAAACGATGGGGGCCGGCCGAAAGAGCGCCCGGGCGAGATTACTTCCACCGTTGATTCGGTGGGTGGACCGACTTCCCGCAGCCACCGTTCTCGGGGCACGACCGGTGATCGCTGCTGCTCTGCGAACCGCCCCGGGCTGGAAGCCCACGGTGAGACGCAGGATGTCGCTCCTTCTGGAGCTGTCGGGACGGCCGCTCGATCAGGCAGTGGATCGCTACTTCTCGCGTCTCGCCGACCTCATCGCTTACAGCGCCGTGGTTTCACGGGGGGGAGTGCACGCTCCGGCGCTCGCCGGCCAGTGGAGTCATGGGGTGGGGACGCTCGAGGAACTCAAGCGCTGTCTGGCGCCAGGTCGCGGCGCGTTGCTGGTATGCCCCCACCTCTGCGGTCACGAGATCATGGCGGCCACCCTGTGCCCTGAATTCCCTCTGACCTATCTTGTGCGGCGGTCGCCCGATGAAGCGTATGAAGCCATCAAGCAGCGCTGGTATCGATCGCTGGGTGTGGAAATCGTCTACCGGGCAAGTCAACCCGGCGGTCGAGGCAGTCTGGCGGATGCCGTGGCGGTGCTGCGGAGCCTGAAATCGGGCCGGATCCTCGCCATGACTCCCGATCTCCCGCAGCGAGAAAGCACGGGAGTGCCGGCCCGCTTCTTCGGTCGACCGCTGCACATCCCGGGAGGGGCGTTCTACTTTTCACTTCGAACCGGAGCCCCACTAGCGGCGGCGTTCTTCCATCACGACGGAACCCGCTACGACCTGCGAATGGAGCTCATCCCGCCCCCTCCGATTGCAGGGAGCGGACCGGAGGCGATCTCAGAGCTGGCACAGGCGTGGGTGGACCGGTTCGAGGGGTTCTTGCGAGAACATCCCGAAATGTGGCAATTCTGGCTCGACAAGCGATGGGGTCGCTGGATCGACGCCGCGGGGGCAGGCCCATGTGGGTAGTGCTCTACCTGGTTGGGGTGGTCGCCATCTTGCTGGCGGGCCAGAGTCTCATCCTGCGAGCCATGGGCCACCCATTTCAGTGGGGCCTGGGGGCGACTTCCGCCCATCCCAAGTCGGTGAAGTTGGCGCTGAAGGTGTTGCTGCAAACAACCTTGATCGGCTCCATCCTGCTCTTTCCCAGCTTTCGTGGGGTCTCAATCCCGGCGTACTATGGACCCCTGTTCCCGGTGGCCGGGCTAGTTCAGTTTCTATATGGCGAGTTGATCGCGCTGGTCATTCTGGCCACGATCTACGGCCTTGGTTTGGCGACGAAGGGATTGTTCTGGAAGGCCCGATGGCCCGCATCCAAGGCGCTTGTGAAGTCCTGCCTGAGTGCCTTGAGCTCTATTACCGTGGTCAGCGTGGAGGAGCCCTTCTTTCGAGCCATCCTGCTGAAGACGATGCTCGATACCGGCGTGCACTGGGCGGTCGCTATCCCGGTGAGCGCCGTCCTGTTTTCCGGAGCCCACTACCTGCGCCGCGTGCGGACCTACTGGCCGTCTGTCGGCCTGGCCGTGCTGGGAATCTGGTTGGGGGTCGCCTATTACAAGACGGGCTCTCTCTGGCTGCCGATGGGGCTCCACAGCGGCGGCATCCTCTCGATCGGGATCCACCGCTGTTTCATCAACTACCGGGGACCGGAGTGGCTGGTCGGGACGCAGACCTACCCGATCGCCGGGGTGGCGGCTATCGCCTTCATGCTGTTGGGGGCCGCGATCACCTGGCTCCTCTTCAGTTGACGTCCCCTAAACCGGCAAGCCGATGGCTCTGAGCAGCCACCAGAGGGCCCATAGTGCGACGGCGCCGATGAGGACGAGCGGCAGGCTCTGGATGATTGCCCACTCGACAAGGGCGCGTTTGCTCTCCTGTTTCAGGGTCTCGGAGCTCGGTTTGCGCCGATCTCGGGTGGCGTCGATGGCTTCCGCCACGATGCCGGGCGGAAAGAGGAAGCCGATGAACGGCACACTCCCCAGAAGTTGGGAGATGGCGATGTGGATGAGCTGCCGCCGGCGGGAGTGGGGCACGCTCCACTCACCCGCGTTCACCTTCTCGGCTGCGCGATAGGCGTCGGCCGCAGCGGCAATCCAGAGCGCGAGGCCGCCCAGAAGCCAGCCGCCCGCCCACGCCGCGGGGTGTCGGGCGATCCATTCGCCGATCGGCGGCGGAGGTTTCCGGACCAATTCGCCGAGGATCCCGAGCCCGAGAAGTATGCCGCCGAGAGCGAGATAGCTGGCCAGAATGACCCAAACCGTAACGGCCCGCTCAACGAGACCGTCGTACACATGTCCCGCACCGGGAATCAGAAGTGACCACGCCGCAGCCCGGGATGGGGAGCGTGCGGCGGCGGAGCGCGTCACCGGCGCCGTCGGCCCCGTGCGGCAACCCGTCAGGGTGCCGAAATCAAGCGGCGCATCCACCGGAGTATCAACTCCGGCCGGGGCTGTGAAGTCCGGTTCGGTCATCGTATTCTCGGAACGAGAGTCCCCTGGAACTGTTACGCTTAGGTCGGTTCAATCCTCGTGGATCGATATCCGAAGTCGTCCGGCGAGTTGGGACTGACCAGGAGACGGATCCGGTTCGATAGAGATGTGGATGGCCGCCCGGCCTCACGAGTTGGGATTGAGAAAGGACACGATCAGCTTGTCTAAAGCCCTCATCAAGACGGAAAAGCAGCCTGAAAAGGCGATCCTGATCGCAGTGGAACGCCAGAACTCCGACGTCGATGACGATCTGAGAGAGTTGGCCGAACTCGTGCGCACCGCCGGCGGCGAAGCGGTTCAGGTGGTCCGGCAGAAGCGATCGGCGCCGGATCCGGCGACCTATCTCGGCAGCGGCAAGGTCGAGGAAGTCAAGGAGCTCATCGCCGCGCTCGGGGCGGACCTTGTGGTGGTCGACGACGAGCTGTCTCCGGGACAGGCGCGCAACCTGGGCGAGGCGCTGGAGCGGCGTGTGCTGGATCGGACGCAGCTCATTCTCGACATCTTTGCTCAGCGCGCTCGCACGAGCGAAGGAAAGCTTCAGGTCGAACTTGCTCAGCTCAGCTACATGCTGCCACGGCTGTCGGGTCTGTACACGAAGTTTGAGCGGCAACAGGGCGGCATCGGACTCCGGGGCCCGGGTGAGACCAAGCTCGAGGCGGATCGCCGGCGCGTGCGGGACCGTATCTCAGAGGTGAAGCAGCAGGTCGATCAGGTGAGAAAGCAGCGGGGCGTACAGCGGGCGAATCGCAGCAGGCAGGGATTCCAAACCGTCGCGCTCGTCGGCTACACCAGCGCCGGGAAGTCCACGCTGTTGAATGCGCTGGCCGGATCCGACGTTTACGCGGACCCCAAGCTCTTCGCGACCCTGGATCCCACCACCCGGAAAGTGCTTCTGCCGTGCGGGAGGTCGATTCTGGTGTCGGATACGGTGGGCTTCATCCGCCGCCTACCCCACGGTCTGGTTGCCGCTTTCCGCGCCACGCTGGAAGAGACGGTGGAAGCCGACGTGCTGCTGCACGTGGTCGACGCGAGCCACGCCGAGCGGGACAAGCAGATGGAAGCAGTCATCGATGTGCTGACCGATCTGCACATTCAGGACAAGCCGATCATCACAGTTCTGAACAAGATCGATCTGGTCAAGGACACCTATGAGCTCCGGGAACGGGCAGCGCTGACGCCGGACACCGTTTACATCTCTGCTAAAACGCACGACGGGTTGAAGCAGTTGCTCATCACCGTAGAGCGAGTTCTGGCGCATGCCGAGCGACGGCGGCGTCAGGAGGAAGATGCGGCCCGGGAGTTGGAGGCGGAACAGCGGCGTGCGCTTAGAACTCTTTGATTACCCGCTGCCGGAGGAGCGAATTGCTCAGGAACCGCTCCTCCGGCGAGATTCGTCCCGGCTGCTCCATCTCGACTCCACGGGAGACACCCGCCACCGGCTCTTCCAGGATCTCCCCGACCTCCTGAGTCCAGGGGATCTGCTGATCTTCAACGACACACGGGTGCTCCCGGCCCGCCTGACGGGTCTGAAGGAGAGCGGCGGCGCCCGCTGCGAGTTGCTCCTTCTCTCTCGGAGTGGGGAGGACCGCTGGATGGCGCTGGTTCACCCCGGTCGGCGGCTGCGAGGGGGTGCTTCGGTTCGAATTGGGGAGCACCTTCTCGCGACGATCATGGGCCTTGGGGATGAGGGCGGTCGCCTCGTGGAATTCTCACTCTCGCCGGGGGCGCCCTGGCACACGACGGGGGAGGCGATCCATGCACTGGGGGAGATGCCGCTCCCGCCCTATATCCATCAAAAGCTGGAGGATCCCGAGCGCTATCAGACCCTCCATGCCCGCGAAGAGGGCTCCGCCGCCGCGCCGACCGCTGGACTGCACTTTACCCCCGAGATTCATGCACGGTTGAGGGAGCGTGGAGTGGACTCGGCGTTCGTGACCCTGCACGTCGGCCTGGCGACCTTTCGCCCGGTGAAGGTGGAGGAGATCGACCAACATCGCATGCACTCCGAGGTCTACTCGGTGCCGGGTGCCACCGTCCGAGCCATTCGAGAGTGCTCCGGCCGCGTGATCGCGGTAGGGACCACGGTGGTGCGCTGCCTCGAGTCCGCAGCCGTGGCGCCACGAACCGTCCGGGGGGGACCGGCCGAGACACGGCTCTTCATCCGGCCGGGCTACCGGTTCCAGGTCGTGGATGCGATGGTGACGAACTTCCACATGCCCCGAAGTACGCTCGTGGTGATGGTGAGCGCCTTCGTGGGCCGCGAGCGCATCCTGGGCGCCTACGCGGAGGCCGTCGAAGAGCAGTATCGTTTTCTGAGTTTTGGCGATGCGACGTTTCTGGAGCCGGCCCGACAGGGATAGACGCCTGTCGATCTTCCGGGGAACGGAGTGAACACATGGGACGATTTGTGATCGTGGCGTACCGGCCCAAGCCGGGCCGAGCCGAGGACCTGAAGGCCCTGGTGGCTCGACACGTGGATGTGCTGAGGCAGGAAGGGTTGGCGACCGACCATCCCGCAAGCGTGATGCAGGCTGCGGATGGAGCCATCGTGGAAGTCTTCGAGTGGGTGTCGGCGGACGCGATCGCGCGGGCGCACTCCAATCCGGTTGTCGGCGCCATGTGGGGGGAGTTCTTCGAGCTGTGCGACTTCTTCCCTCTCAATACTCTGCCCGAGACCGGACAGCTCTTCGCCGAGTTCGAGAGCCTCGCGTTGGAGGGATAGCGGTCCCCCGGGTCGGGGGTTTTGCGCGGGTGTGGTAAAATCGGGCGTTGTCGGCGCGGGCGACGAGTCGCGGCAGGGCGCCAATAAACTGTTCTGGGGAGAAAGGCAATCGTCGTGGCCGCCAAGGAATGCTCGTTTGACGTCGTTTCGAAGGTTGACCTTCAAGAACTCAAGAATGCGGTGGATCAAGCGGTCCGAGAAGTCGACTCCCGCTATGACTTCAAAAACGCCGTTGCCACCATTGAGCTCGAGGGGGAACTCCTCAAGCTCCATGCCGAGGATGAGATGCGGCTGAAGTCGCTGATCGAGATCCTGCAGGGGCGGCTGGTGAAGCGGGGAATCTCGCTGAAGGCGCTTGACTACGGCAAGATGGAACCGGCGACGCGCGCTACCGTTCGTCAGGAGATCAAGCTGAAGCAGGGTCTGGACACCGATACCGGACGAAAGGTCTCCAAGCTCGTCCGCGACTCCGGCCGCAAGGTGACCTGCCAGATCCAGGGCGACCAGGTGCGAGTTACGGGGAAGTCGCGCGACGACCTGCAGGCCGTGATCGAGCTCCTGAAGGCCGCCGATCTGTCCGTCGATCTCCAGTTTGTCAACTATCGCTGACAGCTACGGTGGGGGCGCTCGCAGCGGCATGACGCCGGCCGAACTCTTTCTCTGGGAAACCCAGGGCTATCTGGTTCTGGAGCGGTTTCTGCTTCCGGAGCATGTGTCGAGGCTCCGCGGCGTGCTCGGTGAGGTCATCTCCCGCCGCCGCAGGGATGAGCTTGCGGACGCCACGCGAACCGGGATGACGCGAATCTCGGGCGACAGCACCCGTGTCTTCTACATCCTGGACGATGCGCCGGAGTTCCTGGAGTTGCTGGATTGGGCGCCGCTGATGCCGTACGTGCACACCTTGCTCAATGCCAAACCCCACCACCATGCATCCGACGCTATTGTCGAAATCGGTCCGCTCCAGCGAGGCATGGGCTGGCATCTGGACGGCCATGACGCGGGGTACCGGGCGCTCGGCGTTCCGATCCCGCTGCTGCAACTCAAGGTGGGCTACTACCTCAGCGACATGACCGAGCCTGGGCGAGGAAACCTCTGTGTCATCGCCGGAAGCCACCGGACTCGCTCCTCGCCGGATCCGGCGGACCTGAAGAACCCGGCGCTCTTCGAGGGGGCCCATCAGGTTTGCGCCCCGCCGGGAAGCGCGATCCTCTTCCACAACGCGCTCTGGCACTCATCGGGACCCTGGACCTGGCCCGAGGGCGCCCGGGAGATGCTTTACTACGCCTACGAGCATCCGTGGATGATGGCCAGCCAGGAACACTGGGGCTATCCCCACGAGTTCTACCAGCGCCTCACGCCGGCCCAGCGGAGCTTCTTCCACGGCTTCCTGTTCGATCCACCGGAACAGCGCTGGGGATAGACCAGCCGGGCCGACCACTTCGGATCCGAGCGAGTACAGGGCCTCTGCCGAAGCCCATCCTCTGAGGACCCAGGGATGGGTTTGGCATCGGTGAAGTGGTCCGTAATCAAAAGAGTCTCAGGCGCCGACCCCTAAACTCGCAAGAACGGCGCGACTTAGAACCGAATTGCCTGCGGAAGGTGCGCGGCACGATCCAGGGGATGGGCATGGGCCCTGGTCACCGCGCTCTATGCCAGGTCCCACCACTCGACACGGCCGGCGGTGATGGATTTCTCCATACCGACCAGGATGAGTGTCTTGCCGCCGGCTGTTGCGGTCAGGTCCCGGGCAACCATGGCGGTGGGGTAGATGAGGGGCGCCAGGGGCTTGGCGGCATCGTCGCGGCCGACGCTGTCCCATAGGAAGAGCGTGCCGGAGCCACCCGCGCCGCCGCCGCCACCGCCGCCACATCCGGCCAGCCATCGGCCGTCCGGCAGGGGAGTCAGGCCGCAGAGCACCCCCTTGCTTTTCTCCAGGCTGAACTGGTGAAGCGCCTTCCCAGTTGCGGCATCAAACTCCAGGACCTGCATCAGCCCATCCAGCCCGGCGGAGTTCTGGTCGGCAGGACCCATGCCGCCGGCAAAGAGCCGACGCCCGTCCGGCGAGTAGCACAGCGAACGAACGCCACCCCATTCGTACTCGGACGCGTCCGGTCGGGGATTCCTAAGAAGGGACTGGGAATAGAGGGAGCGGCCATCGACCCGCCGCTCGAACTTTCCGGTGGCGGCATCCCAAAGGCCAATATCGCCGGCTCGGTCACCCGTCGCGATGCGGCGGCCGTCGGGGCTCCAGGCGGCGCAGTACAGTGTGGATGGCCTGCCGATCTCGGTCCTTGGGGCGTGACCTCCCTGGAGGATCCGGAGGGTCTTTCCCGTCTCCACATCCACGAGAAGAACCTTCAACTCGTCGAGGACGGCGGCGGCAGTGCTTCCGTCGGGGGAGACTGCGATCTGCTTCACGGGCGCGGAGCAAGCTGTGCGCCACGCGGGCTTGCCGTCCGGCGTCCAGCCGATCAAACTTCGATCGAAGCTGCCGGAGATCAGCCGGCCGGCCGGGTTGGACCACGCGGCCGCCGTCACGTAGCTGCCGTGACCTTCCCACCTGCCGATCAGCGGCTCACCGGGACGCGCCGCGTCGAAGACATGGAGCGTCGAGTCGGTGGCGGCTGCATACAGCCGGTTTCGGCGACCCTCCAGGGCGCAGGCCCAGTAGCCTGCATCCGACGCGGTACGCTTTCCCAGCTTTGCAACGACAGGCATCAGCCATCGCTCTCCGAGGACCCGATCAAGACAGGAGTTCCGATATCGCTTCGGCGGACTCGTCGGCGAGAAACACCGGGCGGGCGCCGACGGTGTAGGTTTTCCGAGGGTCGATGCCGAGGGCGCGATAGTACGTGTGGTGAAGATGAGCCGGCGTCACCGGGCGCTCCACGATCTCCGTGCCGTCCTCATTCGTGGCTCCCACGACGGCGCCGCCCTCGGTGCCACAGCCCGCGAGTGTGACGGACCACGCCCGAGACCAGTGGTCTCGACCCAACTCACTGCTGATCTTTGGGGTGCGCCCAAACTCACTGGTCGTCAGGACGAGCGTGGACTCGAGCAGGCCACGGTCGTTGAGATCCTGAAGAAGCAGGCTCAACGAGTGATCGAGCTCGGCGCAGAGTGCGCGATGACCTTCGAAGTTGTCGGCGTGGGTGTCCCACCAGGTATGGCGGACTTTGACCACTGATACTCCGGCTTCCACCAAACGGCGAGCGAGCAGGCAATGGCGCGCGAGGCTTCCGTCCCCATACCGGGCCAGGTCTTTGGCGGGGCTCTTGTCGACATCGAACAGCGCATCACTCGACATGAGCCCCCGAACGCGGTCGAATACGCCGTTATAGCCGGCCCCTGAGGTGAAGGAGCGATTGCGATCGAAGCGCTTGCTCACGAGGGAGCGGAGCGCCTCGCGGTCGCCGTGATCCATATCGGTGAGATCGGCCAGACGATCCAGGTTCTCCGGTCGCTTGCCGCCGGTCAACACCAGCGGCTGGACTCGCGTCCCGAGGAAGCTCGGCGGGTTCTTCGACTCGTAGCGAAACACGCCGACCATTTGCAATTCGACGTGGTCCGGGACGGCTCGATCCTGGCGACCGAGCTCCGCAGCGGCGATCTCGGCGAAGGTCGGGAACTGGACGAACGGATCCTTGCGTCGTCCGATGGACATCCCGGTCCCGTCGTGGTCCGCGCCCATCGAGGTGTTGTCCACGCTTCGGACGATCGCCATGTGGTGCATCTGGCGCGCGACTTTGGGCAGGAGTTCACTGATCCGCACTCCCGGCGCTGACGTGGGGATAGATGCGTAGGGTCCGCCGGTAGGCCGGCCGGGCTTCGGATCCCAGGTCTCCAGTTGGCTGGCCCCGCCACCGAGGTAGAGGATGATGACTCGTTTGCCCTGCTTCTTGATCTCTGCGGCCTGAGCCTCGGAGAGGGTGAGGGTATCAGCGAGCTGGGTGACGCCCCAGAACATCGGCGCCGCCAATCCGCCGAGGAACCCTCGCCGCGTGACGGCATGGCCGTCCGACCCGCAGAACTGATAGCGGTTTCGCATCCTCACACACTCCCCGGGCGCCGAGCAGGAGTCATCGCAGCCCTTAATCCCAAAGTGCCGTACTCACCACCGGAATTCCTCTGCTCAATCGGGGAGCGCTCGCACCCAAGCAGCCCGCAGGTTAGCAGGCAGGTCAATGGATGAACCGAAACTCGGAGGACGCAACGAGGGCCCACACGAGTTGTTCCACCGCCAGGGTTCGGCGGTCTGGCCGAGACCTCAGATAGCCTACAAATCGGCTCAACTCCTCATCAGAAGGCTCGCGGGTCAACACCGAGCGGTAGGCTGAACGAACCACCTCCGCTTCGCCTGGGAGTGCGGCGAGACGCGCCGCGAGACCGCCCTGTCGGATGAGTTCCAAAAACGCCGGGCTGTTGCTCAGATAAAGCGCCTGTGAGACCCCCGGCATGAAGAGCTCTCCGCCGGTGTCAAGACGCCTTCGGAGCTCATCCCGCTCTTTTGCAAAGTCCGCCTCGAAGGCTGCCCGGGTCTTCTCCGTGTCGATGGTCAGGGCAACTCCGGATTGCCCTGGGGCGACGCGGGACTGAACCTGCTCCCAATAGCCCAGCGCCTCGAGCGTGCTGGAGGAGAGCTGGAACAGGTTCTGGGGTCGGGTCGCCGCTACCGCGAACAACTCCGGCGGGAGTGAAGCCTCTCCCGGCAGGCGACTCGAGAGGCCATAGGCGCGGCTCTTCAGGATCCGGCGAAGGAGAGACTTCAACCGAAAGCCGTCATCCATAAATGCCGCTCCGAGCTGCTCCAGCAATTCGGGATGGGACGCCGGGTTGCCCGCGTGCATCTGGTCCACCGGTTCCACGAGGCCGCGACCCATCACCATCGACCATACGCGGTTTACGATGGCCCGTCGAAAGAACGGGTTGGGGCCGACGGCCAGCCTCACGAACTCTTCTCGTCGGCTATAGCGGGGACGGGGTACCCGGGTCTTCTCTTTCGCGGTCTCCGGCGGCACGTCGAACAATTCCGCCGACTCCATCTCCGCCTTCGGAACTACGCCGGCCGCGAGAACAGCGCCCGACTTCGGTTCATTGGGTCGAGCACCCGTGAGAAATGCTGGTACAGCGGTTCGGCGCTCTTGATCCCAGCCGAAGTACTGCACCTCGCCCATCGCCCGTTCGGCGATATAGAAGCTCTTCGCGACCTGTATCCGGTAGGTGCGACCGAAAAACGCGGCGATTCCCCAATAGACCTCCTGCTGCCACTGTGCGACATCGGGGTGGGCATGGCAGCGGGCGCACTGAACATCCACGCCGAAGAAGATTCGGCTGACATCCCGGGTCACTGTGTCGAGACCGGTTTCGCCCTCCGCCAGGCGGCTGTCGAGGAACCGAAGCGCGACCCGATCCTCGGGTTTCGTGGAATCCGGTTGAGCGCGGGCCAGCAGGAGTTCTCGGGCGATGGCGTCCCAACCGGTGTCCTGAGCGAGCCACGTCTCCAGACGGCGGGACCAATCGGCAGGCGCCGCGGCACTCCGGCCCATGAGGAGCGCGTTCAGGTTGTCGCGCCAGTACCGGGGATACTCCGGTCCGGCAAGGAGGCGATCCACGAGCGATCCGCGGCGATCGTCAACCGGTTCGGAGCGAAAGCGATCTCTCTCCGCGGGGGTCGGGATGCGGCCGATCAGGTCGAGGTAGACCCGTCTCAGCCACTCGTCGTCGTCGGCCGCGGGAGCCGGTGCTACACCGAGTTGAGCGAGGCGGCCGAAGATTTCGCGGTCGATGACGTTCGCCTGTGCATCTCGCCCGAGCGACCCGCGCGGTCCGATGGCTCGGCTGGTGGCGGAAGCCAGGGACGCCGAGCTCGACATCCGTCCCAACCGCACCAGCAGGGCTGCGGCTCCCGGCCCGTCCGACACGGCGGCGCCGTCTTCGACTCGAATAGCGCCCTCGTTACGGGACGATATAGTGGCCAGGTCCGTCACGTCCTCCCGCGTCCCGTCGGCGAACCGGGCCATCACGATCAGCGGCTGGCGCGTGCCCTGACCTCGCAGCGTGGCATGGGACGGCAGTGTTTCCAGCGACACCACCCGCCCGCCGCCTTCCGCCTGGGACTCGCTACGCGGTGCGCCATCCGCTAACCAGGCTGCCAGAGTTCTGTAGAGCGGTGAGCTGACTTCGAATCGCTTTCCCCCGGCGTGAGGGAGATCCATGGTGGGTTTTCGCAGGATCAGACTGAGACCGGGGTTTCGGAGATCGACCCTTCGACGTCCCCCTGAGTTCACGATGGAGCTGTAGTCCCACTCCGAATCCGACCCGAACGCAGAGAGCCGAAAGCCGCCGCGGCCGCGCAGGTTGCCGTGGCAGCCGGTCCCACTGCAGCCGGCCCGGACCAGCAGGGGAGCGATGTGCGCCTCAAAGTTCCAGCGCCGCCGCGGACCCGCGTTCGCGACCCGGACGGGCGCCTGGGCAACCAGTCGTCTCCCCCCGACGCCCGCCGGCGCCGAGATCTCCAGGCGGGTCGAGCCGTTTGCCCTCGGCAATACGCGGTTGCCCCGTTCGATCCGCGCCACGCTTTCATCTACAACTCGGAGGGTCGCCGCAGCGGTCCAATCTCGACGGGAACCGTCAGCGCAAATCCCGGTAACAACGATGCGCTGCTCCGTGAGAGGACGATCCAGCACCACCTCCGCCGGCGTCGTCTCCAGTCGGACGCAGCCGCCGGCATCGGCCGCCGGCGCTCCGCTCAGGGGCGCTATGGAAGCCACAACGGCAAGGATCGTACGTTTCAGGCGCATCGGCTAGCTTCAACCCTCGTAAACAAGCTCTGGGGTGGTGTGACCCCGAGCTGTCGCCGTCGGTTACCGCAGAAACACGGTGAGAGCGCCTTGAAGGATGTCGCGCCACCTGGGCCAGAATGATCTGAAGTCCAGCTTTCAGCCGGGAGCTCGCATACAACCCGTCGAAGAGGCACGAGCCCATGAATCGCAGGAACCTGTTGCGCGTCGTTCTGCCCGTGGCCATGCCGGCGGTTGTGGATAGCGCCAGTGCTGCGGCGAAATCGGGCGGAGGCATCCGCTGGGATTTCCAGGGTGGCCGTCTGGGGCGTGCGGAGCGGCTGTCGGAGGCGCACTTCCGCTGTGAGTTGCAGGGTGATGTCGACCAGAACGGTCGCAACCGTCAGGCGAATTGGTACTACTTCCGCGTGGACGGGGTGCGGGGTCTCGATCTCACGATCGATCTCGTCAAGTTGCCAGGGGAATACAACTTCGTCCCCAACCGGGGCGCGGTCACGGCTGACACGGTACCGGTTTACAGCCGCGACAACCGCGTGTGGCTGCCGGTACCGAAGACGGAGTACGACGCGTCCGAGCCGCGCCTCCGACTGCACATCCCCGCGGAGTCTCGCACCGTCTGGATTGCCCACGTGCCGCCCTACACGGGGCAGCACCTTTCCAGGCTGCTGGCGACCCTGTCCGCGCTCCCTCACGTTCGGGTTCGAAGCATCGGAGAAACCGTCGAACACCGCAGCATTCCGCTCGTCACGGTGACCGACCCGGAGGTTCCAGACCGCAAGAAGAAGTGCGTTTGGCTGATGTTCCGGCAGCACGGATGGGAAACAGGCTCCTCATGGGCCGGAGAGGGCGCCCTCCGCATCCTCACGGGATCGGAACCTCGGGCCATAAGCCTGCGGGAGCGGTTCATCTGGAAGATCATCCCCATGTGCGATCCCGACGGGGTGGCGCGCGGAAACGTCCGGTTCAACACGTACGGGTTCGACCTGAATCGAAACTGGGACGTGGAGGATCCCGTTCGGATGCCGGAGATCACGGCTCAGCGGCGCGCGGTGCTCGATTGGCTGGACCGGGGCCGGGGAGTGGATCTCTTCCTCAGCCTGCACAATACCGAAACGGGGGAGTACCTGGAGGGTCCCGGCGGCCCGCTCCTGCAGCGATTTGACGAGGTGCTCCGAGCGCGGAGCACCTTCGATCCCACGACGCTGCCGAGAGTGATGGACCCCCGGTTTGATCCGGGCCGCGCCACGGTGATCCAGGGATTGTACGCTCGCCGAGAAATCCCCGCCTTCTTGATGGAGCAGCGCATCTCCTGGAACGCCAGGTTGGGTCGCCTGCCGACGTTGCACGATCGGATGGAGTTTGGAGCTGGTCTCGTTACGGCGATTGCCGAGACGCTGGAGCCGGGATTCCACGCTGCCTCGGAACCGGAAGAACAATGAGGTACGAATTGAGCTTTACCCGCTCGCGTGAGAACGTCACCGCCGACCGAGTGCGTCGCGAGTCATGTTGATGGACGAACGGCGAGCCGTCACCGCCGCGAACGAACGGCAAGGAGACATGGAGCGCGTGGTGGGGGAGTCGGTGCTCTTCCTGCGAGTCGACGACGGAACCGGATCGGCGATCCTCCAACATCTTCCTGCCGGCATCGAGGCGATCGCGTCGTCCGACGGGATGACCCACTATGAAGTCGGGCGAGACGTGGTGTGGACGGAAGAATCGCGCCTGCTCCGGCTGACGTCCGGCTCGAGGATCCGCGCCTATTCCGAGGCGGAGCTTCGTCGACCCGCGGGAAGTCAGGCCTATGCGTTGACTCATCGGGATGGCAACGGAGAGATCCTGTTCGGACCGGAACTGGAGTGGGCCGAGATGCAGCTTTGCGTCACCTACACCACCCGCTATGCGACCGTCGACACTCCGCGAGTTGTCGATCTGGAGCAATTGTCGAGAATTCGGAGCCGACTCCGGGCGGGAACTGCGTGCACGCTTGTGGTGCTTGGAGACAGCATCTCCTACGGGCACAACGCGTCAGGGCTTTACAGCAGACCGCCGTTCCAGCCGCCCTACCCGGGGCTCGTCGCCAAGGCGCTCAGAGAGCGGTACGCGTCTGAGGTACAGCTCGTGAACCTATCGGTGAGCGGAACCAACACGGAGTGGGGGATCACTCGTGCGGCGGATGTCGTGGCGGAGCGCCCGGATCTGGTGATCCTGGCGTTCGGGATGAATGACTCGGTCAGCGTCTCGGCAGAGCAGTATCAGCGGAACATGGCACGGATTCGCAGCCTCATCCGGGAAAGCGCGCCGGAGTGCGACTTCATCCTGGTGGCCCCGATGCTCGGCAATCCGGACTGGACCACCCTCAACCATGAAGTCTTCCCACAGTACCGGGACGCTCTGTCAGCACTCTGCGAACCCGGCTCCGCCCTCGCGGACCTGACGCGAGTCTGGACAGGCATGTTGCGCCAGAAGAACTACCTGGACCTAACCGGAAACGGCGTCAACCACCCCAACGACTTCGGCCACCGCGTCTACGCTCGGGAGGTTTCTTTGCTCCTGCTCTGACGGGCTATTCCTGGTGACTGTTTGAAGAGATCCCGACCGCTCGGGATCTGGCACGACGGGCTCGAGTCGGTGAACGCTATCCCCAAAATCTCCACCAGGGCCTGTGCCGCGGGGTCGTCTCCTGACTGCTCGGAGCTTTGGCGTCGCTCACAATGCCGTCAAGTTGACTCTGAATGGCTATCTGAGCGCGGCGGACTCCGGAACGCGTGGGCGTCTCCAGAAAGATAGCAACAGGGCCGAGTGCGAGGTCTTCGGGTTTCGCCCCGGCGCGAACAGCATTGTTGAGTGCATTCGTCTCCGCTGCGATGAACACAGATGGGGTGAAATGCGGTGATCGCTTCCTCTCTTCGGCGCACTCACGGGCCGCAGCGTAGTAGGGTTGGTCACACGGCGATTTGATTGTCGCTCCGGACAGATTCCATTCGGAAGTATGCTGAAAATGTCGTTTAGCTCTGACTGAGGTCGAAGTTGGGTAGACGTGGAAGAGTCTCCTGAAAACTTCACTCCACAGGAGCACCTCCATGAC
>SYKE01000151.1 GCA_005798285.1 Actinomycetota bacterium
CAGCATCTCTGCCCGAGTGAGGACCGGGATCCCTCGTCTCCGCGCTTCCACCAACTCCGGATTGTCCGAAGCCACCGCGGCGCTGTAGACGAGATGTCCGGCGTTGGCGGGCAGGTTCTCGGCGGAGTGGCCTATGCTCACCACGGCGCCCAGTCGCTCCAACGCTCCGGTTGTAACTCCAGAACGCTGATCCGAGCCGGAGACGGGGTGTCCGGCTCCGAGCATCAGGCGTGCCAGCCCGCTCACCCCGGCGCCACCGATCCCGAGAAAGTGGTACCCGCGTCGCGAATCCGTCATCCTTGCCGCCTTCCTGACTCCGCCGTCTCTCGCAGCAGCCGGGCCACCCGGTCTGCCGCATCCGGCCGGCCCAAACTTCGACTCGCGCTCGCCATCCGGCCGGCAAGTTCCCGATCATCCGTCAGCCGGATGACCTCTTCCGTCAAACGATCACTGGTCAACTCAGCGTCCGTAACCAGCAACGCGGCGCCGGCATCCGCCAGGACCCGCGCATTGCCGGTCTGATGATCCGCCACTGCGTACGGATATGGCGCAACAATGGCCGGTCGACCCAATGCGGTCACTTCCGCCAGGGTGGAGGACCCTCCCCGACAAAGAACGACGGACGACGCGGCAAGCAATGACGGCACGTCATCCACATAAGGAGCTATCCACAAACCGCGACGGGAAGTGCTTCCGATTTGCGCCGCCACTTCATCGTACTGCGTACGACCCGTCTGGAGGAAGACCTGAATCCCATGCTCCATCAGTCGTTCGACCGACCCGACAACAGCCCGGTTCAGGGCCTTCGCCCCTCCACTGCCGCCGGTCACAAAGAGAAGCGGTCGAGCCGGGTCGATGCCGAACTGCCCCACTGCCCGGCCGGCATCCGCAGTTCGAACCGCAGTCCGAACCGGAATTCCCGTGAGTGTCACATTTCGCCCCGGGAAGTACCGCTCGGTCTGGGGATACGTTACAGCGACTCGAGTGCAGAACCGTGAGAGCAGTTGGTTCGCACGCCCTGGGACCGCATTCGCTTCGTGGATGACGCTGGGTACCCGAAGCATTCCCGCCGCAAACATCATTCCCGCTGAAGCAAACCCCCCCGTTCCCAGCACTACATCCGGCTTCCACGAGCGTAGGATCTCCATTCCCCGGATCACCCCACCGGCGCAAATTGCCAACGCTACGGCGGAGCCCAGTGTCGGGCGGCGGGAGAGCTTTCTCGTGGGCACGCTCCGAAACTCCACACCGGATGCGGGAACGATCCGTGCCTCCGGACCGTCGGCCGAGCCGACGTACAGGATCTCACAGTTGGACAGCGCCTCGGCGACGCTAAGGGCTGGATAGATGTGCCCGCCGGTTCCCCCGCCCGTCAGTATCACTCGCACCCGTAGTGTCCTCACGATTTCTGGTTTGGCGCGGCGAGGCTGAGTTCTCCCGCGAGACATTGAGGATCAGGCCCATCGACACCGAGGTGAACACAAGGGAAGTCCCACCGAAACTGATGAACGGGAGGGGCACCCCCGTACAGGGAAGCATCGAGGTGGCTACCAGCATATTCAGCAGGGCCTGGGCTCCGATGACCGCGGAAAGACCGCTGGCGAGCAGACAGGAGAACCAGCTTGTCGACTTGTGAGCCACCGTAAGGCCCCGAACAACCATCCACAGGAAGAGGCCGGTCAGTAAGATCGTCCCCCAGAGACCGGTTTCTTCCCCGATGGAGGCAAACACGAAGTCGGTTTCGGCCGCCGGGAGGTGTGAGTACTTGAGACTCCCCCGCATGATGCCCACCCCGCCGACACCCCCCAGGCCGAAGGCGAGGAGCCCTTGCTGCCCCTGGTAGGCAACACCCTGATGGTTGGCATACGGGTGAATCCAGAGATCCAACCATCCACCGATTCGTTTGGAGCGATGCCCCTCCGCCATGATTGCTATGGCGACTCCAATCGCCAACACCGCTATCAACAGACACATGTGCCGCGCCCTTGCGCCGGCGATGCAGAGCACGGCCAGCCCTCCGGAGACGATCACGATGGAGGTGCCCAGATCCTCTTTGGCGACTAGCACCGCCGTACCAAGAACCAGACTTGTGGCAAACAGAAAGTGCCAGATACCCTGAATCTTCGATTTGATCCGCTCGGAAAAGACCGCCAGGACGATCACCAGCGCAATCTTTGCGAGTTCGGAGGGCTGGAACATAAACGGCTCTTTCCCCAGCCACCGACGAGCGCCCCCGCGCACGACGCCAATCTTGGGGTGCAACACCAACAGGAGAAGCAAAATCACGAACCCCATCAGGATGCTCGCGTTGAGCGGTCTCTTAATCCACTGGAGCGGTACGCGCTCAGCGGCCCAGAGTCCCCCCAGCGCAACGACGACGAGCACCACCTGTTTTGAGAGAACCCCGATCGGCGAGGTCGTTGCCTGTTGGAGCGCCTGCGTCGTGGCCGTCGACATGACGAACACGGTGCCGATCGCCATCAAAATGATGGCCTGCAGGAGCAGTGGCGTGTCGGCGATGAGGGATTGGGGGCGCTGTTGAGTCACGGTTTGTCTCCGTGGAGCCCGTTGCACAACAAGAGCACTTCCTGGGTGAAGTCCTTGCCGCGCGCCTCGAAGCTGCGGTACCAGTCGAAGCTCGCACACGCAGGCGCCAGGAGCACGACGTCCCCGGGCACACTGAGTTCGGCCGCGAGCCGCACGGCGTCGCCCATAGTTGTCGCGTTCCGGATGTGCGAAAATCCGAACTCTCGCGCTGCATCCGCAATCCGTGGGCCATCGGCGCCGATGCTGACGAGGGCCTTCACCCGGGAGGCGATCGTCTGGCCCAGCGGTCGAAAGTCCAGCCCCTTGTCCTTGCCGCCGGCGATCAAAACGACCGGCCGGCTGTAGGCCTCGATGCTCCTTACGGCGGCGTCCACGTTCGTGCACATCGTGTTGTTCACAAACGTCACCCCATTCCAGGTCCCAACCTCCTCAAGGCGATCCGGCACCCCTTCGAAGTTGGCGAGCCCCCTCCGGATTTCGTCTGCCGTGCAACCGACCGACCAGGCAGCGCCCGCCGCCGCGAGAGCGTTTTCGATGGTGTGCTCCCCGGGAACCCGCAGCACCGAAGCGTCGCACAGGTCATGGACTTTGCCGACGGACCTGATCCGCAGCAGTCGCGCACCCGAAACCACATCCGCCCACAGGTCTGCTCCGTCGTCGGGATCCCGGCTGAAGGCCAATCGCGCACATCGAACTCGCCCCAGAAGCTGCCGACAGGCCTGGTTCTGCAAGTTCAAAATCGCAGTATCGCCCTCACCCTGGGCTGCGAGCAGGCGCGCCTTGGTTTCCACATAGGCTTCTACAGTGTGGTGGCGGTTCAGATGGTCCGCGGTAATGTTTGTAATCACCGACACGCGCGGTCGAAACAGTTGAACCCACTCCAGTTGAAAGCTGCTGACTTCCGAAACCAGCCAGGCGTCTGCAGATCCCGTGTGCGCCGCCCGGATGAGAGGCATCTGATGTCCCCCGGCCAGCGTATTCCCGGCACACGTCGCCTCCCTACCGGCGGCCCGCAGAATGGAGAGCAGCATCAACACCGTGGTCGTCTTACCATTGGTGCCCGTCACCGCCAGAATGGGGGCCCTTGCAATCCGGTAGGCGACTTCGATCTCACTCAGAATGGGAACGCCGAGTGCCTGCAGTCGCTGGAGGACGGGTGAGTCTGCAGGCACACCCGGGCTGGGTACAATCAAGTCGCACGCTTCGATGCCAGGGTAGCTCGAGTCTCCCAGTCGAAGCTCGCAGTTCCCATCCAGTTCATCCCAAATCGCAGCCAGTTCTTCCGGTCCGCGTTCGTCGTACACCACCACGCTGGCCCCGAGCGACGCGAGCACGGGAGCGGCCCCGCGACCGGTGGCCGCGGCCCCGATGACCGCAACGCGCTTGCCGTTGAGGGTGGTTCTCCAGTTGGGATCAGCGGGCCGCCAGGACATCAGACTCCTCGAAACACCATCGACAGGGCCAGGAGGCAGCACACCGCGCTAAGGATCGAGAAGCGGGCCACAATCCGGGTCTCCGGTTCCCCGCACTTCTCGTAATGATGGTGCAGTGGGGACATCTTGAAGACCCTCTTTCCCGTGGTTTTGAACGACGTGACCTGAATGATCACACTGGCCATCTCAACCCAGTGCACCAGAGCCACCAGCAGCAAGAGCCACTCCTGCCGAAAGGTGATCGCGGCGGCTGCCATCCCGCCCCCGATCGCCAGCGACCCCACGTCCCCCATGAACACCTGAGCGGGGTGAGCGTTGAACCAGAGATACCCCAACGTGGCTCCTGCAAACGCCGCGCAAAAGATGACGACCCCGACATCGCCCCTCGCCGCACTCTGCACATGAGGCGCAAACAAACCCAACACCGCCAGAGTTATCCAAACAGGTAGGCTCACCCCCGCCGCAAGTCCATCCAGCCCATCGGTCAGGTTCACCGCGTTGGAGAGCCCCACCAACAGCAACAGATGATAGCCTGCAAGCAGCATGCGCATCGGATCTCCCAATATGGAACCCGACGGACGCAGCTCATTCTCCCAGAGCAATTGCCACATCACAAAGAGCCCTGCAACTAAGAACTGACCCGCCAACTTCTCCCGCGCGCGGAGTCCCAGGTTCTTTCCGCGTCTTACGATCAGGTAGTCGTCCACAAAGCCGACGGCTGCAAACCCGATCGTGGCGAGAAGCACCCCGGCAAGAGCTATCCCAGTGGCGGGAGGCCCGGGAAAGAGGAGCGTGGCGGAAAAGGCTCCCACGAGAATGATGGCTCCACCCATGGTGGGCGTTCCGCCCTTGCTCTTGTGGCTCTCGGGCGCCCAGGTGTTGATGACCTGCCCCACCTTCAGTCGCAAGAGGAGTGGGAGCAGCAGGATTCCACCCACGTAGGCGCCCAGGATGCCGAGTAGCAGAGGCCCAAACAAGATCGACAGCACGCCTAGCCCCCACTCTCAGCCAGAGCCGCCACGATCTGCTCCATCTGCATCCCTCGGCTTCCCTTAACAAGAATCGCGGCGCCGGTGACCGACCGCTCTCGGATGGCATCCACCACCGCAGAGTGGGATCGAAGCGCGACGCATCGGCCATCAGGGTATCCTGCTTCGACGGCCGACGTCACGTATCGCTCCGCTCGCTCACCGAACGCAATGAGATCGTCCGGCCGGTAGGCCGCGACCATCTCGCCTACCTGGGAATGAACCGCTAACGACTCATCGCCCAGTTCCAG
>SYKE01000013.1 GCA_005798285.1 Actinomycetota bacterium
CCCGACCCGAGCTGCAACCCGTACCTCGCGTTCTCCGCGATGCTGATGGCCGGCATCGACGGGATCGTGAACCGGATCATGCCGCCGAGCCCGGTGGACAAGGACCTCTACGACCTCGAGGCGTCGGAGAAGAAGGAGATCAAGAACACTCCCGGAAGCCTCTCCGCCGTGCTCGACGCCCTGGAAGCGGACCACCAGTTCCTCCTCCGCGGCGGCGTCTTCACCCAGGACGTCATCGACACCTGGATCGCCTACAAGCGAGAGCGCGAACTCGAGCAGGTCAACCTCCGACCGCATCCGTACGAGTTCTGCCTCTACTTCGACATCTAAGCGCCGTTCAGTCGCGCTGACAGATGCGTCGATAGATGCGACGGCCTCCCACGAGCGATCGTGGGGGGCCGTTTTTTGTGCGCGGCCCCGCAGGCTCGAAGCGGACGGATAGAATTCAGCGCAAGGAACCCTCCATGGCTCTCACCCAACTCCAACCCGCGCCGCCCACCTTCACCCGTCCCATCAACCCCTATCGCCCTCCCGAACCCCACGCCATGGTGGAGCGCGTGGAACCGGGCTCCATTGCCGAAGAGATCGGCATTCAGCCCGGCGATGAGATCGTCAGCATCAACGGCGAGCGGATGGAAGATGTTATCGACTACCGCTTCCTCATCTCCGACGAGGATGTGCAGGTCGAGATCGCTCCCGGCGGGCGACGCGACGAGGCGTACGTCGTGGATGTCGAGAAGTCGGTCGACGAGACCCTGGGCGTTGCCTTCACATCCGATGTCTTTGACGGAATCCGGATCTGCACCAACTTCTGCGACTTCTGCTTCGTCTACCAGAACCGGCGCGGGATGCGGAAGTCGGTCTACATCAAGGATGACGACTACCGTCTCTCATTCCTGCACGGCGACTTCATCACCCTCACCAACCTCACCGAACGCTGCTGGGAGCGCATCTTCCGCTACGGTCTCAGCCCGCTCTACGTCAGCATCCACGCCACCGATCCCGATACGCGCGTGGCGATGCTCCGCAATCCGGAGGGCGCCCGCCTCCGGGAACACCTCGAGCGACTCTTCGACCATAGCATCCAGATCCATGGTCAGATCGTGCTGACCCCCGGAATCAACGACGGATACCGGCTCGATCAGACCGTGGAGGAGATGGCCAGGTACTTCGACCACGGCTGTCGCTCGTTGGCGATCGTGCCCGTGGGTCTCACCGGGCAGCGTGGACGCCTGCCGGCCCTCCGCACCGTCACCCGACAGGAAGCTCGCACCGTGGTTTTGAAGTCGCGGTACTGGCAGAAACAGTTTCTCGAAAAATATGGAGCGCGTTTCGTCTACCCGTCCGATGAGATGTACCTGCTGGCCGAGCTGCCGCTTCCGGGTCCCGAGAAGTACGAGGAACTGGCGCAGGTGGAGAACGGAGTCGGATTGATCTCCCGCTTCCGGCAGCAGTGGCGCCGCCTCGCCGCCCGTTTCCCCGACGCGTCGCCGGAGACCCCCGGGGCGACAGCGACGCGCGTGGGGGTGCTCTCAGGGACCCTCGCCGCGCCGGTGCTGGAGGCGATGCTCGCCCCCATCCGCGAGCGATGCGGGCTCGATGTTCAAGTGATCCCCATCCGAAATGACTTCTTCGGCCCGAGCGTCACCGTCTCCGGCCTCCTCACCGGTCAAGACATTCGGGCGCAGGTCGGCGAAGCGACCCCCTGCGATCACTACCTGCTCCCCGAGAACGCCACCCGAGAGGGATGGCTGATCGACGACATCCGTGTGGAGCAGTTGGAACTCGATCTCGGCGTTCCGATCCGGGTGGTTCCCGCCACGGCGCGCGGCCTGGCGCACGGTCTCTTTCCCGATCACGTTCGGGCGTCCCGCCACGCATGAGCCCTGAGGAACCCGGCTCGGAACGACCGGACTGGGAAACGCAGGATCCCGCCGATCCCGAACTCTTCGACCGGCTCCGCGCCCTGAACCGTTTCGAGCTGTGGATCTCCGTTCCGGTCGGCACGGGCCGGTACCAGGTACCCCTCCCCGCCGCCCACCTCACGCTGCGCGCTGAAGCCATCGTCGACTCCCGGAGCGACCGGATCGGTCTCAGTCTGCCGGACTGGTCGACCAACGACCTCGCCTGGCTCTCACGCCGCAAGGGTCGGGGCCGCCCCGATTTCTGGCAGGTCGCCCTCGAACGCCGCACGCCCGACGGTCCGGCGCTCGTCTTCTACGCTGCGGCAGAAGCGGACGGCATCGAACTCCGCCTCCGCCGCCTCCCCCAGAACACGACCGACTCAAGTCTCTGACCCAGGCTTCCAACCCCGGGTCGCTCTCCCCGACTGGTTCGCGGCAGCGGGGCTCGGTCCACGCCTCCGCCGCCACCGCGTGAGCGCCTAGAGCCGGGACGAAGCGCTTCTGCAGCTTCCCATCCAAGCCCATTCCTCACACGGATGTGAGTGTTGGCTGGACACCAAAAGTCAGACTTGTGATCGACACAACAACGCTCATCCCGCACGCGCCTGGCGTGGTCAGCTTGCTCACCCCATTCACCTGGAGCCCGACTTCGCCCAAAGGTAAGCCAGGAGACGGATTGGGTTGGGTAAGGAGACGGTCCCCAGATCGAGACTTCTCCGGACGAGCCATGGGTTTAGCTTGATAGACGCCTCCCGGTCTGGTAGACGGGCCCCGGTCTGATAGACCTTGCTCGGCCCACGGGCCGCGCGGGCAGATGTCATGGGGGGGCGCCGCCGAACAGGGGATCGGGGATGGGCTGGGGAACGGATGGGTGGCGGGGACGTTGGGCGGCGTCACAGCCTGGCGCTGTGACGGCGTGGCGGCGGTGGGGATCTCGCGGGGAAGGGGAACGGGATGATCTGGCGGTGGACGGCGCCCGTGCTGGGAGTGACACTGGCGGTGTGTGGGGTTCGGGCCGGCGCTCAGGAGCCCGCGGCGCCGCGGCCGAACATTCTCTTCTGCTTTGCCGATGATTGGGGACGGTACGCCGGCGCGTATGCTCGGCTGGATCGACGGCCCTCGCCGAGTCAGGTGGTGCAAACGCCGCACATCGACCGCATCGCGCGAGAGGGCGTGCTCTTCCGCAGCGCCTTCGCCCCCGCGCCGTCCTGCACCCCTTGTCGCAGTTCGCTGGTCTCAGGCCGCTACTTCTTCAATTGCGGACGCGGCGCCATCCTTCAGGGCGCCCAGTGGGACTCCTCCATCCCCGCCTGGCCGCTGCTGCTGCAGAAGTCCGGCTATCACATCGGCAAGTTCACCAAGGTCTGGAGCCCCGGCACACCGGCCGATGCGCCCTATGGGGGTCAGCGCCATGCCTACGAGAAGGCCGGGCGCGGCTACAACAACTTCTCAGAGAACGCCACGGCGCTCGTGCGCTCGGGCGTCACCGTCGAGACGGCGCGAACCCGGCTGTTGAACGAGGTGAAGGGCAACTTCGACGCATTTCTCGCCGCACGGCCCGGCAAGGAGCCGTTCTGCTTCTGGTTCGGCCCCACCCTGGTGCATCGGAAGTGGGAGAAGGGCTCCGGGCAGGCGCTCTGGGGCATCGATCCCGACCGTCTGAAGGGGAAGCTGCCGCGTTTCCTGCCGGATGTGCCCGAAGTACGGGCCGATTTCGCGGACTATCTCGGTGAGATCCAGGCGTGGGATGCGGGCGTGGGCGTGCTGCTCAAGAAGCTGGAAGAGGCCGGCGAGTTGAACAACACGCTCATCGTGGTCAGCGGCGACCACGGTGCGCCCGGGTTTCCCGGCGGCAAATGCAACCTTTACGACTTCGGAACCGGCGTGTCGCTCGTGGCTCGAATGCCGGGCGGCAAGGGCGGCCGCGTGGTGGATGACCTGGTCAGCCTGATGGATCTGGGGCCTACTTTTTTGGAAGCCGCGGGCGCTGCACTGCCGGCGGGAATGCACGGCCGCAGCCTGCTCGCGCAGTTGAGTTCCCGGCGATCGGGACGCATCGACCCCTCGCGGGATGCTGTCATCACCGGGCGAGAGCGGCACGTTGCCGACGCGCGGGAGGACTTCCGTCCGTACCCCCAGCGGGCGCTTCGCACGGAGCGGTTCCTCTATGTCCGCAACTTCAAGCCGGAGCGTTGGCCGCTCGGCTCGCCGAAGGGCGTCACCGACACCTCAGAGCCGACGCAGGACGCCCTGGAGAACAACACCTATGCCGCCTTTGCGGATATGGACTCCAGCCCCACGAAGGCGTGGCTGGTCGCGAACCGGAAGGATCCGAAGTGGGCGTGGCACTACCGCTATTCGTTTGATCGCCGGCCCGAAGAGGAGCTGTTCGATCTGAAGAAGGATCCCGATCAGATCCGGAATGTGGCCGCCGAGCCCGAGTATTCCGAGCGCAAGAAGGAGCTGGCCGAACGCCTCATGCGGACTCTCCGCGAGGCCGGCGATCCCCGCGTGACATCAGACCGGTTCGAGCAGTCGCCTTTCACCGATCCGAACACTCCCGCTCCGGCGGGACCCCGACGGATTCGACCGGGGGCCGGGCAGTGAGCGGCATCCCACGGCGGCGACTCTTGATGAGGACGGCGGGCCTGCTCGCGGCCGGTCTCTGCCCCCCGGTTCGGGCTGCTCAGCAGCGTGCGATCGATGCGATCGGGGCACGGTTGGAACCGGCGCGGAAGCTGGTTTATAAGGAAGTTGATGGACGAAAGCTGCACCTCCATCTCTTCGAGCCGGAAGGCGCGGCGCCCGAGGGCGGCCGGCCGGCGTTCCTCATCATCCACGGTGGGGGCTGGACCGGAGGCGCTCCGCGGCAGTTCTACCCGATGGCCGACTACTTTGCCCGAAAGGGGATGCTCGCCGCCTGTCTGGAATACCGGCTGATGCGGGTGGGGAGCGGCGAGACCCCAGCCATGTGCGTGAGGGACGCCCGCAGCGCCATGCGATATCTCAAGTCCCATGCCGGTGAGTTGGCGATCCATCCGGCGCGGATTGCGGCGGCGGGCGGCTCCGCGGGCGGCCACCTCGCTGCGGGCACCTCGCTCTTCACCGGGATGGATGAGGCCGGCGACAGGCGGGAGTTGGACCCGACCCCGGCGGCGCTGGTCCTCTGGTCTCCCGTCATCGACACCTCGGAGCAGGGCTACGGCCATGCCAAGTGTGGCGCCGAGTGGCGTTCGCTCTCGCCGCTGCATCAGGTGAGGGCCGGTCTCCCGCCCACCCGGCTCTTCCACGGCACCGGCGACACCGTCACGCCGTACGCCGGAGCAGAGGCGTTCGACCGAGCCATGCGGACCGCCGGAAACGAGTGCGAGTTGATCCCGCATCCCGGGGGTGTTCACGGCTACTTCCTCTATGATCTGCAACTGTTCGAAGATGCAATGGCCCGGACCGCCCGGTTCCTGCAGTCGAAGCGGCTTATCCCCTGACGCCATGCCCGCGCCCCCACAGACCTCTGTGAATGACCTCTGGCCTGCTCATGGCTCCGCCGGGGATCATCCGCCCCCGCTCCCGGAGCTTCGGAGGAAGATGCCAGTTCCTCGGAGCACGCAATGATTCCGCTCCACGACGGCGATGTTCAGGAAGTCAGCCGGGCGGGTTTTCACGCGGACTTGCAGATCGAAAGCCGCGTAGTGGAGTGGGACCAGCCAATCTCCGCCTGGGTCAACGTCTGGGCGTCGCCGGGCCGGGTTGAGACATTCCGGCTATTTGTGGCGCTGGTTCCGAGCGGGATGATCGGCAACGCGCCGGCTGGAATGGACGGCGCCTACGCCGTTAGCGGCAGCGTGGGGATCTTTCCGGGCCAGTCATTCCGCCACGACTTCCAGTTCCGATTCCAGGGCGCCCGCCCGCTGGACGAGATCGTGCATGTCTGGGCTTGGTGCACTGCGGAAGGCGACATTCTCCCATTCGCGCGAATGTCGCGCGGGCTGCGGCTGGTCCCTTCGGACTCTTACATTGAAATCGTGGTGCGCCTGACTCGGCCGCTTCGGATGCAGGTCGGCCAGTGGGGCGTGGGGCTCGACGGCTCCGGGGTCACTATCTCGCTGTTTTCCGGCGAGGGATCGCCGGAGGGGATGGTCGGCGGCAGCATCCTGATCGAGCGGTTCTCGACGGGCTGGAGCGGGCGAATCGCGCTGCAGCAGGCGCCCCGGAGCCGCGCGGAGCGATTTCTTCGGGGGAGCGGTCCCACCACCACCTGGACGTTTCGGATGAGGGATACGAGTCCGGCATCGCTCGATGCCGCGCTCGATCCGCTGATTTCGGCGATGCTGGCAAAGTGCGGACCCGGGCACGACCTCCCGAGTCCC
>SYKE01000152.1 GCA_005798285.1 Actinomycetota bacterium
CAGTGGGTGAGAGATTGCCGGCAGCTCTGCGGGATCCTCCCCACGGGTTCCGGAGTGGCAACGCTGTTCTGGTTGGTACCGAATTCTGCAGCCGAGTCCACCCGCAGCGGTTCCTTCGATGCCTGGGCCGCTGAAGTGCGACATCTGGCGCCCCCCACCGCAGAACTCCTGGAAGGACTGTCGGGTTGGGGTGATGTGGTGTACGCCCCGTACCGTCACTGCTGGATGCACAATTGGCGGCAAGGGCGCCTGGTGTTGCTCGGCGATGCGGCGCACTCAATGAGCCCGCATCTGGGGCAGGGACTCAATCTTGCGCTTGAAGACTCGGAGGCGCTCGCGATGTGCCTCGACACGGATAGGGATGTCCCCCGAGCGCTTCAGAACTATGTCCGAGTTCGTCGTCCCGTTGCCGAGTTCTACCTGTCGACCAGTCTCGCTCTGACCCCGTTCTTTCAGTCGACCTGCATCCCCAATACCTGGCTCCGGGACTTCGGGTTGCCGCTGTTAGGTCGCATCCCATGGTCGCGCCGGCTGATGGCGCGATCGATGAGCGGAATTGGACTGGGCGGGGCCTGAGGCTTCCGGTACCGGCGCTCCAGGGCGAGCGAGCTTCCGCCGGCTCCCACAGAGAGATTGTTGAGGGTCAGGTGCACTCCGAACGATCGTGCTCTGGGGTGGGACAGGGTGAGATCCACTCCACGTCAAACTCGACGTTTCGACAGATCGGGGGGAAGATCGCGAGGCCGAACGCCAGGTACAGCGAAAGGGTATAGGGACGGTCGTTCACGTAGGTCAACGACTCAGCTCGCTGCCACAGTCTGCGCACCCACGCAGCCATGAGGATCTTGAGGCGAGTGTCCACGCTCTCTCGCAGTCGGTTGATCTCGCGGTCTACCGTGCGATCCCGCAGGTGCCAGGGTCCCGTTTGCGCATGGGTCCTTCGGCGTTCGAGGAGTTGCTCGCGTTCGTCGAGGAGCCTGAGAGTGACCCCGCGAACCGTGGGCCCCAGTTCCTCGGCCAGGCGCTTCAAGCCGTCGGGCACTGCCGTCAACCCCATCTGCCGCAGCAGCTTGCCCACACGGCGGTGAGAGGAGTCGCCCTCAACCAGCAGCCGCGCGAGATGGACCTCCTGGCCTGGCAGCAGGCGCGAGAGCCACTCCAGCGCCTGCTGAGCCTGCGCGGCCACGGAGCGCCATTCCCTGGCGAAGCGGGCGCAGGCAACTGTGTCTCCCATTCGAGCTCTCAGGAACTCCGGCATTCGGATCGGGATCGAGCCGAGCGCCGCAAAGCGATCGAGCGCGTTCAGTCCGATGCGGATCAGGAGCCCCGTCGGTTGTCGGAGGATCCCGCGAGAGCGGAGTCCGCTGACGAGGTGGTCCACCATGGGGGTGTACTTGCTTCCCTGGCGGGGGAGTCCCAGCCCACGTGGAGCGCGCTGCAGTTCCGCGCTGAAGGCGGCGGCCTTGCCGACCACGGAAAATCCACGCGAGGTATTGAGCCCGGTTGAGAGCACCAGAAAGAGCGCTTCCGCGGAGTCGATCGGGTGGCCGGCTTCAAGGACCCGATCTCCCCGCGAAGGATTCTTGAGCAGGACGGTGGAGCGGTGAGGGTCCGAGAGCTCGAGCTCGTACCGGTACACGCCGTCGTCATCGGCTTCGGCGAATTCCACGAAGAACGGCAGGGTGTAAACCCCGTCCGCCGGGTCGAACTTCATTCGCTGGAGGCCGAAGCCGACTCGGTTTAAAGCGTCGTTGTAGGAATCCGTGAACTCGGAAGGATACCGGAGCGCAAGATCGAGGAAGTAGTGCAGCGAGTGATCTTCGAGCTCGCCGCCATCAAATTCCGATGCCGACATTCGGGTGAACCGGCTGCTCCGGTCGATCTCTATGGTGTCGGCCGGGAAAATCTCGTGGGTCAGCCACACACCGAACGCCACCTGCAGATCCGCCACGGTAGCCCGAGGGTTGGCTTTCAGGAAGTCGGCGCCCCACGCGGCGACACGCCTCCCGCGACCGAGAATCCCGCGTCGCTGGGAGGGATCGGATGAGAAGCGCACGGCGCCGCGAACCGCCAGAACCAGCAGCCGCCGCAGACATGCAGCGATCTCGGGATCGCCGACAGGGATCCCCGCCATCGTTCGGTTTTCGTTCTCCACCGGCACCAGCCCGTAGAGTCCATCCGTCTTGGTCAGGGCGTAGTACAGGCCGGCCGACGGATGTTCCGCGGCGAGTTCAGAGAGACCGGTCCACTGGACTGCCGGCCCAAGTCCGGAGGCATCGCATCGCCCGGGGGACACACCCGGAATGCAGACTCCAAGGTGTTTCAGGGCCTCCAGCCATTCGAGGTCGCGGGAGCAATCGGCGGCCTGCCGATCCCAGGCATCGGCAAGCCGGTGGATGTGGATGCCTGCGCCCGCGAACTGCTCCGGGGATACCGCTTCGGAGAAGAGCACACCGTGTGAGATGTCCTGGTGTTCCCACACGGCGCCGCTCCGGCTGCGGTAGTAGTCCTCGGTGAGCACGAAACGGCGCGACTCGGAACGCCAGTGTCGAACCAGCCGGGCATCGGCCGTGCCCAATCGCTCGTCATGCACGAAGAACGTGAGATCGACGCCGTCGGAGGCCGGGCCGACAGCGCGCGCGAGACAGTGATTCGCCAGGACTGCATCCCAGGCCTGATTCTGATCCCCCTTGTAGACGTGCTGCACGTCTCGGGCCGCGAGCGCTTCACGAATTTCGGCAGGTCTGTCCGTCGAGACGCGAAGGGTGACGAATGTGTCGCCGCGATTGATGATGGAGGCCGGCTTCACGCGCTGCTGTTTCCTCTGCGGGCGGCCCGAATGGCCTCCGCCGTTGTTCGTCTCAACTTCCGCACTCTTCGGAACAGGTCGGCTGCTGAGCGCACGGACGTCCCCACGGTGACAGCCGTGACGGCGACCTGCCGGGCCGGTCCAACTACTTCGTTCACGAGCCGCCGCGCCTGTAGCCAGCGGTTCCAGACTCGGGAGCTGGTGGTGATCAGGTAGTTTGTTGTCCTGTCGAGGCGCGCGGTCACCGCCGACGTCAGGCCCAGCACCCGGGAGGCCGCCGTTCGGCTTGCAGAGATGAGGATCCCCAGTTTTGCGTACGCGATTCGACCGCTTTTCATCAGCCCGTACGCAGTGAATCCCATGAAAACCAGGGCGCTCAGTTGGATAGCAGCGCACAGCACCAGGAGCAGATCGATCGTAGACATCATCGGCATGGTAACTGCATGAAGGTTCGAGATTCCAACCCGGCGTACCTGGATCCAGGGAAGCACGCCGAGGACCGCTTCTCTGTTGGAACATTATCGGCCCGAATGTCCAGTTCGGCCGGTACCAGGTCGGAGCGAACCACTCTTGGCGCCCTTGGCAATGGATGCGCTCGTGCTTTCCGGCGGAACGATCGAGCGAGAGCGTTTCGAAGAGCTCGACCGGGAGATACTGCGGAAGGCGGAGATCCCGCTTCTCGGACGTTCCTGCCTGGAATGGGTGCTGGCGGGGCTGCGAGAGTGCTCTTCCATTCAGCGGATCGTGGTGGTGGGTCACCCTGAGCTGGCACGTCTGCCGCTCGCCACGTACGGCGCGTCGTTGACCCCCGAGCGGCAAGATATCACGACGAACCTGGGTGCGGGCCTGGAGGCGCTGGGAGATGCCTCTTCGATCCTGGCTCTCTCCGGTGATCTGCCCCTTGTGGGGTTCGGGGTGCTCGACCGTGCGCTGGCTCAGATGCCTGAAGCCGATCTGGTGTTTCCGATTGTTGAGCGTGAGCACATCGATCGGGCCTTCCCGGATCGGAAGTGGATCTACGTGAAGACCCAACAGGGGCGATTCACGGGCTCGAGCATGGCCTTGATCAACGGTCCGGCAATTCGTGAGCGATGGGGTTGGGTCGAGCGGCTTTTGAACGCCAGACGCAGCGTCCCCCAACTGGCGGCCATGTTCGGCGCTCGCTTTGCGTGGGGGGTCTTCACCGGGAGCCTGGACCTCGCCTTTGCGGAGCAGCGGGTGGGCGACATTCTCAAGATGTCGGCTCGATCCGCTCCGGTCAATCTCCCGGAGGTCGCAATGGATATCGACAAGTTCGGCGACATCGAGCTCGCGGAGCGGTGGCTTCGGCGCCAGCCTACCGGCGCCCAATGATCGGAAATGGGTCCTGCGACCCACACGCCGACATGGCGTAGGGGATAGGTTCGGATTAAGGGTCGGTAGACCCAGGGACACCATGGCTCACACAGCAAGTTCGAACCCCGAGGCGCCGCGGCCCCTCTCCACCGGGGACCAGTTGATCCTGGCCTGCCTCTGGCTGGCCTACAACGTGCAGTGGGGCGCGCTGTTGTTCATCGTGCTCCCGCCGCAGGTAGCGGCCATCGTCGGTGAGGCCAGCAAGGAGTCCTGGCTAGCCGTTGTGCTGCCGGCCGGCGCCCTCGTCTCGATGATCGTCACCCCAATTGCCGGCGCCCTCTCGGACCGCTGTCGGCGGCCCGAAGGCAGGCGTCGTCCGTTCCTGATCGCAGGGATGGTGATCAACGTCCTGTTCCTGCTCGGAATGGCGACCTGCGGCAAGGGGTCGAACGTCTTCCTGTTCACCTTGCTCTTCGCGGGCGTGCAGTTCGGCTGCAACTGGTGGGGCGGCCCGTACGCGGGGCTCCTGCCGGATGTGGTGCCGACCGAGCAGATCGGGAGAGCCAGCGGCTATCAGGCGCTCATGACGGCGCTCGGCACGGTGGTGGGAGCCATTGCGGGGTCGGCGCTGGCGGTCGACGGCAATTTCATGCCCGTCTATCTCTTCATCATCGTCGTGTTGGTGGTCTCGCTTGTACTGACTCTTGTGCGCATCCGAGAGCCCGTGGTCACCACACCCGTGGAGAAGTTCGAGATCGCCGCATTTGCTCGTTCCTTCATCGTGGATCCGGTAACCCACAGGAACTTCTACTGGGTTCTGATCACACGCGCCATGATTTGCATGGGCGTCTACTCGATCTCCCCCTACTTCCAGTACTTCCTACAGGACGTGATCAAGGTAGGTAACCCGGCCTCGGCGACGTCGACGCTCATGGTCGTGATCATCGGAATGGGAATCCCCACGAGCGTGATCGCCGGAGACCTCTCGGACAAACACGGCCGAAAGCCGCTGGTGTACCTCTCTGGGACCGTGATGGCGCTGGCCTGCGCGGTCTATGTGGGAGTGTCGTTCTATCCCAGCTACGCGTTGACTCTGCTGGTTGCGGCGTTTTATGGGATCGGAAACGGAGCGTACACCGCCGTGGATTGGGCGCTGGCGCTGGATGTGCTTCCCTCAGGGGAAGATGCCGCCCGCGATATGGGAATCTGGCACGTTGCGCTGGTGCTCCCTCAGGTCATCGCTCCCGCCATCACGGGCGTCATCCTGGGAACGCTGAAGGCCACCTCGCTCACTCTGGGGTACACGGCGGTCTTCGGACTGGCAACGATCTGGTTTGTGGTTGGAACCGTGCTGGTTCGTCAGGTGCGTGGGGTGAGGTGAGGTGACGACCCCGGGAGCCGCGGAGTCACTTTGTGAGGAGCAGGTAGCACGCGGTGGAGATCGCCAGGAGCAGGCCGAACAGGCCGGTCGAGGTCCGACCCTCCACGAACCAGATCCAGGCAATTCCCAGTTGTAGGGGAACGAGGACCCAGAGCACGCGGCGGATCAGCCGTCGAACCGGCATTGCGCCGGCGTCGTCGACGGGGTCGACCGCAGCCACGGACGACTCGAGGCGTTCTCTGGGCATCAAGATTCCGACGGCGTCCAGCCCGCGCAGCCGGTCCAGATCTGCGCGGGCCGAACTGCGGCTCGGGTAGCATCGCAGCGGGCAGGGCAGGGCGTGCAGTCGCTCTGCTGCAGCAGAGAACTCCACGCCGAGCAGCTCCGCGGCCAGTTCGGTCACCTCGCGAGGTCGAGGGCCGATGTCCACCACATGCAGCCACACGGCTCCGGCGGGATCAGTGACTCTTGCCACGCCGCTCCTTGATCCAGTGAATCACAGGAGGAAGCACGGAGAGGAAGACAATCAAGAGGATCACCTTCTCGTTGTGCTGGCGGATGAAGGGAATGCTGCCCAGGAAATACCCGAGGAGCGTCATGCTGGCGATCCACGTGACGCCGCCGGCCACGCTGTAGCCGATGTACCGGGAGTAGGGCATCTCGGCAATTCCGGCCACGATCGGCGCAAAGGTCCGCACAAACGGCATCCATCGGGCCGCGATGAGGATCTTGCCGCCGTGCTTGTCGTACAGATCCCGAGTGTGCAGCAGGTGCTCTCGCTTGAAGAGCCGTGAGTTCGGCTTGCTGAACAGTCGAGGTCCCGTCTTTCTCCCAATCAGGTACCCCGTGTTGTCGCCACCGATGGCTGCGATCATCAGCAGCACGTTGAGGGCGATGATGCCGGATACCGGGTCCTGCGGCAGGGGTTCGGGAGCGTGCAGGAACCCGCTGCCCACCAGCGCTCCGGCTGTGAACAAGAGCGAATCACCCGGAAGAAAGAAGCCGAAGAAGAGCCCGGTCTCGGCGAACACGATGAGAAAGAGGATGACGAATCCCCCGGACGAGATCAGTTGCCGGAGGCCCTCGCCATGAAGGCTGTGGAGAAAGTGCTGGATCGTTTCCATCTGTGGTCCGGATCAATCGTCCCGGGGGGGCCCGAGGACGGACTCAAGGTCGTGTGGGGGAGCGTTCATCCAGCCGGAGTATCCGGCTTCCTGAAGGAGTTTGACAGGGAGTGGCGCGGTAAGGAGTTCTTCCAGCGTGGGCAGGAGGCCGGTCACCCGTCGAGCCGGAGGGAGGGAGCGCAGCATGACGGATCCGTAGCCTTTGGTGAGTAATCTGCGGTCCAGGATGGCCACGAGCCCCGAGTCCGTGCGGGTTCGAATGAGCCTTCCGAATCCCTGCTTCAACGTGAGCACGGCTCGCGGCAGCACGAAGCCGTTGAACCAATCTTCTCCACGAGAGCGCATCAGATCCGTTCGCGCCTGGATGACCGGGTCATCGGGATTCGAGAACGGCAGCTTGTCGATGATGACGCAGGAGAGGGTTTCTCCCGGAATATCGACGCCTTCCCAGAACGTGGAGGTGGCGAAGAGCACGGCATTCGGGGTGGTCTTGAACCACTCGATCAACCGGGAGCGGGGGAGTTCTTCCTGCGTCTTGGTCGGGTAACGGAGTCGAGGCAGGAGCGTCTGATGCAGCTCACGCAGGCCACGATACGAGGTGCACAGCACAAATGCGCGACCCCGAGTCACGTCCAGGATACGCTCTACCTCGTCCGCCATCTCGATCGAGTACGTGGCGGAGTCCGGCATTGGGCCGGTCTGGGGCACATAGAGGGCGGCCTGTCGGGGGAAGTCAAACGGCGAGCCGAGGACAGCTTCCAGGCAGTTCGACGGCAAACCCAGTTCCGAGCGCAGGAAGCTGAACTTCTTGTCGACGGCCAGCGTAGCGGAGGTCAGAACCGCAGTGCGTTTTTTCCAGAGTAGTTCCCGCAGAGGTTCGGCGACATCCAGCGGGGCGGAGTTAATCTCGTACGAGTCTCGTCCGGGGTCGACGGTCATCCAGTTGGCGCGATGGCCATCAAACTCCAACTCGGCGAAGTGTTTCCATCGCGACGCTATCCCTGTGGCAACCGCCTGCATTTGCTCCCGCATCAGCTCCGCGCGTCCGCGTTCGGCGTCGGTTTCCCCCTCCAGCAACACCATCTGTTCGGAGGAGGACTTATCCAGCCACTGGGCGAGTTGGTTCAGTCGGTTCCACAGCTCCAACACCCGTTCACGAAACGCGGCATCGGGCTCCAGCTTGAACTGGCCCCGGCCGCGGGAAAACAGATAGTCGAGCAGGTCGGACTCGGACCGCATGATCTCGTCGATGAGTGCTGGGGGCACCGACTTGAATCGTCGCTGAACCCGCTGAAGCAGTCGATTCGAGAGCCAGCGGTCCACCTGAATGGTGAGTGCCGACGCTGCCGCGCGGTCCAGGTGGTGGGCCTCGTCGAAGACCACGATGTCGTGCTCCGGAAGCAGCCCTCCTCCCATGGCCAGATCGGAGAAATACAAGGCGTGGTTGGAGACGATGAGTTGAGCTGACTCGACGTGGTCGCGGGCCACCTTGTGCGGGCTGTGGGTGAAGTTCGGACAGCGTGGTCCCAGGCAATCCTGGGGATCCGACGCCAGGAGGTCCCGCCAGAGAGAGTTAGGGACGGAGAACGGCAGCTCGGATCGATCTCCCTGCCAGTGCGTCTCCATCGCGTGCTCTCGGACCATCCGGATCTGAAGCAGGTCGCTGCTGCCGGGACGCACCGCGCGCTCGGCTTCTTCGAGCTTTCGAAGGCACAGGTAGTTCCCCCGACCTTTGGCGAGCGCCACATTCACGGGCCGTCCGATGGCCTGCAGCAGAAACGGAATGTCCTTGTGGAGGAGCTGCTCCTGGAGCGCGATGGTGCCCGTTGAGACGACGACGCGCTTGTTGGATTGCAGGAGGGGGATCAGGTAGGCGAAGGACTTGCCGCTGCCGGTCCCCGCTTCTATGAGAGCATGGCGGCGCTCGGTGATGGCGCGGTGGATCACCCGAGCCATTTCCACCTGTTGTGGACGTGGCTCGTAGCCCGGGAGCTGGGATACGATCTCCCCGAACCACTGCGAAACAACATCCAACGGCGCCCATCCTCCCGGAAAACGGCTTCCCTACTCTAGCGCAGGGAACCCCGGGAGTCAGGCGGAGCTACAGCGAATTGTACCTCCGGCCGCCGAAGCCGGGGGCGCGGCGCAATCAGTTCTCGTCGCCCTTCAGAATCGTCCGAGACAGATCACCCCAGAGTGCCTGCCTGGAAAACACGGCAGGATCTGCCCAGTTCGACTTCCTCACCCAGAGAGCCTGATCGCTCCAGAGGGCGTTGTCTCCCCAGAGGGCCTGATCGCCCCAGAGGGCCTGATCGCCCCAGAGAGCCTGATCGCCCCAGAGAGCCTGATCGCCCCAGAGGGCTTGATCGCCCCAGAGGGCTTGATCTCCCCACAGAGCTTGATCCGCCCGAACCCGACCATCTCCCCAGAGGGCCTGGTCTGATGCGAGCACCCCATCGCCCCAGAGCGCTTGATCGCCCCAGAGTGCCTGATCCCCCCAGAGGGCTTGATCTCCCCAGAGTGCCTGATCCCCCCAGAGGGCTTGATCGCCCCAGAGTGCCTGATCGCCCCACAGCGCCTGTTGGAGATGAATGGTGACCCCGGAGGGGGATGACGACATCCATGGACTCAGGGCGGGCTTAGACGCGACGATGGGGCAGCGGATCGCTCTCGATACGTCGATGAGCCCCGCGCCCCGGCTGAAGACGTCGAAGCTCTGACCATCCGAGCGCCAGTTCTTGCGGGCAGACAGCATCAGGCGGGCCTTGATGGTATCCGGCGTCAGCCCCGGTTGCCGTTCCAGCATCAAGGCCACAGCGCCGGTGACGGCGGCAGCGGACATGCTGGTGCCGGAAAGCTCGAAATAGGCCCGACTGGTCCCAGCCGGAGCCTGATTCCAGTAGGCGGAGAGAGGCACCGCGTTGGTGCTTTCTGCAACCAGATCGATTGCGCGGCCGTGCCCCCGAAGCGAGACAATCCGGTTGCCCGGCGCGACCAGATCCGGCTTCAGCAGGTGATCGGGCAGGGTCGGTCCGCGGCCGCTGTAACTGGCGATACCGTCGTCGCTCCGGCTCACTGTGCCAAGCGACTTGGTGGCTCCGACCGTGATCACGTACGGGTCGATGCCGGGACTGTTAATGGATCCGTAGCGGGTCCTGCTGTTCGGGTCGGAATCAATCGACCGGCCGCCGTTTCCGGCGGCGCAAACAACCACGACTCCACTCTTCCAGAGCGCCTCGGTGGCCTGACAGAGCGGATCGCTCCGGAAACTCTCTCGGGGGGTGTACCCGACGGACAGATTAGCCACCCGGATGTTCAACTCAGCCCGATGCGCCAGGATCCATTCGCACGCCGCAACCGCGTCCGACACGAGACCACGACCGTGCGCATCCAGAACCCGCAGGTTGACGAGGTTGGCTCGAGGCGCGATCCCGCGGAAGGTTCGCGTATTGTAGCGTTCAGGCCCCGTGGTGCTGCTGGCAGTTCCGTCGCCGGCGATGACGCCGGCGAGAAACGTGCCGTGGCCGTTCTCATCGTTCCCGATGCGGGTGGGAGTCTGTCGCACAAAGTCGTAGCCGGCGAGGACCCGGTCCTGCTCCTGCCCATCCAGATGAATATCGCGGTGGTTGTCAATTCCAGAGTCGAGAAGAGCCACGGTGACGGCGGCGCCGGTGAGGCCGGAGCGCTGTGCCAGATCGGCGCCGATCACCGGCGCCGCCGTGTCCAGCGTCTTCGACAGTGGAGCATCTACCGAAATATGCCGAATACCGGGTAGGCCGGTCAGCAGGTGAAGGTCTTCCAAGCGCCCGGTGACTTCTGCCATTCCGAGCCGGGGGAAAACTCGGGTGAGATGGGTGCTGCCCTCCCGCCGGAGGGCGTCAACACCGACCCGAATGTCGGAAAACTGAACGATGCCGGACTGCGCTGCACCGCGATAGTCGATCGTCGGTGCACTGGCCATCGAACCCGCCGCGGCACAGAGGGCCAGGCTAAGAATGGTAGGAGAGAGAAAGTGCTTCACGATGGGGAGTGTTCGTGCGGGTGAAGTTTGAACGGCGCAGCGGCGTCTTCCGGAAGTCTTGCCTTTCGCAATGACGCAACCGGTCAAGCTTGCGCAAGCAGGCAGCGGTATCTTACCCTTCCGTACACACCTTGACCAACAAATGCCGGTCGTAAGCAAGTTGTGCGAAGCAGTTTGGGACCGGGGAGGCAAGGACTAGTGGTCTGTCAGGGCGGAGTTGATTCTTCACCGGAGCCTCGGACGAAGATGTGATTCACTTGGTGTGGAGGTAATCCCTGTGCCCAAGAAATACCGCGTGACGCTCACACCAGACGAACGCGAGCAGTTGTCCG
>SYKE01000153.1 GCA_005798285.1 Actinomycetota bacterium
GGCGCACCCGCACTCCACCACGCCATCCAGTATAGGGCCTGGGGAGAACGGCCGATGGTCTGGGGAGACGGGACCGTTTATGGGTCGTGTCACAGCGCCGGAAAAGTTGGGAGTGAAGGCTGGTTGGCGCCACCGTCCCCGACGTTCGGGAGAGGGTGCGTGCTGCTGGAACGAGACGTCGCCGTGTCGAACTCAATCGGTGGCGTAAAAAAGAGCAGGGCGCCGCTTTCACGGCGCCCTGCTCCTTCAAGTGCAGACGGGCGAACCCGTGCAGCGACTAGAGATCACCCGGCCAGGTGCGGGAGGTGTTCTGGCGAAGTGAAATCGTGTAGTCAATGTGCTCAAGCGGGATGTTGCCGTTGAGCTGGCCCCACTTCAGACGATCCCAGCGATCGGCCTTCACGTGACCGTCGGCGAACATGAAGTTGATCATGCTGCCGTGCGGCGCCACGCGCTGGACGTATCGGGACACCCACCAACCGCTGGTGTAAGGGTCCTTCATTCCGCGGGTGAGCGGCAGATTCAGCTTTGCGAGGAACGCGGGAATGTCCCGTGCTCCCCAGAGGCCGCAGTCCGATCGCTTGTAGGGGCAGTCGGCCCACGGGGAGATCGCGTCATAGACGCAAATCAGTTCCGAGGGGCGATTGACTTCCGCCATCTGGCGGCCCCAGAGCGACTGGTAGTTGTACCCGTAGCTGGTGTAGATGTACTCCAGCCCCCAGCGCTGGCGGGCGGTGACGGGATTCGGCGCACAAACCGAGTTGTCACCCTGGTTGACGGCGGAGAGTTTCTGGTTGCTGGGGCATTCGTAAATCTGCGACGCCTTGGTGTACTGCATCAGCAAGTTGCCGATCCAGCCATGGTACCAACCTCGGTACCTCATGTAGCCGCAGGAGCTGTCCAGGCCCGGCGCAGCCGCCGGATACCGCTCATCGTAGTCCTGGATATACATAGTCCAGGCCGAAGCAATTTGCTTGAGGTTGGATGCACAGGCCGACTTGCGAGCGGTCTCGCGAGCCTGAGCCATCACCGGGAAGAGGATTCCGGCGAGGATGGCTATGATGGCAATCACCACGAGCAACTCGATGAGAGTGAAGCCTCTCCACTTCATGGAACGCTTCATACCGTTTGAGACCTCCAAAGGACAGAGCACTCGTCTGGCGCGCTGCCAACGAGACCGGCTGCCCTGTGCCGCTCGGGTAATAGCCCAGAACCCAAATGCGGTGGCATCTGGGCAGACAGCACGGAGCGCCACTTGATAACGCTACGTCGTTAGATACCCCATGGGCTTCGCGTCCTCCTTCGTGGATCTTGAACCTCAGGGATGCAACAACGAATCTCGTGGCGTGTCCGTCATACCGAAGGCTTCCGGATACCGAGGTCGACCGGGATCAGGAGCTCGGCTGATGGGAAAGAGTGAACCTCCTATGCAGATCGTTGGCGCGGTGGGTGCTCGGAGCACCGTATCGGGGCGGCGTGGATCGATGTCCGGCTCGCTGCTGGTCGGCGCGGCTTCTCTGGGTCTCATTTCTCTGATTGGATTGGGCTCCCAGGTTCAGGCCGGCTCGCCGCCAAAGACCACGCACTGGTCGTTTCAACCAATTCGCAAGCCTGCCCCTCCCAACGCTGTCTCAGGAAGGAACTCTGGGGCATTAGTGCCCAGACACCCAATCGATGCCTTCGTTGAGAGTCGTCTCAACGAACGGGGGTTGGCACCGGCGCCGCAGGCGGATCGACGAACGCTGATTCGACGTCTCACGCTGGACCTCACAGGCATTCCTCCGACCTACGAAGCCACCCAGGAGTACCTCAACGATCGATCTCCGGGCGCCTACGAGAACCTCGTCGACCGACTCCTCGCGTCTCCGCAGTTTGGTGTCCGCTGGGCGCAGCATTGGTTGGATGTGGCTCGATTCGGCGAGACCAATGGATTCGAGGTGGATGGGGATCGAGCTCAAGCCTGGCGATATCGCGACTGGGTGGTAGACGCCCTCAACTCCGACCTCCCCTACGATCGATTCATCACACTTCAGATCGCGGGAGATCTCCTGGAGCCGCAGAGCTTCGCCAGCCGGGTAGCCACCGGCTTCCTCCGTGCGGGACCTCAGCACATCGTGGGGGGGAATCAGGATCGTGCGGAGTTGAGGCAGGAGTGGCTCACGGAGGCGGTCACGGGGATCGGCGCCGGGATACTGGGACTGACCATTCAGTGCGCTCGTTGCCACGATCACAAGTTTGATCCGATCCCGCAGACGGATTATTACCGGCTCCAGGCGTACTTCGCGGCGGTCTCCAATCGGGACTGGAAACCGGAGAACCCGGCGGAGGATCTGCGGATCAAGGCGGCGCGGGAAGCTATTGAGACGCGGCAGCGGCCGATTAACGAGGCAATCGCCGCCATCGAGAAACCTCACCGCGAACGACTGATGGCGGAACGACGAGCCGCTCTGACGCGTGCACAGGCGGATGCGCTGGCAGTCGCGCCGGCTCAGCGTACGGCGGCCCAACGACGACTGGCAGAGGAAGCTCAAACAGCCTTGAAGATCTCCTGGGATCAATTGGTCGCCGTCATCCCTCCGGACGAGCGAGTACGCCGGTCGGCGCTCCGACGACAATTGTTTGATATCGACCTGGAGCGTCCGGAGCCGGCGCCGGTTGCCCCCGGTGTGGCCGAGGCGACCGGCGGCGCCGTGGCGACCCACGTGTTGATCCGAGGAGACATTCACACCCCCGGACCGCAGGTGACTGAGGGCGTACCGGCCGTTCGTGCGCGCGAAACCCAACCGAGAGCCGAGGGACGGATAGCGCTGGCAGCGTGGCTGACCGATTCCCGGAATCCGCTGACGGCGCGGGTGTACGTCAATCGCGTGTGGAAACACCTCTTCGGACGCGGCATCGTCGCTACCCCGAATGACTTCGGTCGGTTCGGCGCGGCGCCCACTCACCCGGAACTGCTCGATTGGTTGGCGGCCACCTTTACCGCTCCGGAGACCGGGGATGCGGCGGGCGGCTGCGGGAACCGGCTGAAGCAGCTCATCCGGCTGATCGTTACCTCGCGTACCTATCGACAGAGTTCCAACCCTACGGGCTCCGGCGTGAAGCGGGATCCGTCGAATGAACTCTTCTGGCGCCAGAACCGGGAGCGGCTCGACGCAGAGGCGCTCCGCGACTCGATGCTGGCAGCGGCGGGCAGCATCAATCCGAAGTTGGGAGGGCCCCCGGTTCGCGTGCCCCTGGAGCCGGAGGTCTACGATCAGATTTTCACGGAGGGCGAACCTGACAATCTCTGGGAAGTAACGCCGGACCGATCCGAACATCGAAGGCGTACGCTCTATTTGCTCCGGAAACGAAATGTCCGCTTGCCGCTTCTGGCGGTGTTCGACCAGCCGGACATGATGACGTCGTGCGGCGCCCGCCAATCCAGCATCCATGCCTTGCAGGCGCTGAGTCTCATGAACAGCGACTTTGCACGGCAGCGGGCCGCGGATGTGGCGGATCGTCTGCTGAGTTCCAAGGCGACGGCTGACGCCGCACGGATTACTCAGCTCTTCCGGTGGCTGCTGCAACGGGACCCAACCGCGGCCGAGGTGCGGGCTGCGGGACGGCTTCTCTCCGCCACTCGCCAGGCATCCGGTCCGCCGGGAACCGCGTCAAACGGCTCCGCCGAGCGGACCGCCTGGAACGAATTGGCGCTCGGAACTCTGAATCTGAACGAGTTCGCATTCGTGCGCTGAGGGGAAAGCTCAATGCATCACGCTTTGGAAGACCAATCTGCAGGGGTTCATCTGCCGGGGGCGCTCTCGCGACGCGACGTCCTCTCGCGAGCGGGAGGGGGACTTGGGAGCCTCGCCCTGGCCACCATTCTCCACGGCGAAGCGTCGGCAGCACCGCAGCCGCCGATGTACCCAGCAACCGCGAAGGCCGTCATCTTCCTTTATATGGTTGGTGGTCCCAGCCACATCGAGACATTCGATCCGAAGCCGGCGCTCCGCAAGCTGGATGGCGAGCCCCTCCCGCAGAGCTTTGGTGAGATCAAGAGCCAGTTCATCAAGCAAGGCACGCCGGTCATGGGCTCCAATTGGGAGTTCAATCGCCACGGCCGATCGGGGCTGGAGATCTCGACACTCTATCCACACCTGGCTACCTGTGCGGATGACCTCGCGATCGTCCGTTCGTGCCATTCTGAATCCTTCGTACATGCTCCCGCCATGTATCAGGTGGTGACGGGTCGAACCCAGGCGGGACATCCCAGCATTGGCAGTTGGACCACCTACGGGCTCGGCAGCATCGGCGACAATCTGCCGGCGTTTTGTGTGATGACCCAGCCGGAGGGGCTGCCGGAAGGTGGAGCGCCAATGTGGGGGAGCGGATACCTGCCTGCGGCGCATCAGGGAACCACGCTCCGAGGCGGCTCCACGCCCATCCTGCACCTCGCTCCAGCCGGCCAGACCGACCCACGTAAGGAGCGCAGAATCTTTGACTACATCCGCGAGGTGAACCAGCTCAGCGGGGATGTGAGCGACTCGGACCTGGATGCGCGGATCGCCTCCTATGAGCTGGCGTACCGAATGCAGATGGCGGCTCCGGAGGCTACAGATCTCTCCCGCGAAAGCCGTGAGACCCGAGATCTCTATGGAGTCGATCAGCCGGAGACCGCGGAGTTCGGCTCCCGTTGTCTGCTCGCCCGGCGATTGGTAGAGCGAGGCGTCCGGTTTGTGCTGCTGTTCTCAGGCGGCGGTCCCGTGAACTTCCAATGGGACGCGCATGACAACGTAAAGGAGAATCACGACCGCCTTTGCCGCTGGACCGACCGCCCCATCGCTGCACTTCTCAAGGACTTGAAGCGACGCGGGATGCTCGACTCAACCCTGGTGGTTTGGGGCAGTGAGTTTGGTCGAACACCCGTCACACAGAATGGATCTGGACGGGATCACAATCCCGCGGGCTATTCCATGTGGCTCGCCGGCGGCGGCATTCGTGGGGGGACCGTCTACGGCTCCACCGATGAGGTGGGTTTCCGCGCCGTGGAGAATCCGGTCCACATGAGAGATTTCCATGCGACGATCCTCCGTTGTCTGGGGATTGAGCACACCCGGCTCACCTACCTCCACAACGGACGGCGAGAGCGGCTCACGGACATCGGCGGCCAGGTCATCGAGAAGATTCTGCGCTGACCCGGCCGCCGGAAGAATGGCCTAGCGGCGATTGCCGCGGCCTCGACCGGAGTTGCGACCGTTGTTGCAGTCGTCGTTGTCAAATCGGTCGCTGCCTCGGCCGCGGGCGTAATAGCCGGGCCCACGATTCTTCTCGAAGCGGACGTTGTCGAAGTCCGAGTAACGGTCGCGGGAAGACCGATCGTACCGGAAGTCGGAGTTGCCATACGCCCCGCTGTCATACCGTTTGTCGCAGTGGTCACCCGAACCGCGAGAGTACCGGCCATCCACTCCGTTGTAGCGGCTGTTCACACCGGAGTATCTGTTGTCGATCCTCGAGTAGTCATCGTATCGAGAACTGCTGCCGAAGCGGCCGTAACGACCGAAACGATCTTCATCCCGCTCCTCGGATGCTTCCCGCCGTCCCTGGATGAGCGAGTAGACGGCGCCCGCCGCCGCCACGCCGGCCACGACCGGTTTCCGAGTAACGGCGCCGTAGACGGCCACCGCTCCCAGGCCAATCGCGGTGTTTCTGCGGCCCTTCGAGCTGGCCGCCGCAGCGCCGGGCAGCACCACACCGAGCGCCATAGCGCAGGCGACCCATCCGGCAAATCGACTCTTGGTTCCGTGCATGCTGGTTCTCCGGTGAAAGCTGCGGCCCCGTCACTGGGCTCCGAGCGGTTACAGGCGGAAGACCCGGATGGGCTCCGGTTGGTTCCCGATGGTTTTGGGTTCAGGCTGCAGCGCTCTTGCGCTTCGCCCCGAACCAAAGGCATGGCCCGCTGCCTGAAGTGGTCTGGAGAAGGGATCCCGATAGCTCCGGATAAAATAGGATCCACCAGTCGGCCCTCGTAGCGCCGGCTTCACCGGAACTCTATGCACTCTTTTGAATACATCGAGCCTCGAACCGTGCTGGACGCGGTGCGGCACCTCAGCGAATACGGCGCGCGCGCCCGCGTTCTTGCGGGGGGAACAGACCTCCTCATCCAGATGGAGACGGGAAAGCACCGACCCGAAGTCGTTGTGAACGTGGCCCGGATCGAAGAACTCCGAGCCATCTGCGAGCGTGACTCCGCCCTCTGCATCGGGGCCACAGTTCCGCTTCGGCAGGTGGAGAACCATCCCGCGGTCGTGCGCCTTTTCCCGGCGCTTGCCCGAGGCTGTCGTGAGGTGGGCAGTGTCCAGATTCGGAATCTGGGCACGCTCGGCGGCAACATCTGCAACGCGTCCCCGTCTGCCGATACGTCGACGGCGCTGCTCGCGTACGATGCTGTGGTGGATCTCGCGGGCCCGGGGGGCGCGGTGCGACATATCCCGCTCAGCGAGTTCTGGCTGGGTCCGGGGAAGACCGTCGTGGAGGCGGGTGAGCTGCTGACGTCGATCCGGCTCCCATATCCGTCGGAAGGGACTCGAGCGTTTTACCGAAAGCTCGCGGTGCGAAAGGCGATGGATCTGGCCATGGTGGGGGTCTGTGTCCGGGTGAGTCCGGATCCGCTACAGGTTCGAATCGCGTTGGGAGCCGTCGGACCGCGCTGCTATCGAGCGCTGGAGGCAGAGGCGGCCGTGGAGCAGGGTGGGGCCGCGGCGATCAACGCCGCTGCGGCGCTCGCAAGAGCGTCGGCGTCACCGATCGACGATCAGCGGGCCTCGGCCAACTACCGAAGAGACATGGTTGAGGTGCTTACCGCGCGGGCGCTTCGGGAATTACTGGGTTAGGCTACTCCCAACATGAAACATCTCATTGATCTCCAGGTGAATGGGCAAACGTACCCCGTCGAGGTGGAACCGCGCGAGCGACTCGTGGATGTCCTCCGTTACAAGCTCGATCTGACCGGGCCCAAAGAAGGCTGCGGCACCGGAGACTGCGGCGCATGCTCGGTGCTGGTGGATGGCGAACCGGTCACCTCCTGCCTCGTGCTGGCGATCTCCGCGCAGGGGAAGCAGTTGACGACCGTGGAGGGACTCGCTCGACCCGGCGAGTTAAGCCCGATCCAGGCCGCGTTCGTTGAGAAGACCGCACTGCAATGCGGTATCTGCATTCCCGGCTTTGTGGTAAGCGCCACGGCGTTGCTCCAACAAAACCCCCAGCCCACCGAAGCTGACGTTCGGTACTGGCTGCAGGGCAACCTGTGCCGCTGCACCGGGTATACCAAGATTGTGGATGCCGTGCTGGCCGCCGCCGGTGCGTCCGATTAAAGCCCCGACTCAGGCACTTCACGGGTGGAGCTCGTGGGTGCTCGTTACCGGTGGGCTGTGCCTCGCCTCGCTGGCGATCCCTGCCTTCCCTCAGGGAGCCCCGGCGAGGCGCGGACAGGGAGTGGCGGCGAACGTGTGGGCCGGAATAACATCCGTAGAGGGACCCGGCCTGATCGTTACCTTGAAGGACAGCGCTCAGGATGTTCCGGCAGAGTCGGACCGCGACCACCTGCGCGTGCACGAGCAGGATCTGTTGGGAGTGATCAACTCCCTCAAAGCCGGTGGCTGCGAGGCGATGGCCATCAGCTCCCTCCGGGGGAAGTGGTACCGCATCACCTTTACCACCGCGTTCCGTGATGACGACAATGGAATACGCGTCAACGCCACGGTGCTGAAAGGCCCGATCCGCATCGCCGCGATCGGGGATCCCAGACTGATGAAGGCCGAATTGTTTCGGCGAGGCGGCGTCGTCCGCAGGTCCGGGCTTGAAGCGTTGAAGATGATCACTGTCACCACGGAGCGCACCATCCGGCTGCCGGCGGCTCCCACCGATCGACAGCCCCAACACGCGCGGCCCGCGCCCCGGGTCGCCGAACCTCGGGGTGCAGATTCGGACTACAACTGAGCCGCGGAACGCCTCTGGGGTGCGGCGCCGGGGCCGACGCCGAGTGGGTTCGCCCTCCCCTGGCGACGTTTGGCCAGGGAGGGGATCGCGGTGATTCTAAGCCTGAACTCTGCTTGAGCGGAGCACACTACCTACATGCAACGCGAACTCGCAACCACGGAAACTCTAATCACCGACAATCTCCAGCAGCTCCTTCAGGTGCTGCCGGAGGACTTGCGCCTCGCGTCGCAGCGAGATAGCTCGCTCGGAGAGCTGCTGGAAATCGTGCTGGACCTGGGCCGGCTTCCCGAGGCGCGCTACATCCTCGGAACCCGCGACATTGCGGCCCGAGCCGTCTCCCAGGAGGATCTCGATTACGTCACGACTCGGGTCGGGAGCTTCGGCAAGGACAATCGCGCGGGCATCGAACGGACGCTGCATCGCATCTCGGCCATCCGAAATCGCACCGGTCGAATCATCGGACTCACCTGCCGAATCGGTCGGGCCGTGTTCGGGACGATCGACATCATGCGCGACGTCGTCGAGTCGGGGAAGAGCATTCTCATTCTTGGTCGGCCCGGTGTGGGAAAGACAACCAAGCTTCGAGAGGTCGCACGGGTGCTGGGTGAAGAGCTTCGCAAGCGCGTGATCATTGTCGACACCAGCAATGAAATTGCAGGCGATGGCGACATTCCGCACCCTGCAATTGGCCGCGCTCGCAGGATGCAGGTGCCCGAGCCCGCGTTGCAACACTCCGTGATGATCGAGGCCGTGGAAAACCACATGCCGGAAGTCATCGTCATCGACGAGATTGGGACCGAGCAGGAAGCCTTCGCCGCCCGAACCATTGCCGAACGCGGTGTCCAACTCGTCGGTACTGCGCATGGCAATACCCTTGAGAACTTGCTGATGAACCCCACCCTGTCGGATCTCATCGGCGGGATTCAGACGGTCACGCTCTCAGACGAAGAGGCCAAACGACGGGGCACTCAGAAGACCGTGCTTGAGCGCAAGGCTCCTCCCACCTTCGACATCGTGATTGAGATGATCGACAAGGAGAAGATGGCGCTTCACCACGACGTGGCATCCACGATTGACAACTTGCTCCGTGGAAAGCCGCCTCGTCCGGAGATCCGGGAGCGGGCCGGGACCGGGGAGATCCACGTCATCCTTCCGGCTGAGGATGCGATCTTCATGGGGCAATCCGATGATCGCCACGCGGTCACCGGTTTCGCCACCGTCCCGGCGGGCAGCCTCCCGAGCGACCTGGAGCCGGCGCCTTTCGAACAAGCGAATCGAACTGTGCGCATCTTTCCCTATGGGGTCTCGCGAAATCGGCTCGAGAAGGCGATCAGGGATCTCGCGGTTCCCGGTCTCCTCGCTAAGACATGGGAGTCGGCGGACGCCGTCATCGCGCTCAAGTCGCACTACCATCGGGAACCAGGCCGATTGAAGGATGCCATCGATAAGAATCGACCCACGTTCGTCGTCCGCTCCAACACAAGCATTCAGATCGAAATGGTCTTGAGGCAAATGTTCGGCCAGGGCCGCGACAGCGAGGAGTCGCTCGCGATCAAAGAGGCGGAGGATGCGATTACTCGCGTTCTCAACTCTGGGGAGCCCGTCGAACTGATGCCCCAGAACGCCTACATCCGTCGATTGCAGCACCAACTGATCGAGAGCCATGATCTGGAGTCGAGCAGCGTCGGTATCGAGCCGCGCCGGCGCATCCGTGTTACCCGGGGTTGAAGACGGGTGTTCATCACGTTTGAGGGCCCAGAGGGAAGCGGTAAGTCGACACAGATCGCGCTTCTAGCTGAGACTCTGGAGCAGGCCGGTTGGGCCGTGCTGACCACTCGCGAACCCGGTGGCGTGGCAGTGGCGGAGCGCCTGCGGGAAATCGTGCTCCACGACAAATTGACGTCGGAAGCGGAAGCTCTGATCTTCCTCGCGGCTCGCGCTGAGCACGCGCATTCGCGAATATTGCCGGCGCTGGCTGCGGGTAAGATTGTACTGTGTGACCGCTTCAGCGACTCGACGCTGGCGTACCAGGGGTACGGTCTGGGTTTGAACCTGGAGTTGCTGCGATCGCTCTGCACGTTTGCCGAGTCCGGTGCAAAGCCAGACCTCACTCTCTTGATGGATCTGGATCCGGCGATCGGGCTGAGTCGCCGGTTTGGGGCGCAGCCGATGCTGGATTTGGGACTGCAGGGAGCGGTCCCGGGATCTCAGCTAGCGAACCGCATGGAGCACCGCGGGATCGATTTTCATCAAAGAGTGCACAAAGGCTTCCTCGCGGAGGCAGACTTGAATAGAGATCGAACTTGCTTGATCGATGCGTCACAATCGATCAAGCACGTTCGAACGCGGAGATGGTCTGAGGTGAAGCGGCGATTGCCCGCCCGCAGGAAGAGTGGAGGCTCGGGATGAAACTCGTCGTCGCCGTCATTCACGACCGAGATCAGCGGCGTACCGGAGACGCCCTTCTGAAGGCCGGGTACAAGTTCACCAAGATCGCCAGCACCGGTGGATTCCTCCGAGAGGGCAACGTGACCTTTCTTCTCGGCGCCGAAGAGAGCCAGCTCGAGTCTCTGATGGGGATCTTGAGCGAGTGCTCTCGAACCCGCGAGCAGTACGTGAATGTGCTTCCGCCGGAAGCCACGCCGGTCGGAACATTCATGGCCAATCCAGTCCGAGTTCAGGTTGGCGGCGCCATTGCTTTCGTGCTGGATGTCGAACGATTTGAGCGGTTCTAACACGGCCTCGCCGCCACGGCTTCCTGGGGAGGAAGAGCTGATCGGGCAGCCGGTCCCGGAGACCATCCTGGCTCGAGCATTGCAGCGGGGTCACGTTGGTCACGCCTACCTCTTTGTCGGCGCCGCCGGTTCGGGGAAGGAGACGGCTGCGCGTCTGTTCGCTCGGGCGCTGATGTGCGAGCGTCAGCCCGCGGTTGAGGCCCGTCGGCCGAGTGTCGCCGGATGCGAGCGCGACCTCGGCGCAAACCTGCGCCTTGCACCCTGCGATTGCTGCCGAAACTGTCGGGCCATGCTCTCCGGCACCCACCCAGAAGTGGCGATGGTGCACCCGGACAGCAAGACCGGGGCGGTGATCTCGATTGAGTTTGCCCGCGAACTCCGGGTGAACGCCGCACTTCGCCCTCGTTTTGGAGCACGGCGGATCTACATCGTTCCGCGCGCATCGGCATTCAGTGAGGATGCCTCCAACGCCCTCCTGAAGACCCTGGAAGAGCCGCCCGCCCACCTGACGCTGCTGCTGTGTGCACCTCACCCCGGCGCGGTGCTTCCAACGATTCGATCCCGCTGTCAGCTCTTGCGGTTCGGACCGGTTCCCCGTCAGGAGCTCACATCGGCGCTGCGGCGTCGGGGCACGTCCGAGGAATCAGCGCGGTTTCTGGCGGCGCTATCGGGTGGCCAGGCCGGTATCGCATTCGAGCTGGCGGCCGACCCGACGCAGCTCCAGCGCCGGACCGAGCTTCTGGATCTCGTGCGACGGGTCCTGGGTTCTCGAAGTGCCGGAGCTCAGGACTCGCTCGCGGGCGTCCGAGCTCTGAGGTTTGCCGAGGACATTCGGGCGTTGGCGCGCACCATGGGGGAGTCGGAGAAACCGGCCCGCGGCCGGGGAGCGACTGCGGCGGGTGTCAACCGAGAGGAATCCGCGGCCCAACGGGAGCGGCAGTTGCTCGCTGAGCTTCTCCTGGTGTTTCAAGGGTACCTGCGCGACGCCCTCGTGCTTTCTATGGGCTGCGATGGCGCATTGGTCCGAAACGGTGATCGCATTTCAGACTTGCAGGAGTTCGCACAGCGCCATCCGCCGGGTCGCCACGTCTCCGACTTACAACTCGTGCAAGAGTCGGTACAATTGCTCGAACGTAACACCACTCCAGCGCTGGTGCTGGAACGGCTTATGGCCGCGCTTCTGTCTGGATCTTGAGGATATGGCTTGTAGAGGCGCGAGAAAACCATGATTGCCGGAGGCCCGTCGCTCGTGGAGTCGCTGCCGACTCTGATCCACGACGCCCTAACGGCGTCGCTGGAGCCCGGCGAGCAACTGTATGTTGCCGCTCGCGCGCAAGGTCAGGATTGCCTGGCCGTGACGGGTTCGCGAGTGTTTCGAATGTCGGTAGATGGCGCCGGGAAGCTCCGGTCCCATTGTGTGCCTCTCACGCAGGTGAGAGACATCGAGGTCGAGGCGGGACCTCTCGGCGGCCGACTATCCTGGCTGGAGCGTGACCGCACCGATCGAGTGATCGTCGGGTTTGCAGGATACGATGGTGGGAAGTTTCAGCGGGTGGCCGCGACGATGCGGCAGTTGGCTTCGGCTGCCGTGGGCGCCGAGTCGGTCCGAACACGCGCCCAAGGCGACGCCGAGCCCAACGTGGGGGACACCGCCTCCTGTGGCCGATGCGGACACCCTACGCGGGCGGGTTCGGCCTATTGCGGCGGCTGCGGAGCCCGCGTGTCGGATGCCTGTTCGGAGTGTGGCTGCGGGCTCGACCCGAAAGATCGCTTCTGCTCCCAGTGCGGAGCTATCCAGGAACCGGCTCCTACCGGGTGTTCGGAGTGCGGCGCTCCGGGTGTGGCTCGCCAATGTTTCTGCACCGTCTGCGGTTTTCAAATGGCTGCTGCGTGCGGATGCTGTGGTCGGGTTGTGCGGGCAGGATGGACGTACTGTCCCTCTTGCGGGGAGACACTGGTTGACGACGGCTCGGACGAGTTGGAAGAGATCGATTCGGAAGAGGATGCCGATGAGGCTTCGCTCGAGTTGCCGCGGCCTGATCCGGAACGCCTGAATCGCCTCGGCGTCTCAGCGTTTGAACGCGATGACTTCCACGAGGCGTGTCGGTACTTTTCGGAGGCGGTCCGAGTGGATCCCCAGAACGCGGGTTACCAGACCAACCTCGGAGTGGCTTTCGGCGAATTGGGAGACGATCTCCAGGCATTCGCCGCGTATCGGCGGGCTATCGAGTTTGACCCGCACCAGCTTCCCGCCTACTTGCATATGGGCAGCTTGTTCCTGGAGCGGGAGCGGCACACGGATGCCCGCGAGATTTGGGAGCGGTTGATCCGGCAATCGCCCAAGAGTGAAGAAGCCGCCGAGGCGCGAGAGTACCTTCGGCAGCTCGACGACGTTTGACGTCTTAGGTAGTTTTGCAGGCGAGGAGCACTATGTCAGATCCCACCGATATCGGCGAGCGCGCTATTACGGCGGCTCAGGGCCTCATCCGCCGCGGTCAGGAAGTCGCCCGCCGCGAGACCCGTGTGATCCGCCTGCAGGGACAGATCTCCCGTCTCCGGGCGCAGCGCCAGCGGTTATTTCACCAGATGGGTCAGAAGGTCTTCGATCTCTTCGAAAGAGACCTGGTGAAGAACCAGGACCTGCGGATGATGTGCCAGCAAATCCGCGGCATCGACGCCGAGGTTGAGCTGAACCGCGAGGAAATCGAGCAGCTTAGAAAACCCGAGACTCGTCAGGAGGGTGGGGTCGACTCTGATCCTCGACCGAGAGTGGAGATCCTGGATCCGGACGACGAGATCATCCGAGATTGACGCCGCTCCCCGGAGCGGCGGTTTAGAGGGACAGGGGAGGGTCCATGCGGACCCTCCCAAGCCGACTACTTGAGCAACTCCGATGCGGACGCCGACAGGATCGGCCAGGTCTGTCGCCCAACCGACATGCTGCGCTCGTATTTGTAGGTGTCCCGAACGAAGTCGTCCGGATCGAGAATGTATCCGAGTTCATCGTTTCCGAGGGCGATGACCATTCGAAACTTGCCGGACATTCGGTTCTTCAGGTCCAGCGCCGGCCTGGGAAGAATCTCTCCGGGAATGGTGACCATGCTCACCGTCCCGACATCGAGCCGCCAGACTTCGGTCGGTATCTTGCCGCCCGGCGCATCTCCATCCAGGATCTTGCCTGCCATCAGCATCTTGAAGCCATCATTCTCCAGAGGAAGGGAGACATCGGCCCGTTTCAAGAGGATCGCTGTACGGTTGATCGGTTCCGCGCGACCGAGCGCCTGGAGCGCCGCGCGACCGACCCCGTCACCCACCCGCTCCATCTCTTCCATCGTGTGGGCTCGAATGTGCGGAGTCACCATCCCTCCGAGGGCGCCGTTCAGGTAGATCGCGACTCCGCCGTACTGCGCTTCCACCCGCTCCCGCACCGTGTGGATGAAGTCGGAGGTGAGGGCCTTCGTTTTGTTCACCTCCGGATGGCTGCCGTAGTGGATCACATTCGCCACGGGTTGACCGTCCCCGGTGATGAAGCGCAGGGCCGTCAACTCCTTGTCCTGGATGGGTTCTCGGGAGTTGTGGACAAATCCGTCCGGCACCGTCACGGTCGCGGCACTGAGGCGGACCGGCTTCAGGTCGGCCGCGGCGCTCTCGACGGCGGTGGCGATCCGGGTCTCCAGGCGATCCATATAAATCGGATCAATGCCGGTTGTGAAGCTGTTCTTGCCCCACAAACCCAGTGTATCGGGTCCCGAGTGGACGTGGGTGCAGGAGATCAGGACGTTTCCGCTGGGAACCGACGTGATCCGCTGACGGATCTGGCGGACCCGGCGATTGGAAAGCCCGATGAGGTCGCAAGAGACGATCGCGGTGCGCGTGGCGCCGTCGTCGAGCACCAGCACCCGGGCCCACAAGTCGTCTCGAACAGAGTCTGCCACCCGGTTGTTCTCATATCCGGCGATGTAGACCGGCCGGAAGAGTTGGGGAGTGATCTTCACCGCCGCAGCTCCGGCCCGAAGCGTCCCCGCCGCGCGGGCGGGTGCAGTTCCCCCCGTCGCTCCCACGGCGACGACCGCGCCGGTCACCACAGCCATCAAAGTTGGCATCCAACGCACGCTATTTCCCCTCCCGACCCAACAGGGCCCTTAGCCTCGCGACAAGTGTCCGGGCACGATCGACGGACTTGCCGTACCCCGCCCAGTCTCCTGCCTTCAGGGCGCGGTCGGCTTCTTCAAACGCGGCTTCCGCCTGTGACGCCAGATCGGGGGCTCCCGAGGCGGCGACGGCGGCCGACTGAGACGGGGCGCCACCGGTGGGCTTGCCCGCAGCGGGCTCCGACAACTCGGCTTCTCCCGCCAGCGCTCCGAGGGCCGCTCGAAGGGTGGTGCGCATCACAACCTGGAGTCGGCCTCCACGCCTCTCAGCGAGAATGACCCGCTTGAGCTCAGGAATGCCCCCTGAGCTGTCCTGGGTGGTAGCCTCCAGATACAGCGGTTTGACGAAGAGGATGCTCTGGCCGACCGGTAGTACCAGAAGGTTCCCGTATCGCACTCGGGAGCCCTGTTGTCCGAGCAGCGTCGTGGTCTGCGACACCTCTGGATCGGTCTGGATAGCGTTGTCCACCTGTTCCGGAGAATCCATCTGAATCCGGGTTGGGAAGCGATAGAGCAGCAGTCGGCCGCCGTTCTCCGAGTCGTAGCGACCGGTCATCCACGCCGACATCGTGGTGCCGTTGCGCGTCTTGAACGGGAGGATCAGCGCGAACTCCTCATTCTTCTCGCCCGGCAGGCGCATCACGACGTAATAGGGCTGCATGCGCGCGTCGTTGTCCACCCCGGTCTGGTCGACGTGCTCCTTGGGAATGTCCCACATATCCGATCGGGCGTAGAGCACGTCGGGCTCGGTGACATGGAAACGCGCGAGTTTGGTGGCCTGGACCGTGAACAGTCCTTCCGGATATCTCAAGTGTTCGTGAAGGGCCGGGGCCATTTCTCCGAGAGGCTTGAACAACCCCGGAAAGGCCCTAGAGTAACAGCGGAGGACCGGGTCGGCGTTGTCGGCGGCAAAGAAGGTCACGGACCCGTCGTAGGCGTCGACGGAGATCTTGACCGAATTCCTGATGTAGTTGAACGGATGTTCGGGCTCAGGCGCGCCGTCGGGGTCCGGAGCCCTGAGGCGATTGGTTCGGCCGGTGGGATCGCTGTACGGATACGTGTTTGAGACGGTGTAGGCGTCGACCAACCAGGTGAGCCGACCGTCTGCCGCCACGAGATACGGGTCGGAGTCCAGGTGAAGAAACGGTGCGATCCGCGCCACTCGATCCAGGATCGAACGTCGTAAGAGGATTCGGCTTTCGGGGACCAACTGGTCGGTGATGGCGATGTTCCAGTCGGAAAGATACAGCGCCATCAGCCACCGAGCGATCGGGTGCCCGAGCGAAATCCCCCCCTTCCCGTCATACTGACTCTCCGCGGTCGTCTGGTCGGAGGGGTAGTCGAACTCCTTCAAACGGCTGGGAGCGATGACGGGCCGGGTTGTCTCCAGACCGTAGTAGATCTGAGGCTTGCCGACCAGCGAGGCTGCGGCGCCTTCGAGTGGAAGGTCTTTTGCAAGCCAGCTCGGTCGACCCGCAGCGTCCGCCTCGTTGACGGCGCTCATCACCAGGCCATAGCCGTGGGTGTACTGCAGGGCCTGGTTGGTCCAGCGCTGTGGTTGTACCTGTTCCGAGACAAGTTCACGGGGGGCAACCATCACCTGACGCAGGCGGCCGTTCAACTTGTAGCGGTCGACGTCCACCTCCGACACCGAGTAGTACTGGCGGAGGCCCTGAACCTTCTGAAACGCCTGACCCACGAGCCGATAGTCCCAGAGCCGAACGTTGGTCAGCGTGTCGGCTTCGGATGTGAGATCTGAAGGCGCAAGCGGTCGATCCGGATGGTAGTCCTGCACCGACATCCCGCCGAGGTTGTAGGCCGCGCGGGTCGCATCCAGATGATGCTTCAGAAAGGAGCGCTCCTTCACCTGTTCGTTCGGCGCCACCTGGAAGCGCTGCATCATCTCAGGAAAGAGCTGGCCGAGGGTGAATTCCGCCGTGATCAGCAGTCCCACCGCCACGACGGGCAGCCAGATCGCACGAAGTCGAATGTTGATGAGAAACCCGACCGCGCCGACAATCGCCACATACATCAGAAAGGTCAGCGCTGGAATTCGGGCGTGAACATCGGCATAGCTTGCCCCGAAGAGAAGATTGTTCTCATGCAGGAGTAGCCCGGCCTTCGAGAGATCGTACTGCGCCGCTCGCACCAAGAGCGATAGGCCTAGCAGCGCGGAGAGATGCGACCGCACACCAGGCGGGATTGCGAGGCGGCCTGCGAAGACCTGGAGCGCGCCATCCAGGTAGTAGTAGACTGCCGTGAGCAGAGTGACCAGCACCAACACCACAAACCCCGCCTGGCAGGCTGAATTCAGCAGTGGGTACCGAAAAACAAAGAATCCAATGTCCCGGTTGAGGATCGGGTCGACGGATCCAAACGACTCCGCGGCGGAAAAGCGGAGCCACTCATCCCAGAGCGTTCCCGAGGAGATCCCGAAGAGGACTCCGAGCCCGATCGCGGCCGCCACCAGCAACCCCGCGATACCGCCGCGGAGTTGCTCCACGGCGGGATGAGGCGACACCCGGCGCGATGAGACTTGAACCCGTTGGGTCGACCGATAGGCTAGATGGAAGTTGAGCGCCGCGAACGCGAAGACGGCTCCGCCCACTGCGGCAGATAGCCCCAGACGAATCCCGAGCAGCTTCAGCCAGGCGCCGCGGTAACCCGTCTCGCCCATCCACTGCCAGTCCACCCAGAAGCCGACGAGAAGAGGTCCCGCGAGGAGAAGGATTATCGCCCCCAGGAACAGGAGAAACACCGGACGTCTGGACGACTGCATAGCGGGGTTACCGGGACCGACGAGGTCCGGACCATGTCCTTATCCTAGCAAGCTGTGGGACGCCGGGCAACGCGGCGTCTGGTGGGGCCCATGAACAAGCCGCTCGATTACCACGCCCATCCCGTCTCTACCCCGGGTCGGGGCTACCGTTCGCTCCCGGTGACTCCGGCGGGCTCCACGCTCGAAGTCTGGCTGCCCGTGCTGGTGGTGAACGGCGCCAATCCGGGGCCAACGCTGGCCTTGTTGGCGGGAGTCCACGGCGATGAGTACGAGGGTATTCGCGCCATCCCTGAGGTTCTTAACGAACTCGACGTTACAAAGGTGTCGGGTCGAGTCCTGGCCGTGCCGATATGCAATCCGCCCGCGTTTCAGGCCGCCACACGCTGCTCTCCCTGGGACGGTCTGAATCTGGCGCGTGTATTCCCCGGAGATCCGAACGGGTCCATCACCGAGCAAATCGCGGCTGTCCTCTCGGATGAGATCATCGGGCCGGCCAACTTTCTGCTCGACATCCACAGTGCCGGGGTGGCCTACAGCATCGAGACGATGGTCGGCTACCCGTACGAAGACACGGAATTGGGGCGTGTGGCGCGCGGCGCCGCGGAGGCGTTCGGCGTCGGCGTGGTTTGGGCCCACCCGCACGATCCTTCCGCCACCGGCCGCACCGTGAGCGAGGCGTCTGCACGCGGCATTCCCTGGCTCTACACCGAGGCGCCGGGTTCCGGCAGAGTCCGCCCGAGCGATCTCGATGCCTTCAAGGCCGGTGTGCTCAACACCATGGGCTACCTGGGGCTGCTGGAGCACTCACCGGGGCCCTCGCCCATTCCGCACTATCTGTACGGGTCGGGCAACCTGGATCGACCGCTCAAGACCGCCGTGGGCGGCTACTTCGTCTCGCAGGTCGATTTGTTGGAGCGGGTGTCGGCCGGTCAGTTTCTGGGCGCCGTGCTGGATCCGTCCGGCGCCGTGCTCCAATCGTTCCACGCGGATCGCGATGGCGTGGTCGCGATGATCCGGGGGCTGCCCAGGGTGCAGCCCGGCGACGGGGTATTCCTCGTAACCGGGGAGATGGAGCCCGGGGCGTAACCCAACCTCAGGTGTTGCGCGCGCGAGGGGCCCAGTTGAAGGGGTAGCGGGCCTGAGTCTTGCTCAGGCCACGCACCTCGATCCTGGTGGGATCGCAGACACCGAGTCCGAGTTCCTGGGCCATCATCAGATGATTGTCCCCAGGGAAGCATTCGGTCGCCGGCGCGGCCATCGGGTTGTAGCCCATCAGCCAGGTGGTGAGCGAGTCGGCGCAGACAGCGTTTCGGGAGGCGACAAGAAGCCCGGGCTTCAGCGGCTTCAGATCGGGGCACCACGGGCCTTCGCCGCCTGATGTCGTTTCCACGCCTTCGATGATCGCAAGATTGATGGGTCGAATCCCCAGCGAGTCGACGGTGTGACGCGGCACCCGAAAGGTCGTTCGACGCGGGCCATTGGGATCGAGTTCCCCGGGCACGCCCGCCGCCGGTCGGATGCGCCCCTCGTGGAACATAGCGACGCGGGCATTCCTGGAGTTCTCGTCCTCTTTTTCCTGGCCGTAGAGCGAAGTCGGGGTCACGCCGAAGTTATTCTTCACGGATAGGGTGACGCCGGCGGTGACGTGGTTCTTCATCTTGGCAAGTGAGATGTAGTAGTCGCACTCGACGTAGGAGTGGTTGACGAAGTACGCGGGGTAAAGGCTGCCGCCCCACGGAACCTTCACCAGGTGGTATTTCTTGCCGCTGCCCAGGTTTCGAGTGTCTTCGAACTCGACGCGCGCCTTGAGCGATTGGAACCGGGAGAGGTCCCAACCGCCCGCCGCGATGGACTCCTCGATCGTGCCGGGCCGATAGCTGCAATCCAGGAACCGGACGGTTCTGGCTCCGGCTCGGTCGAGGAGCGTGGCCAGCGCGATCGCCGAGGCGGGGTGAGTCTGATAGGTTTGGGATGCCGGAAGGCCGGCGAACTTCTGCGAGGGGTTGCCGGTGAGGTTGATTTTGACCGCGACCGTCTTCCCCCGGACGGCGCGCCCCACTCCGCCGGCCAGGTCGACCGCCTCGGCCATGGCGCGGGTGTGTTCCGCAAGATCCCAGGTGGTGCAGCGCACCAGGGCCACGGGAGCCTCTGCCGCGGCGCGAGCAGGTTGAGTTGCCGCTCCCAGGGTGGTAGCACTCCAGGCGAAGAACTGTCTGCGATCGATGGACTGGTTCACGGGAACACCTCCGGTGGCATCGTCTGCCGGCTCTAGATTCTCCGACGAGTCGGACTGCACCTGTTGTCGATCCGGGATCTTCAAGAATCCCGGATGGCGGGACGGGGAGATTCTCAGATAAAGCCGTCGTTCTTGCCGCTCCCGGATGCAGGTGTCGCCGTCCGGATCGTGAAATCGAAGGTGGTTCGTCGCCGCAGCGGGCGGGCCGGGCTTCGGGTCGTGAGGGATCTCGAAGCCCACTTTCGGCGGAGCGGTGCGGTGCCTGAAGAAACCATGAATCGGCGACGGCTGCTGGCGGCTGCAGTGGGAACGGGGACCGGTTTGAACTCAACCGCGCGGGCGCAGGAGCGCTTTCCTATCCGGCGGCTGACGCAGGGCCCGGCGCATCACTGGTTCGGGTACTACGACAAACTGCAGTTCGATCCCACGAGTCGCTATGTGCTCGGCATGGAGGTGGGCTTCGAGCACCGCTCGCCGAAACCGGAGGACTCGATTCGGATCGGTCGCGTGGATCTCCAGTCGAAGGATCGCTGGGAGACTCTGGGGCAGAGTCGCGCCTGGTGCTGGCAGCAAGGCTGCATGCTGCAGTGGATACCTCGATCTTCGACGCGTGTCATCTGGAACGACCGGGAAGACGGGCAATACGTCTCGCGAATCCTCGACACGCGGACCGGCAAGACTCGAACCATTGGGAGCGCCATTTACGCGCTGAGCCCCGACGGCCGGAGCGCCGTTACCACGGACTTTCGACGGCTTGCCGATACACGGCCCGGCTACGGTTACAACGGAGTTCCGGACCCCTACCGGGACGAACTCCGGCCGGACCGATCCGGGATCTGGCGCGTCGACCTGGAGACGGGGAAGAGCGAACTCATCCTGACGGTCCGGCAGATCGCATCATTGGGCCCGCAGTTGCCGTCGATGGACGGAGTGAAGCACTGGTTCAACCATCTGCTCTTCAATCCGGATGGCTCGCGGTTCGTATTTCTGCATCGGTGGCAGGTGGGCCGAAGCCGTGAGACTCGCATGGTCACCGCTGCGCCGGACGGTACCGACATTCGGATGGTCGACTACAACGGCCTGACCTCTCACTTCATCTGGCGCGACCGAAACCACATTCTGGCTTGGTCCGGCCACCCGAGTCAGGGCAAGGCGTTCTACCTCTTCGAAGATGGCGGGATGAAAACCGTGGAGGCGGTGGGGAAGGGCGTGATGACCGACGATGGCCACTGCACCTATCTCGCCGGTGGGCGCTTTGTCCTTTGCGACACCTACCCCGATAGCCGGAGAATGCAGAAGCCGTACCTTTACGAGCTCAAGACGCGCCGCCGGATTGAACTCGGCGAATTCCTCTCCCCGGCCGAGTACACCGGCGAGTGGCGCTGCGACACCCATCCCCGCTCCAGCCCGGACGGGAAGTACGTGGTGATTGACTCACCAACCGCGGACGCGGGCCGACAACTTCATCTGATCGACGTGTCCGGCGTGAACCGGTAGACGCCGCCGAGCGGGGTGAGGGAGGGATCACGTGGTGGATCGAAGACAACTCCTTGCGGCCGGAACGACCGCGATGCTCGGATCAGAGGCTGTGGCCCAACAGCGCGATCGGCCCACGTTGAGCCCGAACATCACACTCATCGACCGCTTCCGGGATCGGGTGGATCTTCCGGCGCCGACTCCGCCCGGCGTGATCTCGATCGGACGCGAGAAGCAGCTCTTTGTGGACGACTGGATGATCGAGCGCCGAACGGGATCTCGACGCACGTTTCACCCGGTCCGGAAGCACCCGGCAAACCCGCTCCTGACCCCTGAGCGCGCCTGGGAGCGCCCTTCGGTGCTGCTCTCGGGCTCGGTGATGTACGACCCCAACCGGGTGCAAGACCGTTTTCGGATGTGGTATCTCTGCTACACACCGGTCGAGGATCCGGTGACCGGCGAGTCGATCCGAAAGGATGGGCGCGTCTGCTACGCCACCTCGGTGGATGGGCTCAGGTGGGAGCGCCCCGCCTTCGGACTGCATCCGTACGGGAGCAGCCGATCCACGAACATCGTCATCCCAGCCGCGAATGGCTTTCCCGGCGTGGTCCTGGACCCCCGAGATCCGGATCCGGGCCGGCGCTATAAAGCCCACGCGCGTACCAATCGAGGTCACGACGCCTTCTTCTCGCCCGATGGAGTCCACTGGAGCGAGCCGCACCGAATGGATCTCGACGGCTACGACCGTTCTTCAGTGCACTGGGATCCCGTCCGGGAGTCGTGGGCGGCCAGCACCAAGTCCTGGTATCGCGCCGCGCCGGAGGCCCTCGAGTGGCGCGGCAGGGGCTATCAGGAAAGTCGAGACTTTCTCCACTGGCCCCGGAAGGCGGCGTTTATGGCGGGGACCACGGAAGAGGGCCCGGAGATCGTGTACGCGCTGGATGCCTTCTACTACGAATCGCTCTACCTCGGAGCGTGGGGTCGGTACGTCGCTGAACCCAACGCGCACCTGGACCCTCAACTGGCGGTCAGCCGAAACGGCCGGCACTGGACACGACCGACCGAGGCGCCCTGGATACCGCTCTCGCCGCTTCCAGCCGACTACCGCCGAAAACCCGGTCCTCGTACTCCAACCGGCGTCGACCCACTTGATCCCCGAGTGCCATGGGACTATGGGAATACCAACATCAACAGCCTCGGACCCCTCCGAGTGGGAGATGAACTCTGGATCTATTACAGCGGGCGCAGCAGCGACCACCGATCGAGACCCCAGACCGGCGCCATCGGATTGGGAACGATGCGTCTGGACGGCTTCGCTTCGTTGGACGCCGGCCGTAAAGAGGTTGAAGTGGTCACCCGGCCCGTCCGACTGACCGGACCCGACATTCGTGTCAACGTCGATGCCGGCGAAGGCGAATTCCTCATGGAAATCACGGATCTGGCGGGACGCGCCTTGTCGCAGTTCAGCTTCGATCGCTGTCGACCGGTGAGGTCCGACGGCGTCCGACAGACCCTCTCGTGGAGAGGGAATCCCGAGTTGTCGATCGTCGGCGACCAGCCTGTTCGTCTGCGCGTTCGACTCCGATCGGCGAGGTGGTACGCCGTCTGGTGTGGAGAGGAACGACGTTGGTCTTCACCGGATACCGAGACCTGGTCCGCCGCCGCCCGACGCTAGTCGGTGCGGCGGTGGGTGGAGTCCGTCAGGGCTGGCGTGGCTTCAGGCACAGCAACTCATCCCAGTGGCCCAGGTCGATCTCCGCGACGTACCGGCTGTGGAATCGCTCCAGCGGGATTTGATCCCAGTTCGGGACCACCTCTTGGAGCTCCGAAGGGATGCGGTGAATGAGCGCCGTGTAAGCGTGCTCGAGGAGCCGGTAGCCCGACGTGGCGGATCCGACAAACGCTGGATGCGGCGGTATCAGCCCATCCTCCACCATGGTCCGATCAAGCACATCGGAGATTTCATCCAGCAGTGCCTGCTTTCGCAGCCATGGCGTCTCCAACTTCACCGCTTCCTCGACCTGTGCGCCCATTCGCCGGTACATCCGCGGTAGTCCGGTGAACCGGGCCAACAGCCACTTATCGTAGGGGAAATAGACGCGATCCAGCAGAAACGCCAGTTGGACTCCCAGACGGATCGCCTTGCCGAAGGCAATGGATGCGTAGAGTTCATTCCCCCGCATCAGGGCTCGGTGGAGCGCGTAGCAACCCATGCCGGAGTAGTATCGGCTCCAATGCGCCAGGCGGCGAAGCCACACCGGCTCGGGATAGTAACTGTCGAATTGAGACCGAAGCGCAGTGAACCGGCCCGAAGGATCGTGCCAGATTTCGCCGTTGATGACGTGCACGATGTCTTCCTCCGGGATGGAGAGCCACTCTTGATGCGATTCCGGCGCCTTCTTGAGGCCAATGGTTCGGTCGAGAAACGCCTCCAGCGACTCCGGAGCGAGTCCGGCGCCCTTGACGTGACCCTCTCGAAGCGATACCCCCTCGAATTCCGGCGGGAGCGCGGCTGCCACGGCGCGGGCGAGCGAGGCAGCGTTTCGCTGCAGCACCGCCTCCGGAAGAATGAGATCGATGCGGAGCCCCCAATGGTGGTCTCTGGAGAACTCGTCGTCCAGGCCGTAGGCTTCGGAGCCCAACCCGAAGAGTCCGAATGCGCCCTCACTCGCGACCTCGGGGACCTCCTGTTCGACGATGGGCAGCACGTGTTGCTGGAAAAAACGGCGGCTGACCGCCACGATCGACTCCGGCACCTCGGTGTCCCTTTCACACGGCCCGTCGGCCCGTTTGGCGGCAGCATCCTTCCCGCACCTGCATCTCCGCACTGGGACCGATGGGAGAGTTGGCTGTTGGCCCCGCGTTCTCCTGGAATGGAGGCTTTGTGGTATTATTTGGGATCCTCACCTCCATCCAACTCCCGAGTCACTCGGAGTCTGCGCGTCGGGCGACCGGCCTCTCTCAAGTGGGAAACCATTCCGTGGAAGATCTGCCAAAGGGCAAGTACTACGTTACCGTCGCGGGCGGCGCACGACTTCAGGCAGAGTATGAAGAACTCCTGACGAAGCGCACCGAAGTTGCGGGGAACATCCGTACGGCCAAGGCCTACGGAGACCTTTCCGAGAATTTCGAGTACCACGAAGCCAAGCGGGAGCAGGGTTTCCTTGAGGGTCGCATCCAGCAGCTCAAGGTGATCTTGCCGTCGCTCCACGTGGTGCGCCCCGAAGATGTTCCTCTCGACACCGTCAGCTTCGGCTCGGTGGTCACGCTCCGGGAAGAAACCGGCGATGAGTGGGATGTCTTGATCGTCGGACCCCTGGAAGCCGACCCGATGTCGGACCGCATCTCCTACGAGTCCCCGCTGGGCAGCGCCCTCACCGGGCAGTCGGTCGGAAAAACCGTTTCCATTGAGGTCCCGGCCGGGCGGACCGACTACGAGATCGTGGCCATTCGTACCTACGAGGCCTGATTGTCCGGCGTGAGCGCCATCAAACCCGAACCGACTGCAGACGGTCCCAACGGTTTGGGAAACGGCGCTCACTCGCAGGAGTGCCCGCACTGCGGGTACGCGCCGCCGCTGATCTGTCCCCGTTGCAAACTCGCGATGCCGTTCTCAGCACGCCACTGCGGCGGGTGCGGCGCCGCGCTCCTTCAACGCTGCGAGAACTGCCGGGAGTGGACCTCCGCTGGGCTGCCTCACTGTTGGCACTGCGGCGAAGTTTTGGCTCGAGCCGAAGCCACGCGTCGCTCGGACGCCGTGGGAGAGCGACGCAGGGTGGCCATCGTCTTCGCCGACGTCGCCGACTCCACGGCGCTCGCGGATCGGCTCGAGACCGAAGCAGCTTTCGATCTCCTCAGTGGCTGCCTTCAGGGCCTCGGCGCACGGGTGAGCGACGCCGGCGGGTTTGTCGTGAAGTCGCTGGGAGACGGTATTCTCTCGCTCTTCGGAGCGCCAACGGCCCACGGTGACGACGGCGAGAGGGCGGTGCGGGCGGGCCTGGCGATGCAGCGCTGGCTCGACGACTATCGCGAGATTTCGTTTGGCCGTCACGGCGTACGACCCCGTGTGCGTATCGGCATCCACTTCGGCGAAGTGGTGGCCGCGCCCGTCGTGACCGGCGGACGGACCGAGTACGACGTTCTGGGCGATGCGGTGAATGTCGCCCGCAGGGTCGAGACCGCCGCCCAACTCGATGGCGTCTGCGTGAGCGAGGCCATGTATCGGATCACGCGGTCCCGGTTTGAGTTTCGGGATCTCGGCGCTGCCCGTTTGAAGGGCAAGCCGGAGCCGATGCGCATCTACCGGGCGCTTCGAGAGCGCACCGAGCCCTCTCGGGTGGAGGCGCCCCTCATCGGTCGCGGCCCCGAACGGGAGTTGATCCGATCCTCCGTGCAGGAAATCCTCAAAGGTGAGGCGGGTGAGTTGCTCTTTCTGGGCCCGATGGGCCTCGGCAAGAGTCGCATCCTGGACGAGTTGACCCGGGAACTGGCATCAGCGGGGGTACCGTTTCTCACGGCGATCGGATCGGCTGCCGAGAGTGCGGTGCCGCTGGCGCTGTGGCGGAGATGGCTATTCGATCTGTTGCCGTTGGAGGCGGGCTGGAGTCACGAGCAGGCGGTTGCGGCGCTTCGCGAGGCGATGATCGGGGATGATCTGGCGCCCTGGGCGCCCTGGATTGCGGCTCTGGCCGTGGCGCCGGACCGGCTGGCGGCGCTCGATCCGGAAGCTCGCGAGCAGGTGACTCTGGGCGCCCTCCACGCCTTCTTACGGCACTGGCTCTCTGGACGTCCCGGCGCCCTCGTTGTGGATGAGTTGAGCCTGGTGGATGGACCCTCTCGCAGAATCCTCCTGGGGCTGAGTCAGCGAACCGTGGGGATGCCCCCTTTGCTGCTGGCTGGGGGCGCGCGCGAGCCGGTGGAAGGGTATTCGCCTGACGTGAGGGTGCGCACTCTCTCCCCATTGACCCGGGAAGAGACCGCCCAGTTCGTCACCGCGCTGCTGCCCGACCAGGTGCTCGACGCGGCGGCGCTCGATCAACTCGCGACGCGTTCGGCGGGCAGTCCGCTTTATCTCGGGTTGATGCTGAGCGCTGCCGCCGAGTCCCACGATCCACGGCAAGCGCTCCGAGCGGTGCCGGACACCCTTGATGGGGTTCTTCGCGCGGAACTGGACGCCTTGCCGATCTCCGCGCGGGTTGCGCTGGAGACGGCATCGGTGTTGGGAGCTGTGTTCGCCGAGGACTGGCTCAGCCAGATCTACGGAGTCGAAAGCTGGCGTCTCGCGGCGGAAACTCTGGAGCGACGCGGCATTCTCGCGGAGATAAAACCGGCGCCCGACCGGGAGTTGGCATTCCGGCACGGGGCTCTTCGAGAGGTTGCCCATGATGGGCTGTTGAGTGCGGATCGCACGCGGCTGCACGGTCGGGCAGCTGAAACGCTGTCGGACCGAGCGGGCACTCGCCCGGAGTTGGCGCGGCGCGCGGCGCTGCATTGGGGGGCAGCCGGAATGCCGGACGAAGCACTGAAGTGGAACCTCCAGGCTGCGGAGTACGCGGCAGCGCTCTTCGCCGGCGACGAGGCGAGCGGACTGTATCAGGAGTGTCTGGAGCAGGCGGCCCGGCTCGGCGACCCGGTTTCGCTGGCTCGGTCCCGTATCGGCCTGGCGGAACTTGCAGCCCATGCCGGGGAGTTTCCCGCATCGATGGACGGCTATCGGCAGGCGATGGCGGAATTGGAACCCCTGGGGTCGCACGGCGAGGGCGTCGGGGGAGATGTGGCTCGGCTTCGTGCACGCGCCGCGCTCGGTTGGGCTCGCGTCTTCGGCCAGACCGGCGCGCTCTCCGAAGCGCTCGATCAGCTCGAGGTGGTCGACGCTTCGATCATCGGGGATCAGACTCCGGAAGCCACGCTCCTTCGCAATCGAGCGGGTGTCGAGCGATCCCAAAACCTCAGGGGTTTGGGAAGGGCCGAGGAGGCGATCGCCGCAGCACAGGTGGTGATCGCCGCGACGGATGCCGAAGAGCAGCTCCAGATCCGAGTGGCGGCGGGAGCGGCGCTGGGAGCGGCTTACCGACTCCTGGATGATTGGCCTCGTGCGGAGAGCGTTTTGAAGGAGTCCGCCGATCAGGCGGAGGCCGGTGGCGACTGGCAGGGCGCGGCGGCTTGCTGGATCAACCTGGGGTCGGGACTGCAGGCTGCCGGAAGGCTGGCCGAAGCGGCCGTAGCTCACGAACGGGCCGTCGAGTACGCGCGCCGAATCGGCGATGTGGAGAAGCTCGCCATCGCGCAGATGGACCTGGGAACCGTCTGCCTCAATCGAGGCGAGTGGAGCCTCGCGGAACAGGAGTTTCGAGCCGCCCGTGCGGAGTTCCAGCGGATGGGTCACACGCTGGGAGAGATTGCCTGCCTCTACAACCTGGGCGAAACTCAGCGATGGTCGGCCGGGCTCGACGCTGCCTGGGCTTCAGTTGAAGCGGCCCGCAAGCTCTTTGGAGTGGTGGATGCGCCCGATCTCCAGGTACACTTCGAGCTTCTCCGCTCCGAGTTGACCCTGTCGGTGGACCCGCTGGAGAGCTTGAACGGTGCTCGACGAGCCGCTGCGCTGGCGGGGGAGCTTGGGTATGAGGCGGGTCGAAGGCTGGCGCTGCTGACCGAGGGCCGTGCGCTCCAGCGGGCAGCTCGCAGCGAGAGCGCCGTCGGAGTGCTGACGGATGCTGCCGAGCGCTTCCGCCGGGCCGACGAGCAACTGGAGCATGCCCGCGCGATGATTCAACTGGGGGTTGTGCTGGCCGACGTCGGTCGCGCCGTGGAGGCGCGCGCTGCTCGGGAGACCGGGACAGAACTGCTGACCCAACTCGGCGCCACCCCCTGGCTTGCCACGGCTGCACTTTGACGTAGGGAACTGTCGGGCCCCCAGGGAACCGTCAACTAACACGACGCGAACGGGAGCGCTGCAGCGGAATGTTGAGTGTCGGCCGGGGAACTCTGAAGCTCTGCGAGGGTGTGTCGCGCAGGGAGTGGATTCGTGCCGGGGCGTTGGGCGCGGCAGGTGTGGCGCTGCCGCAACTCCTCGCGGGTTCCGCGTCGGCGTCGGCGCACGAGCGCGGCTTCGGGCGGGCAAAGTCCTGCATCCTCCTGTTCTTGTTCGGCGCCCCGGCCCACCAGGACTTGTGGGACCTGAAGCCGGACGCTCCCGCCGAGTTTAGCGGGGAGTTCAAACCGATCCCCACCAACGTCTCCGGCATCCAGGTGGGACAGCACCTCCCGCTGACGGCTCGTCAAGCGCACCGGATGGCGATCGTGCGCTCGGTGACGCATCCCGACAATACGCATACCGTGGCCATGCACTACATGCTCACGGGGCGACGCCACGCTGAGCCGAACACCAACCCCCAGAATAAGCCGGGCGACTTTCCAACCTTCGGCGCCGTGATGCGCTATCTGGAAAAGGGTCAAAGCGTTCTACCCGCCGGTGTCAGCCTGAACGCGCCGGCGAATCAGGTCTCTGCGAACAACCACATCTTTCCCGGGTTCTTCGCGGGACTGATTGGGCGTCGGTACGACCCGCTGTTCGTCTCGCAAGACCCCAATCTCACCGGCTTCAAGCCGTTCCAGCCGCCGGCGGGCCTCACCGACGATCGCCTGCTCCGCCGGGGGGAACTGCTCAAAGGAGTTGAGGAGTTTTGGCGTCGCACCGAGCCCTCCCTGGCCGGACGCAGTTACGACGACCACCACCGCCGTGCCCTCGAGCTGACCCTTTCCGCCGAGTCCCGCGCGGCGTGGGATCTGGAGCGCGAGACCCCCGCAACCCGGGAGCGCTACGGCCGGCATCCTTTCGGGCAGGGCCTTCTCCTCTCTCGCAGGTTGGTCCAGGCCGGTGTTCGTCTGGTGACCGTCAACTGGATGCGGGACGACGCGTTCTGGGATACACACTCGAACAACTTCAACCTGCTCAAGACCAGTCTGATTCCGCCATTTGACCGTGCGTTCTCCGCCCTCCTCGATGACCTTTCGGAGCGTGGAATGCTCGAAGACACTCTCGTGGTGGTCCTCGGGGAGTTCGGTCGCACGCCGCAGATCAACAAGAGCGCCGGCCGAGATCACTGGGCTGCCTGTAACTCCGTGGTTTTCGCCGGGGGAGGGATTTCCGGCGGCCAGGTTTACGGCGCCTCAGATGCTCACGCGGCCTATCCGGCGTCGGATGCCGTGACTCCCGAGGATGTAGCGGCCACCATGTACCATTCACTCGGAGTCGATCTGGCCACGGAACTGCGAGACTCTCTCGGTCGACCGCTGCCGTTGTGCGGCGGGGTCCCGATCCTTCCACTGTACAGCTAGGATTCCTTTAGCACGCCGGCCGTGCTACTCGATCAAGAAGACAGATCGGTTCCGGTCCCACCCATGGGGGACGCCGCGAAACTCGCGGGCGGGTTCGACTCCCGGGCTCCGAATGCCCCCCGGCTATGGAGATTCTTCCTCCTGCCTTCGATGAACCGAATCCAACAGAGTCTTCGCTCTCCGGGGGGCAGCCTTTGTCGGCCGTCTGACGGCCGCGCGCTCACGATCTCCAGAAATGCAGCACCAGATCACGGTTCGTCGCCTCCAGGGCGTGATTCCGCCCCCACCGGCGGCCGCCGGTCAGGTGGCGGCGGAAGCCATCGAGATCTTTCGACGAAATCTTGAACGGCTTGGGTACAGGCCGTCCGCGGAACTGCTTGCTGCCTGCGAGCAGCTATCCCAGTCCGACTTCGCCGATTTTCACCGGGACCTGTTGAGTGAACTCCAGGTCCTCACGGGAAGCCATGTGGCGTTCGAACCGCTCTATCCCGCGTTTCCGGAACAGGTTCGGAGGATGCCGTTCTGGCGGCTCTTCATCAATGCCCAAACGCACTATTTGACTTCGGGTCGATGGCGCCCCCGATTCCGTCTCCGGCTGCGACCGGCCGACGATGCGGCTCATGAGTTGACCGAACTGCGTCCCGTGTCGGATATCGATCTTTGTTCGCTGATGGGAAACCTCATCCATCAGAACAACGCGTTCACAGGAGATGACCGCACGGATCTGTCGTGGTTCGTCCGGACTCGCCCTGCCGAGGCGGAGGATCTGCTGCCCGATACGATGCGTCGGCGCGAGAATGCCGCCTATCTCGTTTCGTGGTTCCTGTCCGTCCGTCCGGATCGGTTGGATCTGGTGACTCGCTTCTGCAGAAGCGCGACGGACGTTCTGCGTCTTGCCGCGGTTTGCTCGGAAGGAGACGCGTCGCTGGCGACGCACGTCCGCTTCAAGTCATTCGGCCGCCGGATGCGGCGGGCGATGTTGTCCGTCATTGAAGCGCAAGAGTGCCCGGCCGCAGAGATGCAGGGCCTTCGAGAACGATGGCTGCGACTAGGAGAACGCATCCACCCCGGCGAGTTCGCCTCCGAGTTCCCGGCCGCGGCGGAGGCCTTTCGGATCACCCGGAACCGATTGCCCACCGAAAGCTACTATTCCAGATTGGAGCGCCAGCTCAGCGACGGAAACTTCGCTGGTGCGGCAGCGCAACTGGCGGAGCGGCCCGGCCAGTTTGCTCGACGATTGGATCATCTGTTTCGACTCGCCGGGGAGCAGGCCGGAGAGGTGCTCGCCCGGCTCGAGACCTGCGTCGACACGGTTCCGACCCCGATACTGCTGCAGTTGGCGTCACACTTTGGGCGTCGGGCCCAGGTGTTGGAACGGCGGACGTTCTTTCCAAAAGGCAATGTGGCTCGGGCCTTCACCGTGGAGAAGCCCCTGCATGCTCTGGATCCGGCCCTCTGCGAACGAACGGTGGCGCTTCTCGAGCGAACGCTTCGGAAGAGATTCGCGGCCCTCGAGCCCCTGGGCAATGTTTATCTTGACCCTGCGCTGGAGAATTTCCCAGCGCCGTTTGCTACACGCTCGGCGTCTCGGGCCTTTCGAACCCTGTCTCGTGGGAGCCGCCTGGATCTACCGCCGGGTGACACGATCCGGTTCTTCCTCTGGTGGACCGATGGCCCTCATCGAACGGATGTGGACCTCTCGGCGGCAGTGCTCGACGAGAACTACATCCTGAAGCAGTATGTCGCCTACTATCAGTTGAAGTCCGAGTGCGGCGTGCACTCCGGGGACATCGTTAGCGCCCCGAACGGCGCCGCCGAGTTCGTGGACATCTCGATTCCGGCTGCGCTGAAATGCGGTGGACGGTATCTCGCGATGACGGTGAACATGTACTGGGGTGGTCCCTTCTGTGATCTACCCGAGTGCTTTGCGGGGTGGATGGCGAGGAGTCGGCCCGGGTCCGGCGAGATCTTCGAGCCGCGGACGGTGGTCGACCGGCTGGATCTCACCGCGGATACGCACGTCGGCGTACCCCTGGTGGTGGATCTGGCCAACCGGAAGCTGATCTGGTGCGATCTGGCGCTGGGCCGCGCTCCCACCTGGCAGAACTCCCTCCACAACAACCTTCGCGGGGTGACGATGGGTGTGAGGGCCTTTGTCGAACTGCAGCGGCCGACGCTCCACGATCTGTTCCGCCTGCACGCCACCGCGCGCGGGCAACTGGTCAGCTCGCCCGCGCTTGCAGATACCGTGTTCTCGGTGGAGGCGGGCACGCCGTTCAAACTCGATGAGATCGGCGCACACTTCCTCGCCTGAACTCGGCGGGGAGCGCCGCGCCGCGGCACATCGACGGGACTCGCGTTGGGGAGAGTCGGAGGACCGGGATTGACCTTTCAGGCGTTGGATGAGCCGGTGGACCCGAGGTCGCCAGAGATAGAACTATCGGACTTTCAGCGAGTCGATCTCCGGGTGGGCACCATCGTCGATGCCCGTGCATTCCCGGAAGCGCGCAAACCGGCGTACCGACTCTGGATCGACTTTGGATCGGCGATCGGAATTCGGACCTCCTCGGCGCAGATTACCGGCCTTTACCGGCCCGAGGAACTCATCGGGCGGCAGGTTATTGGGATCGTCAACTTCCCGCCACGGCAAATTGGGCCATTTCGATCGGAAGTACTCGTGATCGGGGTGGACGATGCCGATGGGGCCGTGGTTCTCCTAGCGCCGGACCGGCCCGTTCCTGATGGTTCACGACTCTACTGACGAGCGCCACCGCCCTCACGCCTGGCGTCGTGTGATCGAGCGGGCACAGCCGGAATCGCCGACCGCAGAGCTTGATCATCAGCGTTTCCTCGGGGGTTCATCTGCCAATCGACGCATATCGGAAGTCGACTGGCGTCTGGCCGCTTTCGGACATGGCCACAGGGTCGGCGACGCCCGACGCCGAGGGCGACCGGTCGTCTGAGCACAGCATGAGGAAGCGGTCCCAGCGGCGGGGCTGCCATCGGCGGTGCAACCACAGCGTCAGGCGATGCTGCAACTCGCCGTGCGACCCCACGTGCATCGCGCAAACCGGTTCGCACAGTCCGCGTGATCGGCGTATCTCCCCCTCGAACACGAATTCGCGACGAGAGCCGCGAGGGGGAGTGCACCGAGCATGTGGGCTACTATCCGGGCAGACCTGGGACGAAAAGCTGAATGGTACGGCCTGAGGAACACTGCCGGCGCTCGGTTCCGGATGCTATTCAGGGCCGGTACCACGGCGCAACTCTTGCTTCGAGTGACTGAGGCGCTGCTGTTCGTCGGACCCCTCTCGGAACTCTCGTCCCGGCTGATCGCATCCTGGGGCCACGCGACGATCGGTCGCGGTGTCACTGTCGGACCCGGACTGGTGCTCCTCCAGAGCTCTGGCATCTCGATCGCCTCCTCCGTCCGAGCCGGCCGCAACCTGACGCTCCAGCACGGGGTCACCATCGGCGCCCAGCGGGCCGAGGGTCCCGTGCTGGGGGACAACGTGTTCGTCGGCGCCGGCGCCAGGGTTCTGGGAGCCATAAGGATTGGCTCCGATGTAAAGATCAGCGCGAACGCCGTTGTTATGCAAGACGTGCCGGACGGCGCGACCGTGGTCGGTGCGCCGGGCCGGGTGGTGAGAGTTTACGGCGAGAAGGTCGCTGCATCCGCTCCGCCGCAGCCGACTGAGAGATCGAGCATCCCCGCCGCTTCACACCGCCGTCGACCGAGATCACACCCCCTGGCCTCCACCGCACATGAAGGCGGGTCTCCTGTTCAAGCGTCGATGGGCCGGAAGGGTTGGGATGGTTACGCGGCGGAGCGAAGTCCAGCGGTACCCGCGGGTTAGGCGACAACTATCCTCCCCGTCCGCAGAGGAGGAACCGACGGGTGGCCACACCCGGGCCCGGCTTTTCGAGCTAACTCTCGGGAGGTCGGGCCGTCGCCGTTCAGGCCATCTACGACGGGACCTGAGCACCTTTGCACATTCGCAAAGGTCACAGGGGTGATCCCGGTCAACCCATCGATGGTCTCCCGCTTCCGGAAAGGAAGTCCCGAGTGAAGAAGCCATCTCGAGGGTTCACCCTCATCGAACTTTTGGTCGTCATCGCAATCATCGCCATTTTGGCGGCAATCCTCTTCCCGGTGTTCGCCCAGGCTCGCGAGAAAGCCCGCTCGGCCCAGTGCCAGTCGAACCTCAAGCAGATCGGCGTCGGCATGACGATGTATGCTCAGGACTACGATGAAGTGTTCCCGCTGTATGTGGCGAACTGGAGCACCAGCGTCATCCAGTCCTACATCAAAAACGTGGATGTGGTGACTCGATGCCCGAGCGCTTCGCCGTCGACCAATATCGGCGCGGTGCCGACCAGTTCCTGCGCACCACGGTGCTACACCGGCGTGGCGTACGCTTTGAATGGGGCGCACCGGGACCCGGGCTATCCGACACCGCCCTTCACGTTCAACAACGCAACCGTGGCCAGCATGCCGATGGCGGGCACGCCATCCGACACGGTGTGGGTCAGCGACTACGCCACGCCGCAGGCGAGCTATCCGCAGAACAATGCCTTTGTGCAGAACTGCGTGTTCTCGTACTGGGGCTCGCGCCACAACCGGGGAAACAACACCTTGTATCTCGATGGTCACGTCAAGACCGTTCAGATGCAGCGTTTGAAGGATCCGGACAACTTCGCGTTGGAAGGACCGCCCCCGGCTGGGTTCTGCGCCGGATTTGCCAACTGCACGACGGTGGGCCCGTACCAGGTCTACGTCGACGCCTGCCGGCCGAAGGACTGAGATGCGATTGACACGCCGAGCTTTCGGAGCGATCGCCGCAGTTCCCACGATCGCCGGACTCTCCACGCCGCGAGCAAGCCTGGCTCCGATGGCACCACTTCCCCTGGGTAAGCACCGCGAGCTGTTCGTGGACGGCTACGTCGTCGACAGTCTCCAGGGAGTTCGGCAAGTCCCCCACGAACCGCGAGATATGGGCGCCGTGTACCGGTTCGACAAGCCCTGGGAAGGACCGTTTTCGGCGTACGTCTCGGTGCTCAAGGATGGCGGAGTCTACCGGATGTACTACCGGGGACTCCCTCGCCCTGAGCACGACACCGGCTATGAGTCTCTGTGCTATGCCGAGTCGACGGACGGCGTCAACTGGACGCGCCCAAATTTGGGGCTCGTTGCGGTGGATGGATCGACGCGGAACAACGTGTTGATCGGGAAAAGCGAGGCAGGCACCCATGCCTTCGGTCCGTTCGTGGACCATCGGCCCGGCGTACGGCCCGATCAGAGGTATAAAGCTCTGGGTTTGATGCGGTGGAAGTCGCCGGATGGCAAACCGGACTGGGCGCTCGCAGGGTGGACTTCGCCGGATGGGGTGCGCTGGAGCCGGACCGGCGAGAAGCCACTCATTCTAAACGACACTCCGCACTTCGCATTCGACTCGCAAAACGTCTGCTTCTGGTCGGAGAGTGAGGGCGTCTACGCTGCGTACGGGCGCACCTGGAAGGACGGAGTTCGCCGGATCTCTCGTTGGACCAGTCCGAACTTCGAGACCTGGTCGGGCAGCAGCCTGATGGAGTACCGTCGGGCAGGGGCGCTCGCGCCGATCGAGCACCTTTATACCAACCAGACTCATCCCTACTTTCGGGCCCCACAGATCTATCTCTCCACGGCGGCCAGGTTCTTTCCCGGCCGACAGGTTCTCACCGCCGAAGAAGCGAAGGCGATCCGGGTGGACGCAGACTACTTCAAGGACACTTCGGACTCGGTGCTGATGAGTTCTCGGGGTGGCAGCGAGTACGATCGCACGTTCATGGGAGCACTCATCAAGCCGGGTATCGGAGCGCAGAACTGGGTCTCTCGCTCGAATTATCCGGCGCCCAACATCGTGCAAACCGGCGGTGACGAGATGTCGATCTACGTCAAGCAGAACTACGGCCAACCGACCTCGCATCTCCGACGGTACGCCTGGCGGCTGGATGGCCTGGCAATCCCTGCAGGCGGACTACGACGGGGGTGAGTGGGTGAGCAAATCGTTGGCGTTCACCGGCAAGGAGCTCAGTTTGAACTTCGCTACGTCGGCCGGTGGCTCGATTCGCGTTGAGTTGCAGGACTCGGAAGGGACTGCGCTGCCGGGATTTGCTCTCGCGGATTGTCGAGAGGTCATCGGCAACGAAATCGATCGCAGGGTTCGCTGGCGTTCCGGGAGCGATGTCTCTGCACTCGCAGGGCACCCGGTGCGGATCCGGATGAGGATGAAGGACGCAGACCTCTACTCTTTCCGATTTGAGGGGTGAGGCGATCCGGAGCCCTGCAAAACGTCCCCGATCTGGAGCGCCCGACCCTGAGGGAGTCGGGGGGGAGAACGCTTCAGATCGGGGACGCAGGAGAGATGCAGCCCTGGAAAACCGGTGTGCGAAGACATTTGCCGTCGAGAGGGAACACTTCGGTGCCGCCGCCCTGATGTGAAACGTCCCCGCCCCGATTGACGCTGCGCGACGCGCCCCCCTCGGGCGGGGTCCGGCATCTGCCGATGCCGGAGGTTCAGTAGGTCAGCAAGCTGAGCGCATCATGCGGCGCGAGCGCTTCCCGTCCCTCCAGGAAGGCCAGTTCGACCATAAAGACGAAGCCGGCGACTTCGCCCCCGCCGCGCTCGATGAGCTCCGCGGCGGCAGCGGCGGTGCCGCCGGTAGCCAGCAAGTCGTCCACCACCAACACTCGCTGCCCGGGCAGGAGAGCGTCCTTGTGCATTTCCACGGTGTTGGAGCCGTACTCCAGATCGTACTCCACTCGAATGGTTTCAGCCGGCAGTTTGCCCAGCTTTCGGATAGGGATGAATGGCTTGCTCAACGCGACCGCGATGGGAGCGCCAAAGATGAATCCTCGAGATTCGATACCGGCAATGGCGTCCGCGTCCACCTCTTGGGCATAGTCGGTCATCAGCCGAACGACCTCCGAAAAGGCCGCCGGGTCCGACAACACAGGAGTGATGTCTTTGAAGACAATCCCTTCGTTGGGGAAGTCCTTCACGTCTCGGATGAGGGATTCGGCAATGAGTGGCAAAGGTCAGTTCTCCCGGTTGCGAAGAGCCGTCAGGGACGTGTCGAAGGGTGGCCAGGCGATGCCCCGCTCGGTGATGATCGCAGTGATCAGTCGCGAGGGCGTAACGTCGAACGCGGGATTGTATACGGAAACCCCCTCGGGCGCCAGTCGAATCGTTCTCGCATCGGTCACCTCGGAAGGATCTCGTTCTTCAATCGGAATCTCGTCTCCCGACTCGAGCGAAAAGTCTACCGTGGATAGAGGGGCCGCCACGTAGAACGGCAGTCCGTGTGCGTGCGCCAGAACGGCCACGCCGTAAGTGCCGATCTTGTTGGCGGTGTCCCCGTTCGCTGCGATGCTGTCGGCCCCCACGATGGCGGCCTGCACCCGGCCCTGACGCATCAGCGAGCCCGCTACATTGTCGGAGATGAGTGTGGCGGGAATGCCCAACTGCAGACACTCCCAAGCCGTGAGGCGCATGCCCTGCAGACGGGGGCGCGTCTCATCCACCCACACGTGCAGCCGCTTGCCGGCCTCCACTGCCGACCGAACGACCCCGAGCGCCGTGCCGTGATACACCGCTGCAAGACTACCGGTGTTGCAGTGGGTGAGGATGTTGCCCTCATCGGGAAGGAGTTCGGCGCCGTAGGCTCCCATCGCGACGCATGCCGCGACATCTTCGTCCGCCATCTGTCGAGCCTCGGCAAGCAGCGCCTCCGCCAGTTCCACCGGTGGCAGGTCCGTTCCCAGGAGCACGCGGAGCATCCGTTCAATGGCCCATAAGAGGTTGACGGCGGTGGGGCGTGTCGACCCCAGTTCGCGTGCCGCGCCCTCAACTGCGGACCGGAAGTCCGAGACGGATCGCTGGCTTGCCGCCAGCGCCGCCAGCGCCATCCCGTAGGCGGCCGAAATCCCGATCGCCGGCGCTCCGCGAACCGCCATGGTGCGAATGGCATCTGCGACTTCGTGCGAGTCTCGCAGCGTGAGGATCCGAAACTCCTCGGGAAGAATCCGCTGGTCGATCATGCGGACACAGGAGTCTTCCCAGTAGACGGTGTGGACGTCGCGGGGGAGGGGGGACGCTGTCATTGGATCCTTCACGGTTAGCCTAGCCGGGCCTTCCGCGCCTCGTCTTCGCACGAGCAGTGACGGTCGGCGCCCATCCTCGGCACGGTCTCTCGGATGAGGGCCTGGATCTTATCCACGTTGAGTCGGAAGACCCGGAACACTTCTTCAATGGAAACCGGCTCCCGCCCGTGGGAAATGCCGGTGTCGTAGTCCGTGACGAGAGCAATGCCGGTGTAGCAAATCCCGAGTTCTCTGGCCAGCATCACTTCCGGATACTGAGACATGGTGACCACATCCCAGCCTTCGCGAGTGAACCACGCGCTCTCGGCACGAGTGGAGAACCGGGGGCCGTTGATCACGACGATCGTACCTGAGTCCCGCATTGGGATGCCGAGCCGACGTCCCTCTTCGAGGACGAGTTCTCGAAGGCGACCGCAGTACGGCTCCGCTGCGCCAATGTGGTGGGTCTCCGGACCGTCGAAGTACGTGTCGTGGCGGCCGCGGGTCCGGTCCACAAATTGATCCAGCACTACGAACTCGCCGGGGTGGATGTCCTCCTGCAGGCTGCCGCACGAGCAGGGGGCAAGGATTTCTCGAACTCCGAGTGCGCGGAAGGCCCAGATGTTGGCCCGGTAGTTCACCGCATGTGCCGGATGCTGGTGCTTCTTTCCGTGGCGCGGAAGGAAGGCGACGGGGCGTCCCGCAACGGTCGCCAGTGCGATCCGATCGCTGGGGGCGCCGAACGGAGTCTCCACCTCGATTTCCCGAACATCGTCCAGGAACTCGTAAAAGCCTGATCCCCCAAACACCCCGATGGTGGCGGTCTCGGTCATCGTGGGTGACCTCCGGTCAAAAGCATGACTCCCACCACGGTGGCAACCCACAGCAGGCCGTTCACCAGAAGTGGGCGATCCTCAACCAGTTCCAGCACCGGATTGCCGCCCTTTCCTCGCTGGTGGCTCAGATAGAGGA
>SYKE01000154.1 GCA_005798285.1 Actinomycetota bacterium
ATCGGTGACGCCGCCTTGTTCTGGGGGACTGCACCCGGCGGCATCCTGGAAGCGGCGCGGACACTCTGCAAAGACAATCCAATCCCCAACCCACAGAATGGAATCGTGCCGCAGTTTCGAATGCTGGCGCATCAGGGCTACGTGTATCCAAAGGTCGTCAACACCAAGTGGGAAGATGTGACCGGGCCCGACGTGGTGCTGCTCTTCCGCCTGGAGAAAGCGGCCCAGCAGAACCAGCTTCTGGTGACACCATCACTTTACACGGCTGTCAGGGACCGTTTGTCTGAACTGGAATTCACAGCAACTTCGACTCCCCAGGACCCACTGAAGGGAGTCGAGGACATTTCACCTCGGACCGTCTACCTACTCCGACCGCCGCTGGCGTATTCCGTGCGGATGCAGGCGATGCCCCAGGCCTATCGGGACGCACACCAGCGCCTGCGGAAGCAGGTGGAGAAGATCCCCGTGTTCGGGAATCTCGCTGAGGCGATCCCGATGGCGGAGAACTTTCTCAACCTCAGGGTCGACCCGGCCCACACGGACACTGTTCGCGGCTTCTTCCGGATGGACTACCGGAGCCTGAAGGACCGCTACCATACCCGGCCGGAGGACGGACGGGGAGCCGGCGGCCCGCAGGACCGCCTGGAGTGGGACTCGGAACAGCGGCTCTGCAGCCATGTCCCGGCCACACGGTTGTTTCAGGTGATGCCGAAGGCGGTCATCGCGGGGCTGCCGGGCGCCGGCAAGACCACCATCCTCCGGCACTTCGCCTACCTGGCGCTGAACGCCGATCCGGATCAGTTCGTGGTCTTCGCACCGCTGCGGCTGCTCACCGCACAACATGCCGCCCTCCTGGAACAAGGACGCTCCGGGCTGTTCGAGATGCTGGCCTTGCTCTTCCTGTTCCCGGATGTACCCTACGACGACCTGACCGAACCGCAGCGTGCGGATGTGGCGACGAGCGCCGCGAAGCTGCGGGAGGCATGGGATGAGAAGAAGGCGATCCTGTTCTTCGATGCGCTGGATGAGATCCCGCGTGCAGAGGATCGGATCGCCGTCTCCGAGGCGTTCGTCGAACTCGTGGAGAGTCTCACCGAGCCGGCGGAGGAGACGGATGCCCTCCGGCGCCACGGCGCCTACGTCACCACCCGGGTTGGAGAACTGCTCGCCGGTACGGGGAACACGCTTCAGAAAGCGCCGATCTTCATGGTCAACTCCCTGGACCAGAGTCAGCTCCACAAACTCGTGGATCGACAACTGGGGGCGGGGACCGAACTGGCGGAGCGGTGCAAGAATGAGCTCGTGGAGCGGGCCGACATCCGCCGCATCGCGGGGACGCCCATGACGGCGCTCCTCATGATCTTCTTCTTCGAGTACTACGGCCGCTGGGCGCTCAGGTTCGAGACCTACCGGATCGTGGTGATTTACATCCTGTTCAAGGTCTGGGCGAGATCGAAGCAGGAAGTCAGGCTCGGTCTGCGTACGTTCTTTCAGGATGTGCTGAAGCCGGAGTTTCTGACGAAGCTTCCCGAGGTCCAGCTCCAGCTCGACTGCCTGGCCCAGCTCTCCCGGGAGACCCTGGCTGACCCCAACCCCCACAGCGACGCGCGGAGCCCTGGAACGCAGCCCACCCACCGCGCATCCCGCGCCCTGAATGAGGACGCTCTGCGGGAGCAACTTCTGGAATTCCTGATGGCGGCACGGACGGGCGGTGCTTACGCCGGCAACACCGGGGCCGAGGTGGTGGATCAGTGGCTCACCCACTGGCGCGAGGAGTCGGTGCTGCTGCCGTCGGGCGCCGGCGAGGTGACGTTCGTCCACTCCACGGTGATGGAGTTCCTGGCCGCGTACGACGCGGCAGGGCTGGTGGACTTCGAGGAGCTGGATGGCGAAGCCTTCTCGGAACTGCTGTCGGCGCACCTCAGCGAGGCCGGAGAGAGCCTGGAAGTGCTCCCAATCCTCTGTTCCCGTTCGTGGGAGACGGGGCATCGCGTGTTGAACCGCATGGAGCGGCAGTACGACCCGGTGCAGGTTCCGGCACCAGTCCCCCCTCTCGCGCTTCGCTGCCTCACCGAGACGGAACTGGCCGAACAGGATCGGCTGCGGCGCTGCAACACCGGCCGTCAGGCGCGCGAACTGCGAAACCGGATCGATGACGCATCCAGCGCCGGCTGGGTGTATGAGCGAATCGCGGGATGGTTTCGGCTTCCGCCGGAACGGCGGGCCGAAGCGGAAGCTGAGATACGGCGGTGGCGGGCGGCGCCGGGACTCCCCTCCTCGCAGTGCCTCACAGTGATCCAACCCGAGTGGCAGCGTCGCCCGGCGCCTGCGTGGGCCATGCGGCTTCTGGAAGCGCTGCTCCATCCGGGCGTGATCGAACAGATCCGCTGGCGGGCGATGGAGGCGAGGCACTCCCCGGCGGACCTTCGCGCAGCCCGGGCCGCCGAAACGCCCGAGGAGACCCGCTTCCTGGAGCTGGTGAACCGCTATCGAAAGCGAACCTATGCGGATCGGGTCCGGATCGAACTCGCCGGCGTGCGTGCGGCTCGAAACGGACCGGGAGGACGTCCGGATGCCGCCTGGAACGACCTGGATCTCGCGCTGGTCCGGTCCGAGACGCCTGGGGACGAACTCTCTGGGCCGAGGAGGCTCCTGGGTTCAACCCGAATGCGGCACGGAGCGCCGGTTTTTGGGGCTGACATCTCGCCCGACGGGCGCTTTCTGGTGAGCGGCGGCATGGACGGCGTGGTTCGACTCTGGGACGCCGAGTCCGGCGCTGAAATCCGATCCTTCCTCGGGCATACAGAGAGAGTGAGTGCCTGCACCTTCAGCCCTGACGGTTCTCGCATCCTCTCCACTTCCTCCGACCAGTCCCTCAAGCTCTGGGATGCCGGAACCGGCAATGAGATTCGGTCCTTCCTCGGGCACACAGACGGCGTAAGTGCCTGCGCATTCAGCCCAAATGGCTTTCGCATACTCTCCGCCTCCTCCGATCGGTCCCTCAAGCTCTGGGACGCCGAGTCCGGCGCCGAAATCCGGTCCTTCCTCGGGCACACAGATGGGGTGAGTGCCTGCGCGTTCAGCCCCGACGGCTCTCGCATCCTCTCGGCATCCCTCGACCATTCGTTGAAGCTTTGGGACACTGAGTCGAGCGCAGAGATTTATTGCTTCCTCGGGCACACAGACGGGGTCAGAGCATGTAAATTCAGCTCCGACGGCGCAGGCATCTTATCCTGTTCAACCGACCATTCCCTCAAGCTCTGGCAGACCGAGTCCGGCAACGAAATCCGTTGCTTCCTCGGGCATGTTGGCGGGGTTCTCGCCTGCGCCTTTAGTCCAGACGGCTCTCGCATCGTCTCCGCTTCCTATGACCAGTCACTCAAGCTCTGGGATGCTGTGTCCGGCGCTGAAATCCGGTCCTACCTCGGGCACACGAAATGGGTTCTTGCCTGTGCCTTCAGCCCCGACGGCTGTCACATCCTCTCCGCCTCCTTCGACCACGCACTCAGGCTCTGGGACGCTGAGTCCGGCGCCGAAACTCGGTCCTGTGTCGGGCACACGGAAGGGGTGAGTGCCTGCGCGTTCAGCCCTGACGGCTCCCGCATCCTCTCCGCTTCCTACGACCATTCCGTCAAGCTCTGGGACGCAGAGTCCGGCGCTGAAATTCGGTCCTTCCTCGGGCACACGCGTGCCGTCAGGACCTGCTGCTTCAGTCCTGACGGCTCTCGCATCCTCACCGCTTCCGATGACCAGTCACTCAAGCTCTGGGACGCAGAGTCCGGCGCTGAAATTCGGTCCTTCCTCGGGCACACGAACGGGGTCTGGGCCTGCGCCTTTAGCCCCGACGGCTCTCGCATCGTCACCGCCTCTTGGGACAGTACCCTCAAGCTCTGGGACACCGAGTCCGGCGCTGTGATTCGGCCCTTCCTGGGGCACACGAACTGGGTCAGGGCCTGCGCCTTCAGCCCCGACGGCTCTCGCATTCTCTCCGCTTCCGCCGACCACTCCCTCAAGCTCTGGGATGCCGAGTCCGGCGCTGAAATCCGGTCTTTCCTCGGGCTCACGAGAGAGGTCAGTGCGTGCGCCTTCAGCCCCGACGGCTCTCGTATCCTTTCCGCTTCCGACGACCAGTCCCTCAAGCTCTGGGACACCGAGTCCGGCGCTGTGATTCGGTCCTTCCTCGGGCACACGAACAGGGTCCTGGCCTGCTCCTTCAGCCCCGACGGCTCTCGCATCCTCTCCGCGTCCTGGGACCAGTCCCTCAAGCTCTGGGACGCCGAGTCCGGCGCTCTGCTCGGTTCGGTCGAGCTCGGGCGACCGGTGATCTCGATCGCCGTGCATCCGGATCCGGCGGTGAAGCTGGCGGCGGCGGGGTTGATCAGCGGGTTGATCGTGCTGGTGGATTACACCGAAGTGGGAACGGCTGAGGCACTGCCGCCCACTGAGGCGCCGCGCCGAGTCGGTTGACCCGGCAGCGTTCAGGCCCCAACGGCCCAACCGGGCGCCAGCCGTCTCGGTGTCGGCGGTAGCTTCTGCTGTTCCAAGGCGACGGCCCGGAGCGCGAACAAGCAGGCAGTAGGAGGAGCCGACACGCGTCGCATCCCGTCAGGTAGTTCGCCGAACACCTCGACACCCGGTCCGAGTCTTACAGTGACGGGAGATCCAATTGCCCGTTTGATGGGGGTGTACGGCGCGGCGGCAGGGACCTTTTCCTGGTGGAGGGTGTGCTGATGAAGACTCGAGGGATGGCAATGGTCTGTTCGGCGATCTGTGCGCTCTCGGCGGTGCTTCTCTCATCGAGTTCGGGCTCACAGCCGCCCACTCCGCCGGAGAGCGTGCTGCAGCGGGCGCGGGAGTTCGGCGCCGCGTGCGGCGTACCGACGGGAGGGCCCCCCTACTACGCGGCTCCACAGGAGGACGACTCGGGTACGATCCTCTTCTGGAGCTTCGACTGGCGCTGGTTCTCCTCTACGGACGATCCGCAGGCCCGCGCTTGCTCGATCGACGTAGCTACGCCGTCAAACCAGGTGTTGACGTTGGACCAGCTCTCCGGTCCCATGGATCGACCTCTGAACATCAGCGCTTCCGACGCGGAGCAGATCATGCTGCTCGCGGCCCAGCGCGCCGGGATGTCAGTCGCTCAAATGGAGATTAACGTTTGCATTCTGAACGAGCAAGAAGAGGGGATTCCGGCTCGCTGGAGCGTGGGAGTGATGCGAAACGTGGCGGGCATGTTGTGCAAGCACGACTCGGCGAGGGCCTCTGTCCATGCGAACACGGGTCTCATCAATCAATTCACATCGACGCTCCCTCCGGTGTATCTACCGCCTTCGGGAGCGATTCTCCCGGTGGAGCAGGCGAAGGCGCTGGCGAGACAGGCCTATGTGGCGGCTGGAGGGCCCGCGGTAGGGCCTGTGTATCTGCCGATGGCGGGACCGAGCTGGGAGGTGATGGAGGCGGGTTCCAACAGCGTGCGCCCGGCGTACTGGATTGAGTTTCAGCGAGATGAAATTCCCTCGAAGGTGGATTCCCTCCGCGTGATGCTGGACGCAGTGACCGGTGAGGTCTGGTGGACCGGCCCGATCTACGCGGGAGAAAGCACCCTGCGGGAGGCGCCGGCGACGGCGGCGCGGCGGCGGTTCGAGCTGGCGGCCCGGCTGAAGCGAAGCGCCGAGGGCCGGAAGTGGGCGCGGGAGCTGATGGCGGGGCGCTCGGCAAGCGGTGGACCGAAGCCCGGCGAGCGGCGCTGGTGGGTCGGGAGCGGCGCCGATCGGATCGAACTGGCGGGAGGGCAGAAGGGAACGCTGTGGGCGCGTCGGGAGGGAGCAGAATGGCTGGGATCGAGGATCACAGCCACTCAGGCGAAAAAGCTGGCGGCGATTGAGGCGGGGAAGACCTCCCACGAGCTGCATGTGCGAGAGCTGTGGAAGGCGCCGCGCCAGAAGAAGGGAAGCGGAGGCGCAAAACCCCAAGCCAAAGCCCCGCCCGCTCCCCCGCGGTGACCGTCGAGCCGTTGCGCCTCTCCCACGCCGACCGCTCATCGACCAATGAGCGCGTTCGGACGCAAGACTCAACGCACACGCTCATCCACCGTTCAGCGGCTGCAACCGAACCCATGATTTGGTGGTCAAATGCATTCTTTGCCGCCTAAACTCTATATCGTTGTTGAATCGTGTGAATGTTTCGGGAGATGACGAGATGGCCAGATGGGGTGACTGGAGATTGGGGCATGCGAAGCTTCCCCTGGCGAATGCCGTACGCGCATTGTTTGCGGTGAGTTTGGTCTTCCTCTGCTCGGCTCCGGCCGCGGCAGGGTCCTGGAGCGTAACGTGCCAGGTGGTCTCGCAGAGCAAGAATTCGGATGGCCAGGTTGACACTCTGATTGAGATCCAGCCGGAAGGGCAGCCGAAGCGGTACGAGGGGAATGGGGACAAGACGATTACGGGAAGAATCCAGTTCAAAGCTACTCTGACCTGGGTTCCGACGGCGGGGAACGCATTGGATGTCGCGCCGCCGAAGGTGGTTGTCTGGGAGTTCGGCTCTGCGTCAGGCCACTCTTCCGACGGAATGAATGCGGGACAAACCGCCGTAGCATCCAACGGATTGGGCGCCCCCGCCCCGGTGATTCAGGGCCAGGACGGAAAGCACGCGCTCTCAGAGTCCCACAAGGCGGAGCGAGTGTTGGCAACCAACGGCCAATCGACGATCGTGCTCGATACCGTCACGATGACGGCGTCCGCCGAACAGGTGAACGGAGCCAACGGTCCGGTATCCGTGGCATTCAGCTACCAGGCTTACGCGGAGAATCGCTACGTCAGTTCGACGAACGTGGTGCAGCCGTTCGTCCGCCCGCAAGGCTCTAAAGGGACGATTGCATCTTACCGGCTGGAGTTGAACGACCAGGAGGTATACAAATCGCCGGCGCAAGCCGGGGGGACCATCGACCCCGAATTCGAGCAAAAGCACCTGGCGTTCGCCTCGACTGAGGTGATGGACGGCGAGGTCATCCGGCTCAAGATCTCGGCGACGGAAACGGACGGCAAGACGTTCACGTGGGAGAAGCTCTTCCTGGCCTACAACCAGTACGAACACAGTGAAACAGCCGACTTCCGGACGATTTACACTCCCGGGGGCAACGTCGTGAGGCCGGAGAACATTGCTAAGGGCCCGCCAGCAATCAACCGAATCCTGACGACCCTCTGTGGATTGTGATTCGATTCGGGTATGACCCAGGCCCAAATCACCACGTTCTACAAGTCCCTCGTGCCCCTCTTCAATGAGCGCCTCAGGCGGCTC
>SYKE01000155.1 GCA_005798285.1 Actinomycetota bacterium
CGGACAACTGCTCGCGTTCGTCTGGTGTGAGCGTCACGCGGTATTTCTTGGGCACAGGGATTACCTCCACACCAAGTGAATCACATCTTCGTCCGAGGCTCCGGTGAAGAATCAACTCCGCCCTGACAGACCACTAGGTTTTAGTGCCTTCCGCGATTGGAGGAGCAACATTTCCTCCGGCACGCCTGATCTACCGCTTAATCCGGTTCGTCACACTACCGAGCGGTCGTCAGATCGGAATGGTGATCAGGCTCTTCTGCCGGATCAACCTCGGGGTCTACTTCATCCAGGGGGTCTTCGTTTGCCGGCACATCAGCGCTCACCGGCGGCTCGGACTCGGGGTCTACTTCATCCAAGGTGTCTTCGTGGGCCGGCACATCAGCGCTCGCCGGCGGCTCACCCTTCACCGCCGGATCGAAGATGTGCGTGTCGTAGGAGATCGAGTAGGCTGCCGCGTCGAAGTCGACGGCGAAAGCCTGGGCAGCCTCTTCCGCAGCCGATTCACTCTCGGGGTTCGGCTCGTCAAGTGATTCTCGAACAGTTGCCTCGCCCTCCACGTCCTCTTCGGCGGCGCCCTCGGCGGAAGGTGTCTGGATCGCCTCTTCTTCCCCGGATGATCTCTCCGCTTCGCCCTCTTCAGCCACCGTCGCCGCACTCTTGGGGAAGATGCGGACATCCTCGACCAGACCGTCGGCTGAGACCTGAACCTCGGCGAGTCGATCCCCAGTCTTGCGGCTGCTGACCACCGCAACCCGAGAGTCGATCAACTCACCCTGCTCCTGGAATCGAGCGACCAGAGCAAACCGGTACTGGTCCCTCACTGCCGAAAGCGCTACCTGGATGTGCTTGAACTGAAGCTTGCAGCTTTCGCAGCGGCGCGGCAGATCCCAGCCCTTCTCCCGACAGCGAAGTTGGACGGCCGTGGCGATGGTGAACTCCGTGGCGCAGTCGGCACAACTCACGACCTTGGGCGCGTACTCCGCAAGGCACGCCTTGTGGGCTCGACTGCCCTTCGACCAACTTCGGTGCACTCGCAGCGGCTCGCCGCAGATGTCGCATGGGCGTTCCGACCACGCGCAGTGATCGTGGTAATCCGGCGGATTCTTCCAGTCGCTGTTCACCCGTAGAGGCTGACCGCAGAGCTTGCAGGGCCGTTCACTCCACTTGGCATCCTCGATCACCTTGCAGGTCTTACAGTAGATGGGGGGATTTCGCCAGTCGGACCGCACCTTCATACTGACGCCGCAGCTCTTGCATGGCTTCTGGGCCCACTTTTCGTCATCCGCCACCTTGCACGTCTTGCAGAGCGTAGGGGGATGGTGCCAGTCCCGATGGACTTTAAGGGGAGTTCCACACCCTTTACACGGCTTTTCAGTCCACTTTGCCATCTCCGCGTCCCGGCACTCTTTGTGGACGCGAGGAGGATGGGCCCAATCGCGGCGAACGCGCATGGGGGTCTTGCAGATCTCGCAAAGAACATCGTGCCACAAGCAGTCCTTGCAGTAGGTTGGCACGTTCGACCAGTCATCATGGACGGCGAACTCAGTGGAGCATTCCTTGCAGACTACGGAGTACCAACCCGGCATGTGGAGTTCCCGCACTTTCGTAACTGGGAGCGTGTTGAAGGCAAGGGCTGTTGTTGCCCGCTGTTGGTTTCCCCATCTTGAGTTCGCTTCCCTTCCGTCAACAAATGGCAGAATCTAGAAATCCTCGACAGCCCCGCGCGCGTCGAAATCGCCTGGCGCCGGCGGGCTACCGCGCATGGCCGTCCGGCCGAATGCTCGAGCGCGTTGGAGTCGCAGCGAGCCTCTTTCTGACTCCGGGTTTGGGAATCTCCGGTCCTATGGCTCAGCCGGAATCCCGCCCAGCCCCCATCGCTCTTCCCGGGGCCACTGAGTGCCGGATGGAGTACGCCACGAGTGGGCCGGTCGAAAGCGAAGTGGAGTTCTGGGAGAGCGAGATTCCGCGGTATCTCGGCGGATTGGGCGGCGCCCGCCCCGTGCCACGTCGCACTCGAGGAGGAGCTGGACCGACGACCCGCCACCAGGTTCGGCTGGATGCGCTGAAGCCGGCAGCGAGGTATGCCTACCGTGTCCGAATACCCGAGGGCGCCGAGACACCAATGGATCTGAAGTGGGGAGGCGCGCCGGGATGGAGTCGTGAGTACTGTTTCTCCACGGAGGCCCTTCCCGGCTGGAAGACGGTTGAGCGTCGCCGGATCAAAGTGCTGCTGATGCCCAACGTCCTGAGATTGGAGTCCGGCATCGGAGATCCCCGTGCGTGGCGATCGCTGCCGAGGCAGATGACAGCCGGCGAGTTGATCCGCGTTCGGGATCGGTATGCCGAGGTTGCGCTCTTCTACTGGCTGAACAGTCGAATGAGGCTCTGGCTCGACTTTGACCTGACGGTGGATGGCCGGCTGCAGTCCTGGGGCGAGCCGGTCCCCGAAGCGCCTGGAGAGCTTCGGCAGTTACCTCGGTGTCGCACCTACTCCGGAACCGAGGTTCGAAACCCGGGTGGAGGGGAGTTCACCGTCTTCGATCCCGCTCAGCCCGAACGCGTGTTCCCCGGGCCGGTTGCCGGCGCGATTTGGGACGGCTTCGCCGGTCAGGTGGAGCAGGCTTTCCCCAGGCGCTGGAATCGACGGGAGGGCCGATGGGAACTCTATGCGTCGGGCGGCGCCACGATCGGCTACGATGACCTTTCACAAGGCGTCCCCGCCCGAAGCCAGTTTCTGGGAGGATTCGACACGGCGTGGTTGGCGGCTCACGAGATCCACCACCAGCTGGAGTTCCTCGGAGAGCTGTTCCTGGCGCCTCACCCGGATCGGCTCGCGTTCAACCATTACCTCCCCCACCACACTCCGCCCGGCGCCCGGCGCCTGGAGGACCCGGAGCGATCCACGCTTGCCGGTCCGCACGGCGACCATTGGGACGGGATGCGGTATTGGGACCGGCGCCTCGCCGAGAGCGCATGGCTTAGACTTCCCCTCGGCACGACACTCGCTGTGACGGACGCGGATGGGGACAGGGTGCCGGACTCTGATGTGCGTCTCCCGCTCGATGAAGCGCGACTCGGCACCCGGTCGACGGACGCCCGAAGTTTCAACGGCATCGCAGACTTGGATCGGGCGCTGCTGTTTTCAGGGGTCGCGGGGCCGCTCCAGCCGGATGCCGTTCGCCCATCCCTCGCGAGTTGGGAAGGCTTGCGGCACGGGGACCTGGATGGAGACGGGATTCCCGATGATCGGGATCCCGCCCCGCTCATTCCCTTTCCTACGGATCTCCCGTCGGGCGAGTGCCGGGTGGACGGCAAGCAGGAAGAGTGGACCACCGTTCACGAGGCAGGCTCGGCGGTCACTCCACAGGGCGCGAGGGCCGTGCTCAAGCACATGACGGACGACACCGGTTATTCGGTGCTGCTGGCTCCGAGTGGGGAGTGGACGCAGGTCGAGCTCGATCTGGATGGCGAGGGACGCGGTTTGCTCTCGGGACGGGGCGCTGTGCGGCTGACGATCTCGAGGAGCAGTTCAGGGAAAGTGTCGCTCACCGTATCGAGACCCGGCACAAGCGTGGTCCTGGGTGACGTTGCCTGGAAGCGCTCCCAGGGCAAGGCCGGACCGGATACGTTTGAAGTGCGGCTGCCGGTTGGCCCCGGAGGCGCGTGGGAATGGTTGAAGCCGCGGCGGGTCGGTTGGGCGTTAAGACTGTCCGACCGCGCTGGTGCGGTGCGGAGCAGTCACGACAGCTACCGACTCCTGGAGACCCGCAGTGCGCTCTGATGCGGGATCCCGCCGCCGGGGACCGGGGGTGGGCCGGAATCTCACTCTTGGGAGATCAGACTCCGGCCCCGGAACGGACTAGCGCGGGAAGACCGCGCGGTGGAGGGGCGCCGGGTAGGCGACTCTCGGGCCCTTGGCGGCCCGCCAGAGGATCTGGTTGAGCGTGTCCTCGTCGATCAGGTCGTATTCCGACCAGTCCATGGCCGCGGAGAGCTTGGCTCCCGGGGCGTTCTGACCATTGATCGCGTTCACATCGACTTTCGGAGCTCGTTGGAAGTACGGCTTCGAGACCGGCTTCTTGGAGAAGCAGTTGAACATCGGCGTCGCGCCCGCATCGTATTGGGTCATCGCCGGTAGACCGAGGATCAACTCCATCGTGCGGATCATGCTCGCCGTGGTGTAGAGCGTGCTGTCGATCGTTCCCGGCTTCACCCAGGGGCTGAGCACGAACCCGACGGTTCGATGGGAGTCCACGTGGTCTGGTCCGTTCTGCGCATCATCCTCGATGACGAAGATCGCCATCTCTTTCCAGAACTTGCTCCGGGTGCACGCTTCCAGGATCCGACCGAGCGCGATGTCATTGCTGGCCACGCACGCTTCGGGAGTATTCGCCCCGGGCGTCGTTCCGCGGGTATGATCCTCGCCGAGCGACATGATCATGAACCGCGGGAGGTCATCCGAGGCCTCGGCTTCGGAGAGGTCCTTCAGGAAACCCGAAACCCGGTCCTTGTCGCGTCCGGCCGGCCACGTGCCGCGGTTCTCTTTCGTAACGCGAGAGGCGCCCTCACCGTAGCACTTGAAGGAGACGCCGTTTCTCTGACACAGGTCCCAGATGAAGCCCGCGGTGGGGATCTCCATGTCCTGGTTGCCTTCGATCCGGCCGTGCCCGGAGTAGGACATCAGCCAGGAACGCTGATTGTAGTCCGTGGCCATCGCGGCGTCGCACCAACTGTGCCCGTCCACGCTGACTTCCCCATTGCAGTAGAGGTTGTCCAACAGCACGTATTCACGGGCCAACTGGTGGTGATTTGGGGCCACGTCTTCCCCGTAGAGCACCAGGTTTGGATCCCCGTTTCCGATGCGCCGACCCTTTTCATCGCGAAGATCGCCGAACACCTGATCGTAGGTACGGTTCTCCTTGATGATGTAG
>SYKE01000156.1 GCA_005798285.1 Actinomycetota bacterium
GAAGATGCTGTACGACAATGCGCTGTTGGCCCCGCTCTACCTGCAGGCACATCGACTGACGGGCGACACGACCTTCCGGCGCACGGCCGTCGAGACGCTCGACTTCCTGCTCACCGAGATGCGCGATCCTCGCGGTGGGTTCTGGAGCAGCCTCGACGCCGATAGCGCGACTCCGGGTGGGGAGCGAGAAGAAGGCCGTTACTACGTTTGGACCCCGGATGAGATCAAGAAGCTCCTCGGTCCGAAGGATGCGGCACTCTTCAATCGGCTCTATGGAGTGACGCCGGGCGGCAACTTCGAGGGGCGGTCGATCCCGAATCTCCTCGCCACGGATCTCGCTCAGGAGGCCCGCAAGTTCAGAATCTCGACCGATGCCCTCCAGACGCGGCTGGCCGCCATGCGCTCCCGGCTTCGGCAGTCGCGATCACGCCGGCCGCGACCCGCGCTGGATGACAAGGTGCTGGCGGATTGGAACGGTCTGGCGATCTCCGCGCTCGCCGAAGGCTACGAGGCCACGGGGGATGCGCGCTATCGCTCCGCCGCCGAAAAGGCTGCGGATTTCATCTGGACCACCATGCGCGCCGGTGACGGCGCCGACCGGGGGGCCATTCGGCACTCCTATCGAGCCGGGAGGGTTCAACCCGTCGCATTCCTGGAGGATCAGGCCTTCGTCGCGGGCGGACTGCTGGCTCTGCATCGGGTGACGGGCGACTCACGTCGGCTGAGCCAGGCGCGAGAACTTGCGGACGTGATGCTCCGAAATTACTGGGACGCGTCTTCCGGGCTCTTTTATCCGACCGCGCACCACGGAGAGAAACTCGTCGCGCGGCTGATGAACGCCTCGGATGGGGTGGTTCCATCGGGGGCTTCCATGGCGGCGCGCGTCCTGGTGCGCCTGGCTCGAGGCTCGGATGGCGCCCCCTATCGGGCCCCGCTTGACCACCTGCTGAACCGATATGCCACGGAACTCCGGCGCTCTCCCCGTGCCTACCCCAATCTCCTGGTCGCGCTGGGCGAGCACTATGATGTCGTGACATCGGAGCCGTTCCCGAAGGCCGGTTCTGAAGTCCAGCTTTCGGTAGTGCAGAGGGGCGTGGCCGCCGGCGGCGAACAGCGAGTTGCCCTGGAGTTTCGAATGCAGTCCGGTTGGCACGTCAACTCCCATCAGGCAGCCGGGAGTTACATTCCCACTCGCGTGGAGGTGCTCCCGCCGCACCGAGCCGTGGAGGTGCGCTACCCCACGCCGACCCCGCTCCAAACCAGCTTTGCCGGGGAGCCGCTCTCCGTGTTCAAGAACGGCGCCGCGGTGTACGTGAGCTTCAAGGGCGCCGGGGGAGGCCCCGCGCGACTGCGCGTGCGCTACCAGGCTTGCAACGACCGCCTGTGTGCGCCGCCGCAGACGATCACACTCACCGTGCCGCCGAAGTGACTCCCGGAGCCCTTGAGACATCCGATCGGTACCGTCTCTGCATCGGCGGCATCCATGTCGAGGTAGTGAGTGAGGACGGGAGCCCGATCTGGGCGCCCGATCCGATCTCTCGTTTCCTCATTCCGGAGGGGGATCCGGCGGCGGATTGTCGAGTCGGGGTTCGGCGTGTTCCTTCTCGCGCAGAACTGCCGGCGCCGGTGGGACCGACCGTGTTCGAGTCCGGCGCTCTCTGGAGGGAGTTCGACGACCACGGCGACTCCCTTTACCTCTTCGCCAGCGCCCTCTACAATGGCGAGCCGTACCGAACCGCGCGGTTTCGGGCGGATCACACCTCCGGCGAGGTTCTGCTCCGGGCCGACTGCCTGCCCGAGGCGCACCCGCCCTTCCCGCTGGAATACCCCCTCGATGAAATCCTGTTCGGGCGCCTCCTGGGTCTTCGGGAGGGTGTGGAGTTGCACGCGCTGGGCGTGGTGGATGAACGAGGCCACGGAATTGCGTTTGTGGGTCATTCAGGAGCGGGAAAGTCCACTCTCGGACGGCTCTGGGTAGAAGCGCCGGGAGCTCGAATCCTGAGCGATGATCGCGTGATCGTGCGGCACTACGAGGGCCGATGGTGGCTCCACGGCACGCCGTGGCAGGGAGAGGCCGCGCTCTCCGAGGCGGCTCGCGCTCCGCTGGCCGCGCTCTGCTTCCTGCGCCAGACGCCGGAGCCCGAACTGCAGCCGAGACGGGGCGCACTGGCAGCCGCGGAGCTCCTGGCTCGCGCCTTTCTTCCGTACCATCGACCTGCAGCGCTCGACCTTGCGGCCGGCGTCTGCGCTCGTCTCGCGGCGAGCATTCCGGTGTGGGACTATGGATTTACCCGAACCGCCGCCCGGACCGATGTTCCGGGACTTGACGGCTGAGCTGCTTCGAAGCGGCCACGCCGTCCGCTTCCAGGCCGATGGCCGGAGCATGCTCCCCGGTATCTCGCCCGGAGCGGTACTCGAGGTTGAGCCCGTCGAGTCAGACACTTGCCGGGCGGGGCAGATCCTACTGTTCCAGTCCGACGGGGGTCGAGTTCTCGCGCATCGTCTGGTGCGAATTGAGACGACCAACGACGGCGACCGCCGGTACATAACGCGGGGCGACAACTGTTTCGAAGAAGATCCGGTGTGGGGCGACGACGCGCTGCTCGGCGTGGTCATTCGGGTGAACGGGCAGCATCCGCCCAGACGGCCGTCCTTCTGGAGCTGGATGATCTATCGAATTCAGGCGCGGCTGGACCGGGCGAAATAGGGGCTGCGTCGAGCAGCGTCGAACCTGAGCGGGCGGGTCCATCCGGCGACCTGCCCCCATTTGCGGAGAGTGAGCAGCCCCATGCCCGGCATCCCCCCTTGCACCAGATCTGTTCGACATCACGGAGGAGGCCTGTTGCTGCTCGCCGCGGCACTTCTCGCGGCAGCTTCCGCGCACTCCTCGCCGCGCGCCACCGCACCGCGGAGCCTGCGCGCTCAGGGTGAGAAGCGTCCCAACGTCGTGTTCATCGCGGTGGATGACCAGAACGACTGGCTCGGCTGCCTGAAGGGGCACCCGCAAGCGAAGACCCCGAACATCGACCGGCTGGCGGCGCGCGGCACGCTGTTCACCAATGCCCACTGTCAGGCGCCCCTCTGCAATCCCTCGCGCAGCAGCTTGCTCACCGGGCTTCGACCCTCCACCACCGGGATCTACGGTCTGGTCCCCGGCATTCGCGAGGTGGCGCTCACCCAGGATCGGGTGACTCTGCCCCAGAGCTTCACCGACGCGGGCTATCACACGTACACCTGCGGCAAGATCTATCACGACGGCTCCGTCAAACCGAAGGACCAGCCTCGGGAGTTCAATGTCTGGGGCCCGGCGCCCGGCATGCCGAAGCCGCCGCATGTGATCGTGAAGCTGCCTGGCGACCAGCATCCGCTGATGGACTGGGGACCCTATCCCGCTCGCGACGAGGACAACGCCGACTGGAAGATCGCCGATGCGGCCATTGCCCAGCTTCAGGCGGCGCCGAAGGATCGCCCCTTCTTCGTGGCCGCCGGGTTTCGGCTGCCGCACGTGCCCTGCTTCGCCTCCCAGAAGTGGTTTGATCTTTACCCCAACACCGAATTGAAAATGCCGCCGGTGAAGGAGGACGACCGCGACGACCTGCCTCGCTTCGCCGATTACCTGCACTGGAAGCTGCCCGAACCCCGCCTCAAGACGCTGCGAGAGATCGGTCAGTGGCGCTCTCTCGTGCGAGCCTACCTGGCGACGATCAGCTTCATGGACAGTCAGGTCGGCCGAGTGATGGAAGCGCTCGAAGCCTCGGGGCAAGCCGATAACACGGTCGTGGTGCTCTGGGGCGACCACGGCTGGCATCTGGGAGAGAAGGGAATCACGGGGAAGAACTCGCTCTGGGAACGATCGACTCGGGTGCCGCTCATTCTGGCCGGGCCCGGGATCTCGAAGGGCGCGCGCTGTGCCCGGCCCGCCGAACTGCTGGATCTGTACCCCACGCTTCTCGAACTCTGCGGCCTGCCTGCCCGTACCGATCTCGAAGGTCACAGCCTGGTTCCGCAGCTTCAGCGGGCGAGTGCCCCCCGCGAGTGGCCCGCCATCACCACCCACAATCAGGGAAATCACTCCATCCGTACCGAGCGCTGGCGCTACATTCGGTATGCCGACGGTTCCGAGGAACTGTATGAGGTGACTCGGGATGCCAACGAATGGAACAACCTGGCGAAGATCCGCCGCTACGACGCCATCAAGGACGATCTCAAGCGCTGGCTGCCGAAGCTGGATCGGCCGGCCGCCCCCAGCAGCAAGCACCGCGTCCTGACCTACGACCCCGTTTCGCATGAGGTGACCTGGGAAGGAGAGCGCGTCGATCCCGGTGCGCCGCTGCCCGGCCCGTAGGCCGAAGCTGCGGGTTGCCGGCGGCTGGTTCCAGTCGCAGGCGTCTACCAGGCGGGCGGAGCGCCGGGCCGAAGTCGCCGAAGCACCGCCCGAAACTGAATGGGCGCGCGCGGCCGCGCGTCAAACGGCTCCGAGAGTTCGACACTGGCCTCGATGGGATTTCGCCAGTGCGACCGGAGTTCCGCCCAGAGGCCGCCCTCCTTTCGCCACACATGCGGAAGGGCTGCCCCCAGGCCGCCATGCAGGCTGGAGCCGTCGCCGCGACCCCACTGCTCCAGCATCGCCGGCCGCAGCCAGTCCGGCGTCGGATGGCTGCGCACCGCCTCCGGCACGCGGTGGGGGTCGAGCCCGACGCAGTCGATCGCCAGCGGGATGACATGTCTCACCCAGGAGGTGAACAACGGATCCCCGTGGAAGACCCGCTCCCAATCCGGCTCCGACTCGGCGCTCTCCACCATAGCCGCGATGTCGCAGAGCCAGAGGGGTCTCCAGGCGCCGTGGTAGAGCAGGTGCAGCGCCAGAAACCGGATGTGATCCTCAACCCTCGGCACGGGCACTTCGGTGTCTCCCAACAGCTCCACCGTGGAGTCGTGAATGAAATCGGAGACGGGTCTGTCGTACGGCAGGTTGTATTCGGTGTGAAGTTCCAGTTCGTGGCATTCCGGCAGGAGCAGGTCGCTCACTGCGGACTGAGCGGCCTCAAGCTGAGCGGCGTTCAGGAAGAAATCATAGTCGCCATACGGGCGGATCCCGGGCTCGCCATACCGGGCGGCTGCGGACCATCCCTTGGCCAGCACGAACTCGACCCCGGCCCCTTTCAGCGCCGCAACGATCTCGGGCAAGGAGATCTCCGCAGCGAACGACTCCGCGCAGTGGACCCGAAAGGAGTGCTGCAGTGGCGCGAGGCGAGGATCCATACGCCACGGCGCGGCCGCGAGTTGACGCCAGGCGGCGGCGGCGCACCCCAGGGTTTGAAGCCGCGGCTCGAGCCGGCGGACTTCGTCCAGAGACAAGGGCGGGGCAGACGGAGGTTGGGCGCGCCAGCAGCCGGCGAGGAGTTGGGAGACGCGAAGCCCGTCCTCCAGCAGCGTGCGGTTCACGGCCGGGCCAGCATTCTCAGGAGGCGATCGGCGGCCGGTCCCGCCTCGCCGCGGACTCCCTGCACCACGGTCGCTCCCAACACGACGTTGCGAAGGATATCCAGCGACCACTCCGGCCGAGCGCGCACCGGCACGGTGCCGGCGACCATCTCCAGCGCCGCGCGGCCCGGCGGCAGCACGCGCAGCCGAAGGGCCGCGCCCGCCCGATACCGGCAGAGCGCCACCAGCTTCACGGGAAGGGGGTCTTGCCCGGTCTCACCGCCGATCTCCTCAGGGGTCACCCGCTCCGTCGCACCCGAGGATCCCACGCGGATCTGGATCCGGCGCGGATACGGTTCCGCACGGCCCGCGGAGTCGAATACGGCGAATTCATCCGAGTAGAACACAGCCCCTCGCTTCACCAGTTCCACCACCAGCGTGCTCTTCCCCGTGAACGTCTTGCCCGGCAGAACCAGCGCCTGACCGTTGAGCGCCACCACGCCCGCGTGGACGAACAGACGGTCCACGGCATGCTCGGCAATGACGAGCGCCAGTTCCGCCTCCATCGTCTCCAGTACCTCTTTCGGGTCGAACGAGCGCGCGGTCTGAACTCGTCCCTGATAGGCCAGATGGTAGGGACGAATGACGGCGTCCGGTCGGGGTTGCGCGACGAGCCTCACGGAAGCGAGGTGATCCACCTCCGGCAGCCCGGTTTCCACGGTTCGCGGCGGCAGGTACGCGACGGCGGCCTGCAGGGCTTCCTCGGAATTCGCGCGCACGCCGAAATCCACACCCTGACAGCGATAGGACCGTCCGACCACCCACCCGAGGCGGTTCAGCTTCTGCATTCAAAGACTGTCGTCTGGAGTGCGAAGAGTTGGAACAAAAGAAGTGGACATGAGTTGCAGAGTTCATTATCTCCGGTCGGCGGGAAAAGTGATCCCGCGCGAACCGGGCCGCTGCCGGTCCCCAATCAATTGCCGGCCGAGGTCTCCCCGGCATAGAGTTTTTCGGGAAGATCCCGAGAACGACCCGCCCGGCAGCCTCCACCGAAGGGGAACATCGCCGAAGACGCCGAACAGGGTCCCCGGGCGCTGATCGACCGTAAAGGAGCGCCTGTGTCTCAACTCGCTCTCGAACGCGGCTCTCTGGGAGTTGGAGACCGCATGGGGTCTGCGGATCCGTAACTCATCGACAGCAACGGAGTGAAGCGATGCACGCACGAGAAATTTTTTCACTGGACGCGGAATGCGCGGTGGTCGTTGGAGGCACGGGTGTGCTCGGCGGCGCGATGGCGCAGTCGCTGGCCGAGGTCGGCGCCCGAGTGGCGGTGGTGGGTCGCAATCGGGAGCGAGGGGAAGCTCGCGTTCGGTCGATCGAGGCGGTCGGCGGGATCGCTAGGTTTCATGCCGCCGATGCACTCGACGCGGAGGGCCTCCGAGCCGTGCTGGCGGCGATCCAGTCGGATTGGGGCGCTCCCAGCGTCCTCATCAACGCTGCCGGCGGCAACCGTTCGGAGGCCACGTTGCCCCCTGGCGCCGACTTCTGCGGCCTGAATCTGGATGCCTGGCGCGACGTCTTCGATCTGAATCTCGTCGGAGGCGCGGTTCTGCCCAGCCAGATCTTCGGCGGCGCGATGGTTGCGGCCGGCCGGGGCAGCATCATCAACATCGCGTCGCTGTCCGGCATCCTGCCGCTGACCCGAGTGGTCGCCTACTCCGCGGCCAAGGCGTCGGTGATCAACTTCACCCAGTTTCTCTCCCGCGAGTGGGCTCCGAAAGGGGTCCGCGTCAACGCGATCAGCCCCGGTTTCTTTCCCGCCGAACAGAACCGCAGGCTCCTCTTCCGTGAGGACGGCAGTTACAGCGAACGTGGCGCTCAGGTGGTCGGTCATACTCCGCTCGAGCGCTTCGGGGAACCCTCCGAACTTGCGGGCGCCGCGATCTTCCTCGCCTCGTCGAAGGCCTCATCGTTCGTCACCGGCCACAACCTCGTCGTCGACGGCGGCTTCACGATCGTAGCGATCTAATAGGGGCCGGGCAGCCCCTACATCCCTTCTTCGGACCCCTGTGATCCACTCGGAGAGAAATCACATTCACGACTTTCCGGGCTCAGCAGCGGGCGGTCTTTCGTTTCTTGCCGATCGTGCCGCGGGCCTGGACTTTCCGGATGTAGGCGGGCGAAGCCGGGACAACACATGCCGTCTTGCCCATGTCCACGGACACGCGGCCGATCCGTTCTCCGGTGGCGATGGCGGCGTCCGTGAGCGATCGGACGTAGCAGCCGAGCGCGATGACGAAGCCGTTCATGGCGTATCGGGCGCGATTCGGTCCTTGGTGGAGGGTCCGCTCGACCCGGTCGAGCAAGCCCGCAAGTTCTGTCATGTCGAGTTGGGCGTCGTCTCGGATGGAGACCAGGCTGGACAGCGTGTTCCATCCGGTCTGGGCTGTGGTCTCATCGTCCGACCCGATCCACTCGAGCGCCAGGTCGTGGCCGTGTGGGCTCTCCGCCGCGACCCATGCCACTGCAGAGGCGCAGATCGCCGAGCAGTTGGCCGTCGCGAGCCAACGGCGCAGGTCGTCCCGGGTCATTTGTCTCTCGTCCGCGATGAGCCCGGCCAGGTACTGGGCGTCGTAGTTGCCCGTGGCGAAGAGATCCAGGGCCAGGCGGTAGTCCTTCTTGATCCGCTTCTGGTACTTCTTGAGTTCTTCGATCTTCACTCCGAAGAACGGCTCTCGAACGCCGTGGTTTGCGATTACTTTCCGGTACGTCGCCAGCCCCAGCCCTTCCAACTGTTCGAGGATCTCTGCCGCCGTCATTCCTGCTTCTCCCGCTTCTTCTCCAGCGCTTCGGATGCTGTCGCAGCCAACCGGGTCGATGCTCCGCGGCGCTCCCGAACTGGAGTTGCCTGGCCGGCGCCGTGGACGGCCGCTTCGGCCTGTTCCCCGTCATTTTATGCCGGGAGCGACCTCGAAGCCCGGGTGTCCCGACGCCGGGAAGGCGGTACCCGACGGGGGTCGGGTACCGTGTCGTATCAGGTGAGTACCGGAAGCGCGGTTAGCGGCACTCCGGGTTGACCCGATCGTAGGTCGCGTTCCCGGTGCAGAGGTCTTTCCACGAACGGCCCCACGAGCTGGATTGGATCCACTTCGCGTGTCCGTCGCAGTAGATGAAGTTCGCGCCGCCGTTATGCGTTTGCAATTCGCGCGGGCGGGTGGGGAAGAGCGCCGGGTTGTACCACGGTGTGAACATGTAGAGCTTGTAGCTGCTGTTCAGATCGACGGCGAGCAGCGTCTCCGAGGGTTTCGGAACCTGATCGATGGCGCCGCTGAGATTGCTGGGGTAAGTGGGCGGTTCCGGCGGGTGAACGAGCGTGTAGTTCAGCCCGTAGTCGGCCATGATGCGCGGCTTGGGCGTCCACCACGTTTGCCACGGCACCCACCCGTGCGGCGTGTGCGTGGGGCAGAGGAAGATCCCCAGATTCTTGACGTAGGGCTGCAGCGTGAGATCCCACGTGGTGTAGCCGCTCGCTTGCTGGCCCACCGGCGCCGTCGGATAGGTGCTCGGATAGCCCATGATGTCGCCGGGCAGGCGCTGGTCGTAGTCCTGCGAATACATCAGCAGGGCGGTTCCCATCTGCTTCTCGTTGGAGATGCAGACGGACTGTCGGGCCTTCTCGCGAGCCTGCGCGAACACCGGGAACAGGATCGAAGCGAGAATAGCAATGATCGCGATAACAACAAGCAACTCAATGAGTGTGAACCCGTTAGCGGCTCGTTTACGTTGGTTGGTGGGCACGGGACCTCCCTGCGGCCGCAGGACCCGATGGCTCTCGGACCCGTTTTCAGTGGCACGCACCCTGAAGTTCCAATTCGACGTTGCGATGTTCCTTCCGAGTTCGCAAAGATGGGACACACCCTGATAGTGGAGCACATCTCGGAGTCGAACTCCACGCGAATCGGGTGTGTTGGGGGCGGGACCGACCAGCTCGCAGGAGGAGGCGCCGGCCGATCCCGGTTGCGCCTAGATTTGCACGAGGCGGGGGCGACCGTTCTCCACCAGGAACGATGCGCCGGTGTGGATCCGTCCACCCGGCCGGGTGACCTGATCCATTACGCGGAAATCCGCGCGCCAGGCAGCCCGCGTCACGTCGCAGCGAACATAGCCCCGTTGGGCGCTGTGGTACTTCACAAACGGGTTCTCGCGCTTCAACTGCTCCAGGTAGGCCGGGCGTGGGGATCCGTCGCCGCCGGAAGAAATGGAGGTGCCGACCAGTTCCACCGCCGACGGCATGCCGCCGGCGCCGTCGAGATCTCCCCCGAGCTCGTTGGCCCAGTGGGTGTGGATGTCGCCGGTGAGGACCACGGGGTTCGCGACCTTGCGCTCCTTCATGAACCGCAGCAGCATCCGGCGTTCGTGCTCATAGCCGGGCCACTGGTCCATGGAGAAGCCTTCGTCCGGACCCTCCTTCCGGTCGACTCGAGCCATCATCACCTGCTGCGCCAGAATGTTCCAGGCGCCGCGGCTGGAGCCCAGACGGTCGAAGAGCCACTCGCGCTGCTCCACACCCATCAGGGTGCCGCGGGGATCTGTCTGCTCGGGGCTCGAGGGTTTCAGGCCGTCGCCGTTCGGCTGGTCGGTCCGGTACTGGCGGGTATCCATCACCATGAACTCGGCCAGTCTTCCAAACGGCAATCGACGGTAGAGCTTGAGGAAAGGCCCCTTCGGAATCGATCGGCTCTGGAGCGGCATGTGCTCCCAGTACGCCTGGTACGCATATGCGCGCCGCTGTCGGTACTCGGCCGGATCATCGGAGCTCAGCTCGGAGATGAAGCCGGCACAGTTGTTGGCAAACTCGTGATCGTCCCAGGTTACGATCCAGGGCGCCGCGGCGTGCATCCCCCGAAGCGCGGGGTCGGCCTTGTACTGCGCGTAGCGGGTCCGGTACTGGTCGAGTTGGGTCAGCTTGGGTCCGGCGTGCCGGCGCACCTTCCCCGCGCTCCCCGCGGCCTCGTAGATGTAGTCGCCGAGGTGAACCACCAGATCCAACTCTTCTTTTGCCATGTGCTCAAAGGCGGTGAAGAGACCGGTCTCATAGTGCTGGCAACTCGCGAAGGCGAAGCGCAGGCGTTCCGGAAGAGATTCCTCCAGGGGCATCGTGCGGGTCCGACCGATCGGGCTCACGGCGTCGCCGGCATGGAAGCGGTACCAGTACCAGCGGTCCGGCTTCAGACCATCGACTTCGACGTGAACCGAGTGCGCCCACTCGGCCCGCGCGGTGGACTTGCCGGAACGGACGATGCGGCGCATGCCATCATCCTCGGCGACTTCCCAGCGCACCTCCACCGGTTCAGCGGACATCCCGCCGCCCTGGAGGGGTTCCGGCGCCAATCGGGTCCAGAGTGCAACGCCCTGGGAGTCGGGATCCCCGGAGGCCACTCCAAGTTGAAACGGATCACGGGTGAACGAGGGCTTCCGTGCGCCCGCCGTACCGGCGGTCGGGGGCATCGCGGCGGCCGCCCCGATCGCCGCCAGTCCCTTCAGGAAGTCCCGCCGACCCAGCTCGTGCTGGGTCCGAATGTAGGCTCCCAATCGCTCCGTCATGGTATTCCGCTCTCTCGGCCATCCGCACGGCCGTCAGGGGACGCGCTGCTAACCCGCCGCCGCACGGGCGAAGGGATGGCGCTCATGCTTCCGAAATCCCCGCAGCAGCAGGGAGCCGTCGGACCGACCTTCCAGCAGCGAATAGCCGCTGTTCTCGGCGCCGGAGCCCTCCACCATCGCAGCGAGGGTGACGTAATCGATTCCCTCAATGCGGTTCAGTTCATTCTGATGGCTGTGACCCTGAAAGACGGCGCGCACGCGACCATCCCGCTGCAGGAGCTTCCGCACGGCATCCGCCGAGGCAATTCGATGTGGGCTGCCCGCTGGAGAGTCGAGGCGCTGGTGCACAAACACCACCGTCGGGAGCCGTGTCGCCTGGAGATCGGCGCTCAACCACTCCTGCTGCGCCGCCGGGATCTCGGTGTCGGTCCAATGGAAGTTGCCGGCTGAATAAGGTGTGCCGTCCTTGCGGTGACAGGCGTCCAGCAGGACGAAGTGGAAGCCGCCGCGATCGAAGGAACGGTGGCCGCTCGCCTGTTCGACGGCGCCCAGGAAGCGATCTCGTGGGACCGTGGAAAGGCAGTGATTTCCCAGCACGCAGTGGCGGTTGGGGGAGACTCGCTTCAATACGCCGTCGATCTTTCGCAGGAACGCCAGTTCGCCGTCGGCATCCACTCCGGTGGCGCTGTCGATGAGATCGCCCAATTCGATCACGAGATCGGGCCGCAGCGCCGAGAGCTTCTCGGCGGCTTCCGTCAGCTTCCCAATAGACTCTCGATAGAAGCGAGAGCCCCGGCTATCGGCGTCGGCGTAGTGAATGTCGGTGACGAGACCGGCTCGAACCGTGACCTCGGCCGCCGCGGCAGGGTCCGAACTCATCCCCGCAGCGGCTCCCAGCCAGAGGCATGTGCCTCCCAGCAGCGTTCGACGGCTCACAGGGTGGGTCGACTTGTCGTTGAAGCGGAAGGACATGGCGGTTCCCGGGGCGAGACGGTGGGCCGCGATGACCGCGAAAGCCCACGGTCGGCGTGCGGAGATCTCTCTCCGTGTGCCCACCGTGGGCCCGTTCGTCCCGGAGCAGCCGCAGTCCTCGGTGAGACCGCCTCCCAACGCGGGGTTTTATGCGGCGGCGCGGCGGCGGCGCAGCACTTCCTTCACCCTCCAGTTGCCGCCATCGCTTTCGGGCAGCGGGGCGCCGGCATCCAGGAGAATCTCCACCACACGCGGGTAGTCTCCATGGGTCACCGCGTCGGGGTCGCCGCCGGGCGCCACGCCGCCGGTCCGGGTGCGGCAGTTCTCCGAGCCGAAGATCGCCGTGGAGAGCGCCGTGCCGTTGAAGCCGTGCCTTACGGTGAGGGACGCGCCATGCGCCACCAGCACCTGTACGAGGTCGGCTTCCCCCCAGAAGGCGGCATGGTGAAGGGCGGTTCCCTTCCAGTCTCCCTCGGCATCCACCGGCCAACCCAGGCTCAGCATGAGTTGCACGGCCGCGAGGTCGCCGTCATCCGCCTTGTCCGCGAGGAGTCGAAGGTCGCCGGGCGGCAGGTTGGAAACCAGGTCGGGCGCCTGCTCCAGGATTGCGCGGGCACCGGCTTCGTCCGCGCGGGAGCAGCAATTGAGAAAGCGATCCGCAGTGGTGATCTCGGTATTGGCGCCCAGTTCGGCGAGAGTTTGAGCGACCGCGGTCATGCCTCGGCGATAAGCCAGGCGGTAGACCGACGGTCCCCCAAACGGCGCAAGACCCACTTTGGCGCCCCGCTCGGCGAGCAATCGGATGAACTCCGGCGTGCGACCGCGCAGCACCGCGTGGTAGACGGCGCCCGGATGTCGCTCGTCCGGGTCCGCGCCGTGGTCCAGCAGCCACCGCACCATCTCGAGGTTTGGAAAGTCCAATGCGCGAAGAATGGTGTTCGACCCACGGGGGCTTCCGCCGAACTCGCACAGTACCGCGAGGCAGTCGACGGTGGGGTGCTCGCAGGAGTGGTAGAAGGCTTCCACGTCATCGACCCGGGCGCCGGACTCCAGGAGGATCCGGGCGAGTTCGGGACAGTCGTTCACGCCGGTGGCGCCGTAGAGAGCGGTCTCGGGCAGGTCGGGGTACTCGGGCTCCCAGTAATGCGCGTTCGGATCGGCCCCGGCCGCGAGCAGGAGCCGGGCACAGGTCAGCATGGCTTCCCGTCGCGCGGGATCGCGCAGGAGTCGAGAGAAGCAGAGGTACAGCAGCGCCGGCCAGTCGTTCGGACCGCCGACGGCTTTGGCCGCCTCGGGATCTCGCTCCAGTTCGCGCTGCACCACCTCCGGCTCGCCGGTCAGTGCCGCGGTGAAGAGATCAAAACGGCAGAACTCGGGCTCGGAACCTGTCACCTGCAGAGCCCGCTGCAGCGAACCCTTGAGAATCGCGTCGTAACGCTCCTTCAGGCGGGCGTCGCGATCCTGCGTGAGGCTCTTGACATGCTGGGACCACGCGCGCCAGCTTGGAAATCCGTATTCCAGCGCGAGCATCCACTGCACGTCGGCCAGCCGAACCTCGCGGGAGCTGATGGTCCCAGCGCCGCACTGTTTGAGGATGGGATGGATGGACTGCAGCCGGCTGATGACGGCGGCTTCGCCGCGGCGAATGGCCTTGAGGAGCGCACGCGCCTCCTTGCGGTCGTGCTCCAGGCTGGGAAACGCGGGAATAGGACGGGTCATGGCGAACCTCCTCCGAAAAGTGCCTGCTGTCCGCAACTCAGGCAGGAAAGAGGTCTCGGAAAGAAAGGAACGAACCTCGTCAGGTGGGACGTTCCCTTTCCGCGGACCGGATGCGCCCTGCGCGCCGGTGACATGCTACCGCATCATCCACGTATTCGTCCGGAGCCTCTATGCCCCGTCTTCAAGCGCTTTCTCGAAATCCGTTCCGGCCGGCCGGCGCCGCTCTGCTCAGCGTGACTCTGAGCGTGAGCGCCGGAGCCGGAGCCGGCTTCAAAGATCCCGCCCCGCCCCGCCCGCAGGCGGTCGTTGAGAACCCGGCTGCGGCTCCGAAGGTCCAGCCCGGCCTCACCTTCCACAAGGCTCCGAAGCCGCTCGCGCCCGGCGCGGTGGTCGGCGACTGGCGCAGTTATCTCGGCCCGACCCTCAACGCCGTTTCCCCCGAAAAGCCGCTGCTGCGGCGCTTTCCGAAGGATGGCTTGAAGCCGGTCTGGGAAGTGGCGCGCGGCGAGGGGTACGCCGCCCCCACCGTGGTCGGCGAGCGGGTGTTGATGTTCCACCGTCAGGGGGGCGAGGATGCGCTCGAGTGCCTGCAGGCGGAAACGGGCCGCCGCTTCTGGCGCACGGCCTATCGCAGCAACTATCAGGATCGATACGGCTTCAACGGTGGACCCCGCTGCCAGCCGATCTCCGACGGCAAGCGCGTGGTGTCGCTCGGCGCGGGCGGCATCCTGCAGTGTGTCGACCTGATTTCCGGCGCGATGATCTGGCGGCGCGATCTTCTGGCCGAGTTCAAGATCAAGCAGAACTTCTTCGGCGTCGGCGCGACGCCGCTGCTGGAGGGGGGCCGCGTCATCGTGCTGCTCGGCGCCCCGGGCGGGCCTTCGGTAGGCGCGTTCGATCTGGCGACCGGCAAGCTGGCCTGGGGCTCCGGCAAGGAGTGGACCGCCGGGTATGCGGCCCCGATCGCGGCGACGGTGCAGGGCAAGCGCCGGATCTATGTGTTTCAGGGAGGCGACAGCCGGCCGACCAGCGGCGGTGTGATGGGCATCGATGCCGCCACGGGCGCCCTGGAGTGGAGCATGCCGTGGCGGGCCCGCGTGTACGAGTCGGTGAACGGCTCCGCGCCGCTGGTGATCGGAAACCGTGTCTTCATCTCAGAGTGCTACGGTCCGGGCGGTGTGATGGTGGAGATTGCTCCAAATGGCTCCGGCAAGAAGCTGTGGGAGACCGAGGCGCTGCGCACCCACTTCATGACGGCTGTGTATGAAGACGGGCACCTCTACGGCGTGGATGGGCATGGCCCGCAGGATGCGCCGCTCGTCTGCATCGATGCCGCAACCGGCAAGGAAAAGTGGCGACACGAGCCGGCCTGGGAGGATCTCATCCCACTTCCGACCGGCCCCCGCAAGGTGCCGCTGAACGCCGGCCTCGCCACACTCATCCGCGCGGATGGCCGCTGCTTGATGCTCACCCAGTACGGGCATCTCGTGTGGCTGGAACTGAATCCCAAAGGCTACAAGGAGCTGGACCGCACGCATCTCTTCTTCGGCACGGAGACCTGGAGCCCGCCCGCCATCAGCCGCGGGTTGCTCTTCGTTTCCCAGAACGACGGCGGCGCCGACGGCTCCACCCACCGGCTGCTCTGCTACGACCTGCGGGGCAACTGATCATGCTTCAACCTGCTGGGTCGGCAGCGTCGGGCGAGCAGCGTGTCCGAGCCTGGCGACTGGCGGGAGCCGTCGGCGAGCCGGTTCGGGAGGCCCTGGGTGCCGTTTAGCGGAAACGGGCGCACAAGAATAGCGGAAGCTGATAGGGCGTCATTTCTCCTGAATGCCTCTCTGCAACGATTGTTCAAGGAAAATAGCGGAAGTCCGGTCGGCTCTTTAGTGAACGCTTTTCGCGCCGTCAGCGGTGAGAGGGTCCCCTGCTCTCCGCGAGAACTCATAGTGATCTCCAGAGCCTCTGTCTGTCCTCGCCTGGGAGCGGACGGTTCCGACCCGTCGTCGCGCTGCCGCGACCCTAGGAGCAACTGACCATGCATCGACTTCTGCTCGCGGCCGCGCTCTGCGCCTTCTCCATCGCCGGCATCGCAGCTGCCCAGGGTAGTCGTCCCTCCGCTGCGGCCGAGGGCTTGAAGCGCATTCGCTACAACAATCCCGGCCTGGAGGTCGACCTCGGCGTGGGGCTCTGGGCATGGCCGCTTCCCATGGACTTCGATCAGGATGGGGATCTGGATCTCGTTGTGAATTGTCCGGACAAACCTCATAACGGAGTCTGGTTCTTCGAGAACGCCACGGGAGACACGGCGAAGACGCCGTTGCCGGTGTTCAAGCCCGCGCGGAAGATCAGCCAGGGATTACAGTACGCCCAGGTGAGCTACCTGCAGGGATTTGGGCAGGGTCGATCGCCGATCGTTCTGACTCCGGGCGTGGAGTATCCGGACTTCCTGCGCACCGGACTGGCTGCGGGACGCAAACTGCCCGTGCCGCCGAATGTGCACCCGAACAAGGTGCGCGGCAACATGTGGCGCGTGGTCGACTTCGACGGCGACGGACGGCGAGACCTCATCGTCGGCGCGGATGATTGGACCGACTACGGGTGGGACAATGCCTACAACGCCCGGGGCGAGTGGACGAACGGTCCGCTCCGGGGCTTCGTGTACCTCCTGCGCAACGTCGGAGATAACGAGGATCCCGCCTACTCCCGGCCCGAGAAGGTCACCGCGGCGGACAAGCCGGTTCAGGTCTTCGGCTGGCCCTCTCCCAACTTCGCCGACTTTGATGGCGACGGCGATCTGGATCTCCTCTGCGGCGAGTTTCTTGATGGTTTCACCTACTTCGAGAACACGGGCACCCGCCGAGATCCGGACTATGCGGCCGGTCGACGGTTGAAATCCGGGGGCCGTCCGCTGACGATGGATCTCGAGATGATCACTCCGACCGCGATCGATTGGGATCGGGACGGGGATCAGGATCTGATTGTCGGCGATGAAGACGGTCGGGTGGCCTTCATCGAGCACACCGGCAAGGTGGAGAACGGCCTGCCCGTGTTTCGCTCGCCGCGCTACTTTCGACAGGAAGCGGATGAGGTGAAGTTCGGCGCCCTGGCGACCCCGGTGGGCTTCGATTGGGACGGCGACGGAGACACCGATATTTTGAGCGGCAACACAGCGGGCTACATCGGCTTCATCGAGAACCTGAGCGGGCCCGGTGTGGAAGCTCCGAAGTGGGCCGCGCCTCGCCACTTGAAGGCGGATGGCAAAACGATTCGAATTCAGGCCGGTCCCAACGGCTCCATTCAGGGTCCCTGCGAGGCGAAGTGGGGTTACACGGCGCTCTCCGTGGCGGATTGGGACCACGACGGCCTGCCCGACCTGGTGGTGAACTCCATCTGGGGCAAGGTCCACTGGTATCGGAACACCGGCAGCCGTCGTTCGCCGCGATTGGCAGCCGCGGCGCCGATTGAGATCGCGTGGGAGGTGGCGCCGATGCAGCTCTCCTACGGCTGGCTCCGGCCCCAGGGAAATGAGCTGCTCACCCAATGGCGCACGACGCCGGCAGCGGTGGATTGGACTCGGGATGGCCTCACGGATCTGGTGATGCTCGACGCCGAGGGCTACCTCTGCCTGTACGAGCGCTTCCGGCGGGGGGAGCAACTCGCGCTCAAGCCGCCCCGGCGCGTGTTCTCCGGCGAGAACTTCTCCTCCACCGACAGCCGCCACCAGCCGACAGTCGCCACCCCGGGACTCATTCGGCTGAACGACGGCATCGCCGGCAAGTCGGGCCGGCGGAAGTTGTGTGTTGTGGACTGGGACGCGGACGGGCGCCTGGATGTCCTGGTCAACTCCGCCAACGCGAATTTCCTTCGCCAGACGTCGAGCCGCGGCGATACCTGGCGATTCACGGACATGGGGCTGCTCTCTGGTGAGAACATTGAAGGACACGACGTCAGTCCCGCGGTGGTCGACTGGAACGCCGACGGTCTCCCCGACTTTCTAGGTGGGGCCGAGGACGGCTTCTTTTACTACCTCCGCAATCCCAAAAGTCCCGCCCGCTGAGGAGCGCCCCATGACTGAGGAGAACCGGACCATGGAGTGTGATGGCCTATCTTGAGGTCATCTCGGGGGACCTGAAAGGGTCCACCATTCCGCTCTCTTCGCTCGGCATTCACATCGGCCGGGACTCGAAGAACGGCGTTTGCGCGCCGAACGATCCGTCGCTGGGTCGACGGCATGCGAGTATCCTGCCGAGGGGGAGCGGGTGGGTCTGCGTTGATCATGGCGCTGTCGCCGGCACGTTTGTCGATGACGTTCGGGTCGGCGCTGCTGCGGCGCCGCTGCTCGAAGGGTCCACGATCCGGTGCGGTCAACAAGCGTTTCGAATCTGGGGGCTGATCCAGACCCGTCAGCAGGCCATCGGCTCCATCGAGTTCGAACTCCTCCAGCTCCGTCAGGCCGCAAAGCGAACGGACCCTGACCTGCCTGCGAAGGTGCAGACTGCGTCCCCGGCTTCAGGGTACGCCATCCCACCACCGCCCGACGCCGGGGCCCGAGCGCCGGGTTCCCTTTCGGAGTCGGGCCGAGGCGGGCGACCGGTCGTCTGGTTTGGCGCCGATGAGCCGCTGGATGTGGGTCGGAAGCGCCTTCCGGTTCCCATGCTCTACGTGGGTCCCGCCGACGCGGCGCCCTGGGTGGTGGATGAGTTTCTCCCGGTCGCCCAATTCTCTGCCGTTACAAAGGGGATTGTCTGGCCGGCTGCCTACGCCACGTTCAGCGCGGCGGAGCGGGCCGGTTACCTCGCCTGGCACGCCAATCGCCGGCACGGCGCCGAGCCCGAGGCGTTTCTCTTGCTTTTCCTGAACGGTCTGGATCAGCGCCTGGGGGAGATCCTCGCGCCATCGGAACCGGAGCATGGGGCGAAGTGCGCGGAGGAGCGAGTCCGCATCGCTACGGAGATCGAGCTGCTGCTGACTCGGAACAGCGTCGCGCCCCGATTCCAATCCTACGCGCGGTCCCTCCTGGCGGAACTGTGGGTGGAAAGGCCGGCAAAACTTCATTTGAACTACCTCCCTGCAGAGGTGATCGCAGGAGACGAAGCGCCTTTCCTCTGGAGGGCGGCCTGCCTCGCGCAGTCCGGCGCGAAGTTTACCGTGGAGCACGCTGCCCAATGGCGGGCCGGGCGGCAGCGCATTCTGCGAAGTCGGGTGACCTCGGAGATGACGCTGCCCTATCTGAACCGCTTCATCGAGCTTCGAGTCAACGAGTTCGTCGGAAGCGGTTGGGAACTGACGCCTTCGAGCGGGACGACCGTGGAAGCCCCCGCGCCGGAGCTTTCCGGCATCCGACTGTGCGATCGTCCCCGGCGCAGCCTTCCCGGCGCCGAGGAAGCCCCCGCCCTCCTTCAACGGCTGCTGGAGATTGAAGAGGCCGCCCTGAAGGAGTTGGAACCCATGGGGAGACGCCTCGGACGCCGCCCCTCCGCCGTGGACCTCGCTCGGGCCCCGCTCCACCTCCCCCAAGAGTTGTTTTTGGATCACTCTCTCGCGGGTCGCCTCAAATCGGCGCTGAAAGCCAACCGGGATTCCATCATCATCTTGAAGCCATTTCTGAGGGACCTCTCGCTCGGCGACAGCCCGCTGAACCGGGACCTCGACGCTTTCGTCCAGGCGTGCCACTCTGTAGGCTACCGGGTGGAGCCGCTGATCAACCCCGGGCTCGGGTTCGAGCGCCGGGGGCCGCTGTTCTCTGTTCATCGTCTCTCACCGCCGCCCAAACCCCCCAGGAAGTCCGCCGCAAGGCCCCCATCCAGGCCCCAGCCGCGTGAGCCCGAGCCGCCTCCCGAGCCCGCGCCCCTCGATCCGGATCGAATCCGATCCACCGTGGAGGAGACCCGGCAGGTTGCGCGTGTGCTGGGTGAAGTCTTTGTCGAAGAGGATTCCGCGGGCCCAGCGCCTCCCTCCGCCGCCGTGGAACAGGGCCTGGACGCCCTGCTGAGCTCGCTCAAGCCCGGCGTGATCTCTCGCGCGGAACTGGCCGCACTCAGCCGGGCTCATGGGCTTGCGATGGTGGGCGCCGTGATCGACGCGTTGAATGAACGCTCCCTGGACCTTTGCGACGAATTGTTGTTCGAGGGCGAAGATCCGGTGGACATCGACGCCTCGGTGCTCGAAACTATCCGGTTGAGCGAGGGCCCCGGAGCCGGGGCATGAGATGGGGATGGGCGACAAACGGTGAGCAGTCCACGGATCAAAGCGGCGCAGCGAGCCGCCATCGTGCAGTCGCTTCGCGCCGGCGTGGCGCCCTACATCGGCCTCCACCACATTCAGGTGGGCCGGCTGCGCGAAGTCGAAGGCATGATCCGCGACATCGAGCGCATCGCCGAGGGCGGCGCCGCATTCCGGGTGGTGGTGGGAGACTACGGCTCGGGCAAGACCTTCTTCCTCAATCTCGTGCGTTCAATCGCGCTGGAGAAGAAGCTGGTCACGGCGCATGCCGACCTCAGCCCGGACCGGCGGCTCCATTCGACCTCCGGACATGGCCGATCGCTCTATGCCGAACTGGTTCGCAACCTGGCGACCCGAACGCGACTCGACGGCGGCGCGCTCCCCAGCATCATCGAGCGGTTTGTCACCTCCGCCGCGGCAGAGGCGGGCCACTCGGGCGAGCGCGTGGATGCGGCGATCTCTCGCAAGCTTCGTTCGCTGGAGGAGATGGTCGGCGGCTACGACTTCGCCGAGGTGATCAACCGCTACTGGCAGGGCCACGAGCAGCACGATGAGGCGCTGATGCGCCGAGCCGAGCAGTGGCTTCGGGGAGAGTTCACCACAAAGACCGACGCCCGATCGGCGCTGGGCGTGCGGACCATCGTCGACGATGGAAACGTCTACGATCAACTCAAGCTCCTGGCGCGCTTCGTTCGCCTCTCCGGCTTCTCCGGCCTGCTGATCTGTCTCGACGAGATGGTGAATCTCTACAAGCTGTCGAATGCCCAAGCCCGAAGCGCGAACTACGAGCAGATCCTCCGGATCCTCAACGACAGCCTGCAGGGATCGAGCGAGGGGATCGGCTTCCTTCTGGGCGGCACCCCGGAGTTTCTCTCCGATCCGCGGCGTGGCCTGCACAGTTACGCCGCCCTCGCCTCGCGGCTGGGGGAGAACGTCTTCGCACAAAAGGGCTTTGTCGACCACAGCGGCCCTGTGTTGCGGCTCGCCAACCTCACCCCCGAAGAACTGTTCGTGCTGCTGCAGAAGCTGCGGACCGTGTTCGCGCACGGGGACGAGAACCAGACCCTCCTGCCCGACGAGGCGCTCCACGCTTTCCTGACCCACTGCTCGCGCAAGGTGGGCGACGCCTACTTCCGCACGCCGCGCCTGACCATCAAGGCATTCCTGGATCTCCTCGCCATCCTGGAAGAGAATCCGCAGGCGAAGTGGACCGATCTCGTGGAGCAGGTCCGGCTCTCCCCGGATCGGGCTCCGGACAGCGACGGCGACGATGACCTGGCCACCGTCCGACTCTAGCTCTTTCGAGCTGCTCGACGAACGCATCCGCCGCTGGATCTGGAACCAGGGCTGGGAGACGCTCCGCCCCTCGCAAGAGAAGGCGATCCCCCTCATCCTGGCAGGCGACCGAGACGTGGTGATCTCGGCGCCCACCTCGCTGGGGAAGACCGAGGCCGCGTTTCTGCCGATCCTCACCCGGGTGCTCGCCGCACCCGAACCCTCGGTGCAGGTCCTCTACATCAGCCCGCTCAAGGCGCTGATCAACGATCAGTTCTCCCGGCTCGAATTCCTTTGCGAGGCGCTGGACATCCCGGTCCATCGCTGGCACGGCGACGTCTCCGGGGGTGCGAAAGCCAGGCTGCTGAAGTCGCCGGGCGGCGTACTGCTCATCACGCCGGAGTCGCTGGAAGCGGTCCTCATGCGGCAGGGAGCTCGGGTGACCGCACTGTTCCGGCGGCTGGGCTACGTCGTGGTGGACGAACTCCACTCCTACATCGGCAATGAGCGGGGCGCTCAGCTCCAGTCGCTGCTCCACCGCGTGGACGCCGAGATCGGCCGTACCGTGCCGAGGATCGGGCTCTCCGCCACGCTCTCCCAACCCGAACTGGCGGCGCACTTTCTGAGGAAAAGCGGTGGGCTGCCGTTCGAGATCGTGGAGGATGGGGCACGATCCGACATCCGGGCGCAGCTTCGTGCGTTTCGCAAGGCCTGGGTTCCACCGGTCCCCGTCGCCCCACCCGCCCCATCGGTTCCGGCAGATGACGACGAGCCCGAAGACGTCGACGATGGCTCGGATCTCGATCCACCGCTGGTGGAGTTTCTCTTGAGGGCGACCCGGGGGCAGAGCAACCTGATCTTCTGCAACCGAAAGCGCGATGTCGAGGAGCTGTCCGACGCGCTGCGGGAACGGGCGCGGCAGACCGGTCTCCCCGACGCGTACTGCGCGCACCACGGCAATCTCTCGAAAGAGATCAGGGAGCACGTGGAGGCCCTGCTCAAGTCCATGCAGCAGCCCACGACATGTGTCTGCACAAGCACACTGGAGATGGGCATCGACATCGGGCCGATCCAGACGGTGGTGCAGCTCGATCCGCCCCCCTCGGTGGCGTCTCTCCGGCAGCGCGTGGGCCGCTCCGGCCGCCGCGGCGAGGCCGCCATCCTGCGGATTATCGTCCGTGAGAAGGAGTTGACGGCGGGATCCCACCTCTGCGATCGGCTCCGACTGGAGATGGTGCGAAGCATCGCGTGCCTTGCGCTGATGGCGGATGGGTGGTGCGAGCCGCCCGATGACGAGGCGCTCCACTTCTCGACCCTCGTGCAGCAAACACTGTCGGTGATCGCGCAGCGCGGCGGCGCAACGATCTCACACCTGTATCGCCTCCTGGTGCGGGACGGCCCGTTCGGCGCGGTCTCCCAGACCGAGTACCTGACGCTGCTGCGGGCGCTCGCCGAGAAAGAGATCCTCGTACAGATGGAGGATGGAACCGTCTTGCTCGGTCCGCTCGGGGAGCGGATCGCGGGTCACTTCTCCTTCTACGCCGCTTTCCAGACGCCGGAGGAGTATCGTCTCCTCGGAAGCGGCAGGCAGATCGGGACCCTCCCGGTGACTTTCCCCCTGAAGGAAGGCGACCCGCTCCTCTTCGCCGGCAGACGGTGGAAAATTGTGACGATCGACGACCAGCGCCGTGTGATCCACCTGGCGCCGGGCCGAGGTCGACGCCCGCCCCGCTTCGACAGCACCATTGGCCGGGTGCATCCCATGGTCCGCCGCCGGATGTTCGAGGTGTTGTGCGGCGACGACACGCCGGCGTTTCTGGATCCCACCGCCGCTGAGCTGCTCACGGAGGCTCGTGAGGTATTCAGAGAGGATGAGCTGTCCCAACGGCTCATCCTCTCCCACCGGGGAGAAACCCTGATCTTCCATTGGGACGGCGACCTGGCGGCGTCCACGCTCCGCCTGCTGCTCCAGCGAGCGAACCTGCGGGCCGCGCCGCCCGCCGACTTCCTGTCGTGCGACGCAGAGGTCGCGGACGTCCGCAAAGCCCTCGCCGGCATCGTCGAACAACCGCTCCCCGCCGCCGAAGATCTTGCAGCCGCCATCAGCACCAAATGCCGCGAAAAACACGACGGCCGCCTTCCCGAACCGCTGCTCCTCGCCGAATGCGCTCGCCGCGACATCGACCTTCCCGGGGCCATCGCCCTGGCGCGCCGCCTCGCCGAGGCACCCTGACGCGGCACCGCTCGCGCTACGGGAGCTTCCGCAGGTCGTCCCCGTTGGCGCCCATCAGCCCCACGCGGACACCGTTCTCATTCAGCACCTTGCTGGCGCGCGTCACCAGCAGAAAGAGCGGAATGATGCCGATGATCGGGACCGGAATGAGGGAGACCAGCGAGTAGCCGATGACGCCGCGCGTGCCCAGGGCCGTACCCAGGCGATAGAGAAACACCGCGCGGCCCACCGCCAGCACGCCCCACCGAAGCGGCAGGGGACCGATGTTCAGAAACGTGACGGCCAGACTCGCGACAATCAACCAGAGCAGAATCTTCTGCTGCGCTGCGATCGTCCTTAACTCGTCGCTCGAATACGAATTCACCGGATCACCTCAATCCTGGAGCCAACTCGATCGGTCCTCTGAGGCGCGATCCCGGGCCTCCCGATCCAACGCTCGCCGAAACGCCGATGGCCCGACGGCGCCACACGCCTTTGAACCGATGACAGCGTTGAGCACGGCGCAGCCCATCTCCTCCACGCTGTCAAGTGGCACGCACGATCGGTGGCATCTCCGCGCGGCGACGCTGTGAGTGGACGCCCGCGTTGACCACGGCATTGGGACCCAGTCGCCCCAACATGGCGCGTCGTTCTCCTGTAAGCCTCCGGTGTGCAGCGAGATCAAGCGCGGCTGCGACGACCCCGAGTGGGCCGTGCGTCATCCTGACGGCGCTCGCAGCTCGGACCGAACTTTGCCCTTCCCGTTCTGTCCACGGCGCTTCTCCCGCAGAGCAGAGGGCCACCGGCTTGAGAAACCGATATAATCCCTATTGACACTTTGGCAACAGAGCCCGCCGATCGGGGAATGTGGCCCATCCGCCTCACGCAGATCGTCTTCAACGGCACAACCGCTCGACGCACCCACGGCAGCGACGGACTCCACCGGCGAACCGTGAGAGGCGCCGGTGATCCGACGGAGACACGCCGTTCTCTTGGAGAGTTCGATGATGGAAGTCGAAACGCATAGCATCAGGCGTGGGTTCTGGCGTAGCGGACTACACCGAAGGGATTTCAACGTGCCAGTTGAGTGAACCCGGGGTAATCGTGGGGTGCCTGGAAATACTTTCGATGAGTTCACATAAGGAGGGCTGCTCTAATCCACCCAGTTCTGACTCTTGGAAGTACAGGCGCAATCCGAATCCTGTACACATCTTTCTTTGCGTAGAATCTTCTACGATAAAGAATTATATGATCTCCGTGTTGGAAAGAGAAGGGTATAGATACAGCTACTACACACATGGTTGTACGAACATTGATCGAGATTGTCTCGTCATTGTGGAGACGCACGGAGACGCGTCGAGATACACCGAGTTACCTCGGAAGATACTCGAGGCGTGGGGCGGTGCTTTCGAGATACATTTTTGGGGGATAATGACCCGAAAACTGTCGAGATCGTTCGGTGAGTTGTTTTGTCCAACTATTGATGGAAAGTACATATTTGCCGACCAGATGCATGACTGCGATTCGGAGTTGAGAGTTGTGTTTTCGGACATGTTGTCCAGATTGTCGGATGAGAGTGTTTTTGGTCCGCGCAAGGGTTAGAGCCTATCTCACTAGACGGGCCGCCTGGCCGCCCGATAGGCGATCAAACTGCACGCGAGGTGGAGAAAACCAAGAAAGTTCGACAGCTTCTTCTCCCAGCGGACCAGGATGCGTCTGAACCACGGTGATTCGATTGTCGGGAATCAGACCCCGATCAGCCTCAGAGCCCTCCGAGGATTGGCCGCGAGCTCGGTCCTCGCATCTGCCGCTCCCCTACAGTCCACCGTTGCCAGGATGTTCAGGCACACCCCTCGAAGCA
>SYKE01000157.1 GCA_005798285.1 Actinomycetota bacterium
GGAGAGATCTGAAGTTCACGCGATAATCGAATCACATCTCGGGCCACCCGTGCCATCGACTTTCGGCCGGATCGTGGGACTTCGGGCAAAGGTGGGAGGACCCTTGCCCCAGCCCCGTCAACAGGATTCTGGGATGTTACTTTTGTTCCGGATCTGGCGATCGTGGATCTGCTCTTCAGCCAGGGCCCCGCCTCGCTCGACCTCATCCTGAGCTCGGGCAGCGTTCAGGAGGCGCCCGACGCCTGACCCCTCAGCGCGGGAGACTCGATGCGTTTTCGCCGAGGGTCTCGCCGTCCCGCTCGCGAACGTCTGATCCGGCAACGCACGCGGAGGGGACACCCCCAGGAGGGGAGTGATGAATCGGCGCATCTTTCTTGGGGGTTCGGTCGGCGGACTGGTCGCGGGAATTGCCCGAGCGGAGGGGGCGACTCCGGAGGAGTTCCGAAACCGGCTGGTCGGTCCGATCTGCTCCGTGCCGACGGTTTACCGGGCGGACCAATCGCTCGACCTGGAGGGGTTTCGGAGGATCATCGAAACCGGCATGGCGTCCGGATGCAAAGTCTTCACCCTCACGGCCGGCAACAACCAGTACGCCCGCCTGACCTATCCCGAAATCCAGACGCTGACCCGCGCCCTTGTGGATGGCGTCGCCCGCCGAGGGCTGGTCATCGCCGCAACTGGTCCGTGGGCCACCGATCAGAGCGTCGACTACTGCCGCTTCGCGGAGCGCGCGGGCGCCGACGCCGTTCAGATCGCGCTGCCGGCCGGACCGCCGGAGAAGCTGCCCGACCACTTTCGTGCCATCGCAGCCGCCACCGCCCGACCCCTCGTGCTGCACGGCCAGGTTCCCATGCCCCAGCTCGTTCAACTCATGGAGCTTCCCTCCATCGTGGGCTACAAGGAAGAGTATGCACCCCTCTACACCCGGGATGTGTTCGAGCGCTTCGGCAAGCGGCTCAACATCTTCGCGGGCGGGCAAAAGGGGAACTTCCTGATGTACCAACCCTATGGCATGCGAGCGTACTACAGCACCTTCTCCACGTTCGCTCCAGACGTGGCTCGCCGATTCTGGAACGCGGTCCGACAGCGAAAAACCGACTCGGCGGTGAGTCTGATCCTGAAGTACGACGTCCCGTTCTTCCGAGGAACGCCCATCGGGGTCTGGAGCCACGCGTACTGGCGCGCCACGATGGAGGCTCACGGCCTCTGCGGCCGCCACCTCCGGGCGCCGGACAAATCCCTGACCGACGAGCAGGCCGCCGGAGTCAGGCGCTTTCAGCAAGAGTTGGGGTTGTTGCGAATGTCGGACACGGCGAGTTGAGCTCGGTTTGACGGAGCGCCACTCTCGGTGAGAGGAGAGTGGTCGAGCTCGCAGCCGATCTCCCGATCCACACCATAGTGGCCTGCAGCACAGGAAACGACCTGTCTCCACGTCAACTTCACACCGTGCGCCTGGAGGCAGGCGGACGGGCGCCGCACCTCGGGTGCTCCCTCGAACTGAATGAAACTGCACTCCAACATCATCGCCGCTGAAGCCCTGCTGGCCGGTCTCGCCGTGCTTGGCTGCGCCGGCTGCGGTACGCCCACTGCATCCCCTCCGGCGCAGCCTGCGGCTTCCGGACCTCGCTCCGTGGAAACCGCAGCCACCTCCTCTCAAGACATGGTGAGAGAGCTGACTCAGCCCGCCACCCTGGAGGGGATTGAGCAAACCGTGCTCTACGCCCGCACCGCCGGCTATCTACAGGCGATCTATGTGGATCGCGGCGATCGGGTGAAGGCCGGACAGGTGCTGGCCGTGATCGAGAGCCCGGACACTACGGCCCAAACGGAGCAGGCGCGCTCGGCACTCATGCGCGCGCGTTCGTCGGTGGGCCAGATGAACGCCACCCGCGGTAAGGCGGGCGCGGACGTGCAGTCGGCCGCGGCCACCGTCGAGAAGGCACGGGCGGAACTACTGCAGGCGGAGGCTGGGGTTGCTCGCGCCGAGGCCGACTTGCTTCGGAGTCGAGCCCAACTCGGGCGCACCGAGTCCCTCGCCAGGGAAGCGCAAAACACCGTTTCGGAGGCCGAAGCGGCGCGGGCGCAAGCGCAAAGCGAGTTGCAGCGGCAGGAGCGACTCCTCGCCTCGGTGCGTTCTACGGGAAGAGCCGCGCAGGCCGCGCTGGAAGGCGCCCAATCGGAGGCCCGGCTTCAGACCTCCACCCACGCCCGTTTGAAGGGAATCCAGGATCGAGACGCGGGCCTCATCGCCGCACAGCAGGTGGATGAAGCCCGTACGCGCATGGAGACTGCTTTGCGTGCCGTCGATGCAGCGCGCGCGCGGGCGGAGGCGAACCGGGCCGACATCGATGCCGCCGAGCAGCAGGTCGACGGCGCCCGCAAGGCGATCCTTCTGGCAGAGCGAAAGATCGACGGCGCCCGGCGGAGAGTGGAGACCGCCGACAAGCATGTTCTCGTCGGACGGGCTGACATCGCTTCGGGTGAGAAGCAGCTCGGCATCGCCCAGGCCCTGCGGGAGGCGGCGCGGAAGCAGATCGCGGTCACGCAGGCCGTTCAGCGCTCCCAGGGAGAGCAGGTCCGAATCGCATCCAGCCAGGTGGACGTCGCGAAGCAAGATGCCGCCGGAGCTCGAAGCGCCCTGAACGCCGCCCGTTTGATGGAGCGTTACACCCGCCTGACGGCGCCGTTTGACGGAGTGGTGACGGAGCGCATGGCGGATCCGGGCGCCCTCATCCAGAATGCGAGCGGCAACCAGGCCTCGGCGCGGGGGATCCTGAAGATCGTCAACGATCGCTCGCTTCGGGTTCAGTTGAGCGTGCCGGAGAAGGAGGCGCCGCGCGTACGAACCGGCGCCCCGGTTGAAATCGAACTGGAAGCGTTTCCGAAGGAAAAGATTTCGGGCAAGGTGTCGCGAACCAACCAGGTGATCGATCCGAAGTCGCGCACCATGTTCGCCGAAGTGCTGCTTCCCAACCCCGGCGGCAAACTCCGGCCCGGCATGTATGCGCGGGTGACGCTCACTCTGGAGGTGCATCCGGGAGCGCTGGTGGTTCCTACCGCGGCGTTGATCGGCAAGGAAGACCGATTCCTCTACCGGGTGGAGGGCGGCAAAGCCGTGAAGACCCCGGTGAAGGTGGGCCTGGACGATGGGAAGCTCGCCGAGATTCTGGAAGGGTTGAAGCCGGGGAGCGAGGTCGTAGTTGTGGGTATGGACTCCCTCGTCGACGGGGCCGCCGTGACCGCGAAGCCCTTCCAGCCGGAACCGGCGAAGAAATGAGCGTTCTTCCCAGGTTCACGCCTGCCGGCCGCAGGTGGATTCTCCTCTCCCTCACGCTGCTGCCGGCAGGTTCGCTTGCCCAGGCGCCGGCTCTGACGCTGGAGGCGTTGGTCACGGAGGCGATGAAGTCGAGGCCGATGCTGGAGGCCGATCGCGCCCGGGTGGATGCGGCGCGCGCGCGAGTCGGCCAGGCCCGCTCCGGCCTGCTGCCTCGCGTCGACATCCAGGGCTCAGCCACCGATGGACCGCTCGGCGCGCCCGCCCTGATGCTGGGCGGATTGGTCGGAACACCGATCAAGAAGCACACCGGCGCCAGCCTGAATTTCGTTCAAACGCTGCTGGACTTCGGACGAACCCACAACCTGGTCCGGGCGCGACGGGCCGAAGTGGCGGTCTCGCAAGAAGCGCTGGAGGCAGACCGGAACCGCGTCGCACTGGAGGTGAAGCAGGCCTACTTTCAGTCGCTTCAGGCAACGCGACTGCTGGAGGTGAACCTGCAGCTTCTCGAACAGCGGAAACAGGTCGCCCTGCAGGCCGATGCCCTGGTCCGCGCCGGACTCGCTTCCCGGGTGGATCTGGAACTCGCCGAAGTTCAGGTGGCGCAGGCGGAACTGCTGGTCGTGCGGTCCCGCAATGAGATCGAGTTGACCCGCGCCGCGCTCGCTCAGGCCGTGGGCAAGCCGCTCGACAGCGCAGCGGGCCTGGCCGAGCCCACCGAACCACCCGGGGCGGCGGAAACTCCGGGCCTGGATGCCGCGCTTCAGACAGCCCTCCAATCGCGGCCCGAGCTCCGTCAGGCGGGCGCCCAGACCCGAGTGCACGAACATCTCGCCTCGGCAGCGAAGGCCACGCGCAGGCCGCTCCTCACCGGAGTCGGCAGCGTGGGAAAGAACAATCCCGTGCCGCTCTTCGAACCGTCCGACAAGGCCTTTGCCGTCGGTCTGGCGATTACCATACCGGTGTTTACCGGACGGCTGGCGGAAACCCAGCTCCAGGAACAGCAGCATCAATCCGAAGCTGCGCGACAAATGCTGCTGGAGTGGACCCAGGCGGTGCGACAACAGGTCACGGCCGCCCGCGCCAATCTCGCGACAGCCCGGGAAGCCATCCGTCTCGCGGAAGCCCAGCTCAAGCGGGCCGAGGATGCGCACCGTCTCGCCACGCAGCGCTATCAGTCACAGCTCGCTTCCATCGTTGAGGTCACTCAGGCGCAGGTCGTGGTGGCGTCGTCCCGCAATGAGGTCGTTCGAGCCCGCACCGATGTTCAAGTGGCGTGGGCCGCGCTGGAGTTCGCGCTGGGCAAGCCGCAGACCCCACCCACAGGTGGCTCGAAATGAACTGGATCGCCGCCTCGATGCGGCGCCCGATCACGGTTCTGGTGGCTGTCGTCTCCGTGTTGCTCGGCGGCTGGCTCGCCGTGCAGCGAATGCGGGTGGACATCCTCCCGGAATTGGGCGTGCCCGTCGTTTACGTCGCCCAGCCCTACGGCGGCATGGA
>SYKE01000158.1 GCA_005798285.1 Actinomycetota bacterium
GGAGCAGAGAAAACTCTCGTGGCGTGAGGCTGATGACGGAGCCACCACGGGTCACGACGCCGGCGGCGGTATCCAGTTCCAGGTCGGCGATGCGGATGCAGCGCCCCTTGTGCACCTGATCCCGCCGGTGAAGCGCCATGACGCGGGCCTTTAGTTCGCCGAAGTCGAAGGGTTTCGGCAAGTAGTCATCGGCGCCGGTTTCAAGTCCTCGAATTCGATCCTCCACGGCATCCCGCGCAGTGAGCATAAGAATCGGTGTGGCGACACGGGCATCTCTGAGTGCCCGGCACACGCTCCATCCGTCTCTCCGAGGAAGCATGAGGTCCAGAATGATGACCGAGTAGTCTGCGGTCAGTCCAGCCTGGAGGCCCGACTCTCCGTCGTGCGCTACATCCACCGTCCAGCGAGACTCCTCGAGACCTCGCTTGACCACGGCGGCAATCGGCCGCTCGTCCTCCACCAAAAGAATTCGCATCGGGTTCCACTCTCACCACATCTTCTCATTCCTACCACGCCAGAATGAAGAGAATGTGAAGCACCGCAGCTCCGCGACCTCCGGAGCCGAGTCGACTTTTCGGAAACCGTGCAATGAATCGATCGTTTCGCCTCTATGTGGCTCTCACTCTGGCGGCGCTGCCGGTGGCTGCCCAACAGCGTCCTCGACCGGCAGCGCCGAGCACGTATACCCCCACTGCTGCGGAACGGCAGACGGTGGATCAGCGTGCCGGAGAACTTCGGGCGTTGGTGCACGCAGGAAAGAGCCGGAGCGGCAGCCCCGGTAGTCGAGACGCCTGGGCCGATGCCGAGGTGTTTTTACAGATCGCCACGATGGCGGACCGGCTGAAGCTCTACACAGCCTCGTCACAGGTGGCTAACGTCGTCCGCGGTCTCGACGTCGGCATCGCCCGTGCCCGGCAGCTTCAGAAGGGGCTGTCGCCCTGGACCACGCGAGCGGGACGCACAATCCGAGGCTACTACAGCGAGATCGATGACACTGCCCAACCCTACTCCGTGGTGTTGCCCCAAAGTCTGGGGAATAGTTCCGGTTCCCGATGGCGACTGGATGTGGTGCTTCACGGTCGCGGCACGACCGAGGTGTCGTTTCTGCAGCAGAGCCTGCCGCCGGCCAACCCGAGCCCAACAGTTCGGCCGACCGAGCTCGGATTCATCGAGCTTCATCCATTCGGTCGTGCCAACAATGGGTGGCGGTGGGCCGGCGAAACGGACGTGTTTGAGGCTCTGCGCGCGGTCCGCCGCCAGTATCCGATCGATCCTCAGCGGATCGTTCTCCGCGGGTTTTCGATGGGGGGACACGGCGCCTGGCACATTGGAGCGCACTACCCCACGGAGTGGTCTGCCGTGAGTCCCGGCGCCGGATTCAGCGAGACCCGCAAGTATGCGAAGGTCGTCGATCCGATCCCCGCTTACCAGGAAGCGGCCTGGCACATTTACGACGCCATCGACTACGCCCAGAACCTCTTCAACACCCCCTTCATCGCCTACGGTGGCGAGCTGGATCCTCAGCTCCAGGCGTCATTGAACATGAAAGAGGCCGCCGAAAAGGAGGGGCTTCCCTTCAACCTCATCGTGGGTCCGCAGATCGAGCACCGCTACCATCCCGACAGCCTGAAGGAAATCATGCGGCAGTTGGAGACGCACACTCGTCCCCAGCTTCCGAAGAGCATTCGCTTCACCACCTGGACCACCCGCTACAATCGGTGTGCCTGGATCACCGTCGACGGGATGGTCTCCCACTACAGCAGAGCGCGGGTGAATGCGGAACTGGGAGGCGACTCCGCCCAGATCGGAACTGAAAACGTGTCTGCCCTCACGGTAGATCCGCTTCCAGGAAACATTCGTCACCTCATGGTGGATGGCGAGCGGATCGAAGTCGCGGGAGGTCAGGTGCATCTGCGCCGACAGGGGAAGCGATGGAAGACCGCGAGCGCCCCCCCGTCCGGCATGGTGAAACGGCGTGGTTTGCAAGGACCGATCGACGACGCCTTCACCAGTCGCTTCCTGGTGGTTCGGCCCACCGCCCAGCCCTGGAGCGTGGAAGCCGCACAATACGGCATTTCGGAATTGGCTCGCTTCCGCGCGGAGTGGCGGGACGGATTTCGGGGGGAGCTTCGCGAGAAGGCCGACTCCGAAGTCACCGATGAAGACCTCGCCGAGAGCAATCTCATCCTGTTCGGAGATCCCGGATCCAACCGCCTCTTGAGCCGGATCGCGGGCCGACTCCCGATCGGCTGGTCACGAGACGGAGTGCGGGTCGGAGATCGGAAATTCGACAACGGCGCCGTGCCGGTGTTCATCTACCCCAACCCGCTGAACCGGAACCGCTATGTCGTGATCAACACCGGCCACACCTTCGGGGCTCCCGAAATAGCAGGCTCCAACGTGCTTCTGAAGCCGCTCTTGCCGGATTGGGCGGTGGTGAAGCCCCAGGGCAACGCCAGGCCCCAGGTGCTCGCCGCGGATTACTTCGACGAGGCGTGGAAGCTTCGGGCCGAGAAGAGCTTGAAGTGACTCCACCACCGTGATCGCCGTGCGGTTGACGCTCGGCGATCACGCGGTATAATCCTCGCGTTGACAACTGCATAGCTTTGCGTGGCCCTTGATGTGCCCCGAGTCGGGTCGGGGAGAATAGGGAAGCCGGTGAAACGCCGGCGCGGTGCCGCCACTGTAACCAGGGAGCCGTTCGCGGTTTGCCATTCCGGTGTGTCCGGGAGAAGGCGCGAAACGGTAACGATCTGGAAGCCAGGAGACCTGCATCGAGGGTAATTCGACCGATGTCCCCTTCGGAACAAAGGGGCCGGACGGACACGCGTACCTGAGGTGAAACTGGCGCCGGCAGTGGGTCGGTCCGTGATTCACTCCGTGGGTACGCCGCTAACCGTTTGCGCCTCTCATTCGCCACGAATGGGAGGCGCAATTGTTTTTTCGGGGACCGCTCACGCGGCTTCGAGACAGCGGACGGCGGTCGAACACGCGGCTTGCCTCGGACCTAGAAAGAGACCCCCCATGTCCGCTCGCAAAGGGAAGAGCCACGGCTTCACCCTCATCGAACTCCTCGTAGTGATAGCGATTATCTCTATCCTCGCAGCGATCCTCTTCCCCGTGTTCGCTCGAGCCAGAGAGATGGCTCGAAAGAGCACCTGCACGTCCAACCTGCGCCAGCTAGGCACGGCAGTTCAACTCTACGTGCAAGACTATGATGGACAGTACTTCCAGCACTGGTATCTTTCCCCCACTTACTGGTTCGGGCGAGTCGACCAGAGCACCACATCCTGGCAGGTGTTCAAGTCCGAGGGCTTGCTGCAGCCGTATCTGAAGAACCACGACGTGCAGCGGTGTCCCAGCTTCAGCGGCCTTACGGACTACAACGGAGCCACCGCGGGTTATGGCTATAACGTCAACTACCTCACGAGCGGCTTCGGCCAATCTGGAGTGAGTGAAGCGCTCATCGCGAGGCCCAGTTCGTGCGTGGTTTTCGCCGATGCCGCGAATTACGACACCCGACTCGGCAACATCAAGGAGACCACCTCAATCTGGCCTCCCTCCAGCACCATGCCGTTTCGCTATGCGGTCGTCCACTTCCGCCACAATGGCGGATCCAACGTCCTCTACGCGGATGGCCACGTCAAGTCGGCCCAACCCACCCGTTCCATAGACCCCTACGCCCGGTTTGACCTGCACCACCTCGGCGCCAACGACGACGAGCACTTCAGCGGACGATAGGCCACACGAGACCGGCGCCTCGCTGCGGGGAGCCGGTCTCGTTCATCGAGAGTGGGTTCCTCAGTCGGTGTAGAGGAACTCGTTCGAGGAGAACAGAGCGTGGCAGAAGTCGGCCCAGGCCGCGAGAGCCGCTTCCGTTGCGGACGTGCCGCCGGCCCGATGTCGGGCTTCCTGCTTCCGAAGGAAGTCGGTGGCCTGGGTCCGCTCCGAAACCGAGGGAAGCCGGGAGTAGGCCAACTCGTAGGCCCGCTGCATCCGGGTGGGAGCGAGCACTTCACCCGGAACTTCCTTGAGGAGGCGCTCGGCGAACCGTCGCGCCTGAGCGTGCACAAACCCGCCGTTCATCAGCGCGAGCGCCTGAGTCGGCGTAGCCGACGGCGCCCGTCTTGAGCAGTTGGTCTCCATGACCGGCGCATCGAAGGCCGACAGAAAGGAAATCGGCGTCGTTCGGCGGACCGCCAGGTAGACCGTTCGGCGGCCGCTGCCTTCCTCAGCAAGCGGTGCATGTTCCCCGGTGGGACGGGTCTGCAAGCCGATGGACTCGCCAAACATGGTGGAATCCAACGAGCCGGATACCTTGAGCACCGAGTCCCGCAGGGACTCGGCATCCAGGCGCCGTGACGGATAACGCCAATAGAGACGATTCTCACGATCGGCTCGGAGCGCGGCGGGACGCGACCCCGCGGATTGCCGGTATACCGTCGAGAGCAAGATCAGCCGATGGAGCGGTTTCAACCGCCAACCCATCCCGCCCGCGTGCTCAGCCGAGGAGAACCGGGTCGCCAGCCAGTCCAGAAGTTCCGGGTGCGTGGGCGCGGCGCCGGACTTCCCGAAATTGTCGACCGTTTCCACTATCCCCCGGCCGAAGTGATGGGCCCACACGCGGTTGACCATTACCCGGGCCGTGAGTGGATTCTCGGGACGCGTCAACCAACGTGCGAACGCGGTGCGCAGTCCCGTAGTCCCCGCCCCGGGCGACGAGGCGACTACAGGAAGGGGTCCCGCCGCCGCCGTGAGGACCTCGGGAACTCCGGGGGCCACCGGATCGGCGGGGTGCAGCCAGTCTCCGCGAGTCAGTAGAGGCGTCGGCGGCGGTGTTGCATCCATGTCGTAGAAGGCGCGGAGGGTCACCAGCGAGATTCGTCGTGCCGACTCCTGCCCGCGGCGGGACTTCAGCCGCTTCTGATCCTGGGCGAACTCCGGAAATGCGGTGGCGAGCGCGGCTGGGGTTGCCTCGGCAATCGCCTTGTAGCGCGCCAGCAACGCCTTATCCGCAGCGGTTTTCGCCGAGTCCGGCCGCAAAAGCGCTTCACGCAGCAGAGGCAGGTCCTGCTCCGCGACTTCGGACTTCCTCACATCGACAAGCTGGGAGCGGTACCGTGCGGTCAGCGACGCGAGCTCGGCATCCACTGCGGCAACGGCTTTGTCCACCTCGGCGTTGACCTGTTCGGCCCGCTTCTGCTCCTCGGTCGTGGCCGCCACAATCTGGCGTCGGGCCGTGGGCAACCGGTCGCCTTTGGGCCGCACCGCCGGGGTGAGCAGCGCCTGAATCCGATAGTAGTCCTTCTGGGAGATCGGCTCGTACTTGTGATCGTGACACCGGGAGCACTGAACCGTAATCCCCATGGTGCTGGAAACCAGGATGGTCTGGGTGTCATGCAGCATTCGGTACAGATACTCGCCGTACTGATGCTGGTTGAAGTCATCGCGAGTTGCGTCCACGGAGTTGCGCAGGAACCCTGTCGCCGCGACGGCATCCACAACTTCCGGCGTCCACTCCTTCACGGTCCGATAGTCGACCAGTTCATCGCCGGCAATCTGCTCGAGGAGGAAGCGATCGTAGGGCTTATCGGCGTTGAAGCTCCGAATCACGTAATCGCGGTACCGCCAGGAGTTCGGCCGCGGCCGGTCCTCCTGAAGGACTCCCTCGCTCTCGGCAAACCCGGCGGTATCGAGCCAGTGTCGCCCCCAGCGCTCCCCGTGGCGGGGATCCGCCAGCACTCGATCCACGAGAGATTCGGTGGCGCTTGTTGAGGAGTCGGAAAGGTAGGCTGCCAGTTCTTCGGGCGTGGGAGGCATTCCCAGCATGTCGATGAAGACCCGACGAATGAACGCTCGGCGATCCGCGTCTGCGCCGAAGCTCAATTTGCGCGTGGCGAGGTCTCGGGCAATGAACGCGTCGATCGGCGAGCGAACCCGATCCAGGCCGACCTTCGGTACGGCGCTTCGCCTCGGCGTGCGGAACGCCCACCAGTCCGAACCGGTCACCGTCCGGGGCCCATCTGCGAGAGCAACCGCTGCGCACATCAGGGCGACTCCACCCAAGAGGGCTACGCTGCGAACCACACGGCCTCCAGAACCTCAAAACCTCACAGAACTCTCCCTGCAAGATTGGGTGAGACACCGGCGGCCCCTTGCGGTTACTCCTCCGTGGCGCAAAGCCGGGTCCAGTCCGGACACCTTGCAGGAACCATGACGCCGCCGCCGTGATATCTGACGGGGAACCGCGCCGGGATTTTCCTCGTGGAATCTGAACGGTTGTGAATGCCAGGGGTCGCGGAGGAATGGCGGATGTCTATGGAAGCGCGCTACGTGGATGAGACCGTGGTCAGGATGGCCGAACTGATGACGCCGGCGCTGGAAAACTTCTCCGGCCATGTTCACGGCGGCGCCATTCTCGCGCTTCTCGACCGGGCAGCATACGTCTGCAGTTGCAAATTCGCAGGCTGCTACTGCGTCACTGTCGCCGTCGATTGGGTGGAGTTTCGGGCCCCCGTTCGCGTGGGAGAGCTGCTGATCCTCACTTCCCGAGTCGTTCACGTCGGCACGTCCAGCATGACTGTCGAGATTGAGGTGGAGAGTCAGGACATCCCCACGGGCGAATGCCGCCGCACGAACATCTGCACCTTCACGATGGTTGCGGTGCGCGATGGGGTGAAGGTGAGCGTACCTCGCCTGTTGTCTCGAACCCCGGAAGACGATGCTCGCTTGAGATCCGCGGGTCTCCACCGTGCGGTGCGGGAAGAATATCGAAGGCGTCATGAGCAGATCCCGGACCCGCCGGCCTGAGCTTCCGGGAATTCCGAGAAACCAGTTCCGCTCTCAGGCTCTCAAAGACACTGTCGATACCACCGAGTGGGCGGGTCGTGAAGGAGCGCGAAGCATGGTTGAACGGATTTCGCTGGTTCTGGCCGCAATTGCGGCAGCTCCGGCCTGGTCGGCCCCCCTTCGCCCTCCAGCCCGGCCGGAACGGTTGCCTCGACTCGTCTCCCTTCAGACATGGCCGCGGACGTTCAGCCTGACGGGGCCGCGCTCCCAACAGCGACTTATTGTCACCGGCGCCTTCTCCGACGGGATTCACCGCGATATCACCGCGCTCGCAGACTTCCGTTCCACGACTCGAGAGGTGGCCACGGTTCAGCCTGACGGTCGTGTTGAAGCCATTCGGACCGGCCTCGGATCCATCCTCGTTCGAGTGGGATCGCTCACCGATGCCGTGCGCGTGGCGGTGCGCGAGCCTGAGGACCGACCTCACAGCTTTCGTCGCGAAGTGATCCCGGCGCTGACTCGGGCCGGCTGCAACCAGGGCGCGTGCCACGGAGCCCAACTGGGGAAAGGCGGATTTCGCCTCTCATTGCTGGGATACGATCCGGACCCCGACTTCCTGACCCTGACCCGAGACGCCGGCGGACGAAGGATCACGCGAACATCGCCGGGAGACAGCCTTCTGCTCAAGAAAGCTACTCTTGCAGTGCCTCATGCAGGTGGGATGCGCTTCAAGGCCAACTCGGTCGAGTACCGGATCCTCGCGGGATGGATCGCAGACGGCGCGCCCGGCCCCAAGGCCGAGGAGGCCGCCGTCAACCGGGTCGAAGTTTTCCCGCAATCCGTGCTCACGCGACTGCCCGCGCGGACCGACCACGCGACCCCGGCGGAGTTTCCACAGGTCGGCGGCAAGACCCTCGTCCGGGCGATTCCTGCATCCGCCCGGCTAGGAGTGACAGCCTACTTCGCGGACGGCACCAGCCAGGACGTCACCACGAGGGCCCAGTTCCGATCCCTGAACGACGCCGTGGTGTCGACGTCGCCGGACGGTGAGCTCTCGATCCTGTCCCGCGGTCAGTCCGGCGTCATGGTGAGGTACGGGGGCCTGGCAACCGTGGCGCACGTGGTGGCGCCCTACCGCGATCAGGCGCCCGCATACTCCTTTGCACCGAAGAACTTCATCGACGAGATTGGCAACCGCAAATGGCGGGAGATGGGGATCGCCCCGTCCGGGGAGTGCACCGACTTCGAATTCATGCGACGCGCTCATCTGGACCTCATCGGGGAACTCCCCACCCAGGAAGAGATCCTGGCATTCCAGGACGAGTGCGGCAAGGAACGTGAGCGGGGCGGGACCACTGAGAAAGCCCGTGGCGCTCTCGTGGATCGGCTGATGGCCCGTGGGGAGTTCGCCGATTACTGGACGCTCAAGTGGGGCGACATCCTCAGGAATAACCGCGCCAAGCTCGGCGAGCAGGGAATGTGGTCTTTGTACAACTGGCTCCGGGCGGCTTTCAGGGAGAATCGTCCGTTCGACGCCGTCACGAGAGACCTGATCACCGCACAGGGCAGCACTTACACGACGGGACCCGCCAACTTCTACCGCGTGTCTGCTAATCCCGCGGACCAGGCCGAGACGACGAGCCAGGTCTTCCTCGGGGTTCGGATGCAGTGCGCCCGGTGCCACCAGCACCCCTTCGAAAAGTGGAGCCAGAACGACTACTGGCAACTCGCCGCCTTCTTCGGCCGCGTGGCACAGAAGAACAGCGAGGAGTTCGGGATCTTCGGGCGGGAGAGCGTGATTTACCTCCGGCCGACCGGTACGGTGAACAATCCCCGTACCGGCAAGGCGATGACCGCAAAGCCGCTGGACGGTCCGGAAGCCGTCGACCCTGTCGATGTTCGGCGCTCCCTTGCGACCTGGATTACCGCACCGGAGAACCCATTCTTCGCCAGGAACATCGTCAACCGTTTCTGGAGCTACCTGATGGGTCGTGGACTCGTCGAGCCGGTGGATGATGTCCGCGTAACCAATCCGCCCACCAACCCCGCTCTGCTCGACGCGCTGGCCGCCGATTTCGTTAAGAGCGGCTACGACATCAAGAAGCTGCTGAAGACCATCACCAGCTCCGCGATCTACCAGCGATCGTCCATTCCGACCCAGGCGAACAAGCAGGATGAACTTTTCTACAGCAAGTACGCCGTCAAGCGAATGGGAGCGGAGGAACTTCTCGACGCGATCTCTCACGCGACGGGTACCGTAGAGAAGTTTCCAAATCTCCCTTCAGGCTTTCGGGCGGTGCAGCTACCCGATCCCGGAGTGCAGAGCTACTTCCTCGATACCTTCGGCCGACCTGAGCGGCAGATTACCTGCGAGTGCGAGCGAACGGTTGAACCGAACATGACGCAGGCGCTCCATCTGATGAACAGCGACTTCGTGCAAAACAAGATTGTGTCCGGAACCGGCCGGGTAGCAAAGGCTCTCGCAGCGAAGCGTTCGGACGAGGAGACGATCCGAGAGTTCTACCTGTCGACCTTTTGCAGACCACCGTCGGCGGTGGAAACTCAGCAGGCACAAAAGGTCATCACCAGCGCCCCCACCCGCAAGGAGGGCCTTGAGGATCTGATGTGGGCCCTGCTCAACTCCCGAGAGTTCATCTTCAAGCACTAGGGGAAGTGGGAGCTATGCCTCGCGTTGCAATAGATTTGTGTAGATCGCCCCTTGCCTCCGGCCTGAGAACGGCGGTCTCAATGGGTTTCCTGGCGGGTACCGCCCTGTTTCCGATTGGAAGCGTGCGCGCGCAGACTTCGTACCCGATGCTCTTGAATGTCTATCCGAACGGGTGTCGAGTCGGCTCGACGGCGGAACTTCGGGTGACTGGGCAGGGTCGGATCGCCACCGCCTATGCAGCCTGGGTGAGCGGCGAAGGGGTCAAGGTCGAGCTGGTGCCCGCTCCTGCCGACAAGGCAGCGACACAGGCCTACCTCGACATCAAGGTGACCGCCGCGCCCGACGCCGCTCTCGGGGCTCGTGAAATCCGCCTGGTCACGCCGAGCGGTGTGTCGACAGTCGGCCAGCTCGTGATCGGCCGTGAACCGGAACTAATGGAAAAGGAAGACAACAACAGCCGTGAGAAGGCAAATGCCGTCACGTTTCCAGCCACTCTGAACGGGAAGCTACAGGCTGCGGAAGACCTGGACTTCTTCAGCTTTCAGGCGGAAGCCGGTCAGGAAATCACCTTCTCCTGCCTCTCGTCCCGCTTGCAGGACAAGATCCACGATCTGAATCCCGGCGGCGGCGGCGCCCACTCCGATCCCATGCTGGTCATCCTCGACTCCACAGGTCGGGAGTTGGCGGAAGCTCAAGACTACTGGGGACCGGATCCGCTGCTTTCGCATCGCTTTGACAGGGCGGGCACCTATCACCTGCTGGTTCGCGACGTCCGCTTCAGCGGAAACCCGGGTTGGACGTACCGGATTACCTCCACCTCCGAGCCGTATCTCACAAACATCTTTCCTCTCGCAGGCAAACGGGGCGAAATGACCTCGCTGGAGCCGATCGGTTTCAACGTGAGCAAGATGGGGGCGCCGCGCATGCAGGCGCCCACCGGCGTACGCGGCGCCACGTGGATGCAGATTCCGAGCGATGCGGGTCCATCGAATCCGGTCCCGTTTGTCGTGAGTGATCTGGATCAACTCGCCGAGTCCGGAGAGAACGACACCCCCGCATCGGCAACTCCGTTTGAGATCCCGCGGGGAATCAACGGTCGGATGGAGAAGGCCGGCGATGTCGATTGCTACCGCTTTGCAGGGGTAAAGGGTCGGATCTACTCCTTCGAGGTGTTCGCCCGACGGTTCGGCTCCCGCCTGGATCCAATCCTGAACGTGCTGGACGAGCGAGGTCGGTCGGTCGGCGTCAACGACGATGCCCCGACTCTCGGGAAAGACAGCCGCCTCGATTGGACGTGTCCGGACAACGGCGACTACGTCGTGCAGGTGACGGATCTGCACAGCGCGGGCGGAGCACCCTATGTGTACTATCTGGAGGCCACCGATGGTCGCCCGGACTTTACACTTCAATGCGACGATGACAAGGCGTTGATCGGACCCGGCAGCGGCTATGCGATGTACGTCCAATCCACTCGTCGCAACGGCCTGAACGGCGACATTCGCCTGTCGGTGGAAAACCTCCCGACCGGAGTCACGGTCACTGCCGATCGGATTCCTGCAGGGATGGATCAGGCTTGCATCATTTTTCGGGCTCCCGCGGATGCGAAGCCCGACTTCCGGGCAATCCGAGTGCTCGGCACGGCGGAGATCCCTGGGGAGAACGGCGCGATGGAAACGCTCCGCCGGGTAGCACGGCCGATGCAGGAGACCTACCTGCCGGGCGGGGGCCGTCGAGCCTTTCCCGTGGACTCCCACATCGCGAGTGTCACGGGGCCGTCGGATGTCCTGGTCAAGGTGTCGGCGACGGAGCTGGTGCTGACACCCGGCGAATCGGCCACGCTCGACGTCGAAGTGATCCGGCAAAACGGCTACAACAAGAATGTCGTGCTGGATGTCTACCTGCGGCACCTGGGCGGCAAGTTCGGCGACCCATTGCCGAAGGGCGTCACCCTGGATGAAAGTCAAAGCAAGACCCTGCTGGGACCCACCGACACCCGGGGCAGAATTGTGCTGCGGGCAGCAGCAACCGTGGCGCCGATCGAACGGTTGCCGATCGCGGTGCTGGGTCAGGTCTCCATCAACTTCGTGGTTAAGGTGAGCCACGCCGGCGATCCGGTCTTCCTCAGCGTTCGCCGCTGATCCCGCACTTCCGCACGAGTCGCACCCGAGGAGCAGAGGATCAGAGCCCCTGCTCCTCGTGGGCCCATTCCCAGAACGAGACCGCGCACGCCATCACCCGCCGGGTGTAGGCGTCGAACAACTCGGGATGTACGCCATCCTCCAGATCGATCTGCTCCTCGAGGATGATACTCCCGGTCGACTCGTCTTCGTTGTATTTCAGGTAGGCCTTCGGCCAACGCTTCTCTGTATTCCAGGTGTTGCAGAGCAGGATCGCCTTTCCCCAGTCTTCCCGAGGGATTCTCCGATCCGAATGGACCACCACCGCATAGATTTCCTCGTTCTGCCCGGTGGCCATCAGCAAGAATCGCAGGGCGCAGCCGAGGCCGTCGGAATACCCGTACGGGATGACATAGTCGCCGTCGGAGTCCTTGAGGAACTTCAGTTCCTCGTGCTGCACATACCGTTCGATCAGACCACGCGAAAACGGAACTACACCAGCCATGTCCAGTCCTCCGGCCCTCCAGCCGCGATCCCCCAGTCTAGGTTAAGCCCGTTCGATCCGCTTCTGTATGCTGTTCGCCACCTCGCGTCCAATCCGAGTTGCCGGCTGCGAGAGCGAAGCCAGTTGCGGGGCGCGGAGCCACGGAGTGTCCGGGTTCTGAAGCGCTTCCTCGATCTGGTGGGTGACTTCCGAGTCCAGCAGGGAGCGCTCCGAGAGCGCGCTCAGCGCTCGAAGGCTGTGCCGATCCGTGAGCAACCGCCGATTCTGATCGGCGAGGGCGGCGACCTGCTCCTCCAATTCGGCGACCCGACGAGATGTCTCCGCTCTCTGTGTGAAGAGCCGTCCCCACCAGCCTCGCAACCGGCCGAGCTGCAGCAGCACCCAATTCCACACGAACCGTCCGCAGCGAATCATCCGTTGTCCTCGTCTCACTTCAGCGCCCGACGCAGGGATCATCCCAAACTCCGAGGAATGGACGGTCGCTCCCCGTTCACTCTACGTCCGGAGTTCCGAGATGCGCGCCGTCTTCCTTGTGATGGATACCGTTCGCCGCGACTTCCTCACCGCCTACGGGAATGACTGGGTCCAAACCCCGAATCTCTCTCGGCTCGCTTCGCTCGGCGTGACTTTCGACAACCACTGGGTCGGGTCACTTCCGTGCATGCCGGCGCGGCGGGAGTTCATGACCGGGCGGTACAACTTTGTTTACCGGGGATGGGGACCCATTGAACCCTTCGACGACGTGCTTCCGAGGTTGCTCCGAGAAGGCGGCATCTTTACTCACCTTCTCACCGACCATGACCACTACTTCGAACTCGGGGGTGAGAATTATCATACTGCCTTCAACACCTGGGAGTTCTTTCGGGGGACAGAACACGATCCCTGGGTGTCACTCATTGACCGTATCGCCTTGCCGGAACACCTCGGCAAACTCTCCCAACAGAACTGGCACAACCGGAGCCGACAGCAAGCGGAAGAGGAGTACTCGGGACCCAGAACCTGTGCATCCGCCGTCGAGTGGCTCGAAGCAAACGGCCGCTCCGACGACTGGTTTCTGCAGGTGGAGTTGTTCGACCCCCACGAACCGTTCACGTGCACGCCACGCTGGCGGGAACTCTACGGCGACACGTGGGACGGTCCCCTCTTTGACTGGCCAGACTACACCACCGTCAGTGAGAGTCCGGAGGCAATCCGACACGTCCGAAACTGCTACGCCGGCTTGCTTTCCATGACGGACCATTGGGCCGGCAAGGTACTCGCCAAGATCGAGGAGTTGGGGATTCTGGACGAGACTTTGATCGTCTTCACCACGGATCACGGAACCATGCTCGCAGAGCACGGCTACTGGATGAAGAACTACATGCCGATGTTCAGCGAGATCACTCGCATTCCGCTCATTGTCAAACAACCGGGCCACGCGGGCGCGGGATCCCGCTGTGATCGCCTCACCCAAACCATTGACCTGATGCCGACGTTTCTCGACTACTTCGGGGCGCCGCCCCCTCCCTATCTGCACGGGCAGTCTCTCTGCCGCGCCCTCGAGGGTGGGGAACTCAGATCGGAGTGCATCTTCGGATACTTTGGTAAGGCGACGAACTACACCGATGGTCGGCTCGTCTACTTCCGGAATCCGGTGAACCTGGACGCCGGACCCCTGCATGCTTACACCGCCATGCCGGTCGGGGGGTTGAACCACTGGTTTCCAAGAGACCTGAACGAAAAGATGGAGATGGGGAGATACTTCGGACACACCTACAACATGCCAATCTACAAGATTCCGGTGACCGGGGAGACCCCGCGAAGCCTCCCGGGAGAGCCAACCTACACCGGAAGGCACCAACTGTTTGACGTGGAGCAAGACCCATTTCAACAGACGCCTATCCGCGACGACACCCTGGAACAGCGCTGCGCGGAAGGCATTCGCCGGTGCCTTCAACGCGCAGAGGCCCCCTCGGAACAGTTCACCCGTCTGGGCCTCGAGCCATGGGTATTCACCGCATGAAGCTGGGAGACAAGGCGCGGCCGACGGAAACCTGCTCGAACGCACGCTGCGCCGGATCGGAGGATCACCTTGGCTGAGCTCCAGGGATTCACGGACGTCTCCGTCTGCATCTGCAGTTGGAACGCTCGCTGGTACCTGAAGCGCTGCCTCGACTCCATCTACCGACCCACCTCACCCGATGTGCTCGCCGCCTGGAATGCCGCCGGGCAGCCGGTGGTGGACTTCAGACCCGAGGTGGTCACCTTTGAAGTCATTGTCGTCGACCAGGAGTCCCTTGATGGAAGCGACGACCTGGTGGAAGCGGAGTTCCCGGAGGCGATCCTGATCCGACAAAAACCAAATCTGGGCTTTGCGGGAGGGAACAACATCGCAATTCGGGCGGCCCGCGGCCGCTACGTGCTGCTCCTGAATAGCGATACCGTGGTCCGGCCCGGCTGGCTCACCGAACTCGTCAGGCGAGCGGACGCACATCCCGAGGCGGGCTTGATTGGGCCCAGGCTCCTCAATCCTGACGGAAGCCTGCAGTACTCGTGCCGACGGTTTCCGACTCTCGGCGCCGGCCTGTTTCGCCACACCCCACTGGAGTGGCTGGCCCCAAAGAACCGCTTCACCCGCGACTATCTGATGCGAGAGTGGGATCACGGCTCCGAGCGCCGTGTGGACTGGCTATCGGCTGCATGCGTCATGGCCCGAAGCAGTCTGATCGCTCAGATCGGCGGCCTGGATGAAGGCTACTTTATGTACTTCGAGGACGTGGACTGGTCGTATCGCGCCCATCGGGCCGGATGGGACGTGCTCTACGTACCGGAACCCACGGTGATACACGAGGTCGGGAGGTCGTCGGATCGCCGACCGCGTCGGATGATCGTGATGCATCATGAGAGCGCCTATCGCTTCTTCTCTCGGTCGACGCGATTGGGACGCAATCCGGCGGGGCGAGTGGTCCTGGCGCTCGGTCTCGCCGCGCGCGCCGGGCTGACGCTATTCCGCAATGAAATGATCAAGCTCGCGGGGAAGGTTTCCAAATGGCGGCGCGGCGGCGCACGGTAGCGACCCAGACATCACCCGTCAGGAGGCCGTCCGGCTCAGTTCACCCCACGAGGCCCGAAGCCACGGGCGACGCTCCGGTGGTGTTCGCTCCCGATGCCATCCTGCTTCTGATTCTCGTTCTGGCGCCCAGCATTGCCGGCTATCAGGAGGTAGCCCCTGCGCTGGCTCTGGGAGGGCTCGCTTGTATCGGACTCGCGCTTGAGGCGTGGAATCGACGACTCACGCTACCGCGTCATCCCCTTCCGATTGTCGCCTTCGCGGCGATCGCAACTTTGAGCCTCGTGTCGTCCACCACTCCCGGAGCGACCCTGTTGGAGAGCAC
>SYKE01000159.1 GCA_005798285.1 Actinomycetota bacterium
GACCCGTCGGAGTCGACCAGGAACTCCACGGTTCCGGCGTTGCGATAGCCGATGGCCTCCGCCAATTTCACGGCCGAACCGCAGAGCTTCTCCCGCAGATCAGTCGTGATGGAGGGGCTGGGGGCGATCTCGATCACCTTCTGGTGACGGCGCTGGATCGAACAGTCGCGCTCGAAGAGGTGAACCACGTTGCCGTGGTGATCGCCGAGGATCTGGACCTCGATGTGCTTCGGGCCGCGAAGGTACTTCTCCAGGAACACATCGCCCCGCCCAAATGCGGCGGCGGCCTCGCGAGAGGCGGTCTCGAAGTACTCTCTCAGCTCGCGGGGGTCGTTGGCGACGCGCATGCCCCGCCCTCCCCCACCGAAGGAAGCCTTGAGAATGACGGGGTAGCCGACCGACTCCGCCCAGGCAACGGCCTCATCGGCGTCGTTCAGGGGCTCGTCGGTACCGGGCACCACCGGGATCTCGAGCTCCTGGGCACGGCGGCGTGCCGCAGTCTTGTCCCCCATCGCCTCCAGCAACTCCGGGGTCGGGCCGATAAATGTGATCCCCGCGGCAGTACAGGCCCTGGCAAGATCGGCATTCTCGGAGAGGAAGCCGTATCCGGGGTGGATGGCCTCGACCTCGTGGTCCCGAGCGATCTTTAGAATCGCGTCGATGTCGAGATAAGCCTTGAGCGGATCTCGACTTTCGGGGAGCGGGTAGGTCTCATCCGCCTTGTACCGATGCAGGGCGCTCCGATCCTCTTTCGAGTAGATGCCGACCGTTTCGATGCCCAGCTCAGTGCAGGCGCGGAAGACTCGGATGGCGATTTCGCTGCGGTTTGCAACCAGCAGCTTTTTGAACGGGCGCTGTGACATAGGTGGTGGCTCGTCGGATGGAAGACGTGTCGCTGGATCGGGACTCCGGCATATTCTGCCCGATTGCGGCGATCTGGAGAAGTCGCCCCCCGAGTACCAACGGCTCGACCCACACCACGCACCGGCGGGCCCCGGTCCGTATCCATGAATGGAACAGGGTTTGGCGGCTCGAAACTGCAACGAGTCCGTGCATCTCTCCGGTGGTTTCGCGCCGGAGGGCTGAGATAGCCGACGCTGGCCCTCGATCTTGATGGGGTGACTGCAATGCCGGGAGACCTGGGACCCTACCGCGAGATTCTGGATCAGGTGCTGCTCCAGAACCGACCTGCCTATGCCTACTCCGCCCAAAAGTGGGCCGATGTGGAGCATTGGAGAACTGAAGCTCGAGGCAAGCTCCATGAACTCATGGCGTTCCGACCGCGGCGGACCGCTCTGGACAGCCGCGTGGAGCGTTCGCTGGTGCATGACGGCCTCGCAATCGAAGAGGTGTCATGGGAGGTCGGGTACGGCGCCCGTTGTCAGGGATGGGTGCTCAAGCCCGCGGCCGCTCGTGGAAAGTTGCCGGCGGTCCTGGCGCTTCACGATCACGGTGGCTTCAAGTACTACGGCAAAGAGAAGATTGCCGAGACTGACCACGCCTTTCCCCTCACCCGCGAGCATCGCGAGAAGGCCTACGGCGGAGTTCCCTGGGCAAACGCGCTCGCGAAGCAGGGCTATGTGGTGCTGGTGCACGACAACTTCACCTTTGGGAGCCGCAGCCTGCCGATCGAGAGCCTCGGGGAACGGCATCAGTCGCGCTTCGCTGGCCTGAAGCCCCACTCACCTGAACTGATTCAGGCTTACAACAAGTGGGCCGGAGAGCACGAGCACATCCTCGCGAAGTCGTTCTTCACCGCCGGAACCACCTGGCCCGGAATACTGGCATTCGAAGATCGGCGGGCGGTGGACTACCTGTGTACGCGCTCCGACGTGGATGCCGACCGGATCGGATGCGGCGGCCTCTCGGGAGGCGGACTGAGGACAACCTTTCTGGCCGGGCTGGACTCCCGAATTCGTGCGGCGGTATGCATCGGCTTCATGTCCACCTGGGAAGACTTTCTCCACGACAAGTGCTACACCCACACCTGGATGCTCTACGTGCCGGGTTGCTCGGCGATTCTCGACTTTCCCGACATCCTCTCGCTGCGGGCGCCGCTGGCGACGCTGGTTCAGTACGATGAGGATGACCCGCTTTACACACTGAAAGGACAACGTGACGCTCACGCCGCCATCGCCCGAACGTATCGGGAGATGGGCGCATCGGATCGTTATGTCGGCAGCTTCTATCCCGGACCCCACAAGTTCGATCAGCCGATGCAAACCGAGGCGTTCGAGTTCTTTAAGAAGCACCTGTCGATCTAGGAGGCGCTGCGAGCGCCGTGGGGAAGAGGATCTCGCCAACCCCAGACGGAACTGGCTGCCTGTGTCGTACTCGACGGAACGAACCGTCGAGACGGACGGCCATTTCTCTTCACAGGAGCGAGTACCTCAGTGCGCGCCATCCAATATGCAGCACCGACGTCCGTGGCGGACGCGGTGGCTCTGCTTCAGCAGTTCGGATCCCGGGCCCGCGTTCTTGCGGGAGGGACGGACCTCATCGTCCAGATGCGGGAATATGCCTGCGAGGTAGATGTGGTCGTTGACGCCAAAAAGATCCCCGACCTGAGCCGCATCGAACTCAGTGCAGAAGCGGGTCTGACTCTCGGCGCGGCGGTCCCCTGCTACCAGATCTACGGTCATGCGGAAATCAGCGCCGCCTACCCCGGCCTCACCGACTCCGCCTCCATCATCGGAGGCACGGCAATCCAGGGTCGAGCCTCCATCGGTGGAAACCTCTGCAACTCGGGACCGGCCGCCGATTCCATCCCCACTCTGATCGCCTACGGGGCGGTGGCGAACATCGCCGGCCCCGGAGGGCTTCGACAGACGCCGGTCGAGGCGTTCTGCACGGCTCCCGGTAGAAATGTGCTTCAGCCTGGAGAGATCCTCGTCTCGATCCACCTACCTGCTCAAAAGGCCCGTTCGGGAGCCCGTTATCTGCGCTTCATCCCACGAAATGAGATGGACATCGCAGAAGTCGGGGTGGGCGCCTGGGTCCAGTTGGACGCCGCGGGCAGCCACATCGAGGCGGCCCGCATCGGCCTGGGCGCGGTGGGTCCGACCCCGATCTTCGCCTCCGCCGCGGGGGAATCCCTTGCCGGAAAGGCCGTCGGCTCGGAAGCGCTGGCCGAGGCCTCTGCGCTGGCGGAGGCTGCAGCCAGCCCCATTACCGACATGCGCGGCACCGCAGAGCACCGGCGGCATCTCGTCGGCGTTCTAACGCGCCGGGCGCTCACCGGCGCCATCGAGCGCGCGCGAGCCTGATGGCGATCGATCCACGTAAAGGAACTCTTTCATGAGCCAGAGTTTGATTTCGGGTCGCGCCGCTGTGTCCGCGACCGTGAACGGCGAGGAAACGTCGTTTCTGTGTGAGCCCAGGGAGAGCCTGCTGGAGGTTCTGCGAGATCGTCTCGGTCTCACCGGCGCCAAAGAAGGCTGCAACAACGGCAATTGCGGCGCCTGCACCGTGATGATGGATGGCCGGCTCGTCAACTCCTGCTGTGTGCTGGGAGTTGAAGCCGAAGGATCCAGCGTGACCACGGTGGAGGGTCTGGGTTCTCCGGCGGGATTGTCGCCGCTGCAGCAGGCGTTCCTGCAAGGCGCCGCGCTCCAGTGCGGCATCTGCACCCCAGGGTTTCTCGTCGCGGCACAGGCGCTGCTGGAGAAGAATCCCAACCCGACGGAACACGAGATTCGCTTCTGGTTAGCCGGAAATCTTTGCCGCTGCACCGGCTACGACAAGATTGTTCGATCCGTGCAGGCGACTGCGGCGCAACTGAGAGGGGAGGCCTAGTCAGGTCGGCGAATGGATCTTATCGGGTCATCGGGACCCGCCCCGTCCGTCCGGACGGCGTGGACAAGGTCACGGGCCGGGCGATTTACGGCGCCGACCTGCACCTACCGCGCATGTGTTCCGGCCGTGTGCTGAGGAGCCCACACGCGCACGCTCGGATCGTCGGAATCGACACCTCGAAAGCCGAAGCGCTGCCGGGGGTCTATGCTGTGGTCACCGCCGCGGACTTTCCAGATGTGAAAGGCTCGGCTCGCCTCGGCGAGTTGGGGGATGCCAATCTCCAGCACCTCAGCAACAACGTGATTGCTCGGGATCGCGTCTACTCCGAGGGACATGCGGTGGCCGCGGTTGCTGCTGCAAACGTGC
>SYKE01000014.1 GCA_005798285.1 Actinomycetota bacterium
AGCGGACAACTGCTCGCGTTCGTCTGGTGTGAGCGTCACGCGGTATTTCTTGGGCACAGGGATTACCTCCACACCAAGTGAATCACATCTTCGTCCGAGGCTCCGGTGAAGAATCAACTCCGCCCTGACAGACCACTAGAACCCTGCTTCTCGGATTGATCGGAGGATTGATGGCCTGCTCCGCCGCAGAAGGACGGCTGCAGGGGATCCAGGAAGAACCGCCCAGTGCGGCAAGCGGGATCGAGCGGGTGCTGGGGGTGGATCGGGAGACGGCTGGTCGGATTGCCGACCAGCTTGCGATCGATCCGTTTTCCCCCGCCGTAGCCGCCGGGATCGGACCCCGACTTGAGTCGATCGTGCGATCCAGAGGCGCCGCACTGGCTCCCCTGCTCGAACGTCCCGGCGTCAGCGTCGCCTACGAAGCCGGAGGCGGCAAGGAGTTTCTCCCTGAGGTTTTGACAGGATCGGTCAAGGTGGCGACCGACGGCGGCGGCGCGGAGTTCTCCACCCCGATCGCCAATTACGGGGTCTCAGTGGACCCCCGGAGTCGCTCCCTCTCCGCCACCCTCGCCTACGGCGCTCCGCGGCGGCTCGCATCGTGGAAAGAAGGTGGGGCGGACTTTGTGGCCCGTAAGGTGATCAAGGTGGAGTTCACCTTCGACAACAACCGAGAGTTCCTCTCCGCACTCGGGATCAGCGCGGAGAGTTTGCCGGGTGGGCGAGCCGCCATGGCGCTCGCCGGACGGATCTTGAATCGCGAACTCCTGACTCCCGAAGAGCCGGTCAACGATCCGGATGCCGCTCGATCCGCTCTGGATGCCGTGCGGCGGACGCTCGTGCCGAATGCCGACACGTTTGCCCATGCTCAGAGCGTCTCCACCTCAGATGGGTACGAGTTCACGCTTCAGGCGCAGGGCAAGAGCCCAAAGGGCGCCTCGGGGGAGGGATCCGTCCACTTCTATGCGCTCAACGTTCAGCGGACTGAACGCGAGGGCATGGAACCAATCCGATATGCGGATGTCGGCGTGGGACTCGGGTTGGGCGGCGGCATCGGCAAGTACAAAGCAAGCGTTGGGGTCTCAGTCTCGCACTCCTCCGATCCCGGCAAGCGCGAAGCCAATCCCGAGGCCCGTGAACTCGCACAGGTACTGCGGAACGGGGATGTCGCCCGAGCCGTTCGTGCCGCCACGGAGAAGACGTCCCTGGTGTGGGACCACGAGGCGGTGACGTCGGGCCTGAGAAGGCTCCTGAGTTCTCCAACGGCGCGGGCGCCAGGCGCCGATCGCATCGCGGTGGCGCCGGACGCCCGGGCCGGCGGGGTCATGCTCTTCTTCGACCCTGCCCTGCTGGAGACCGCGGTGTCGCCGGGAGACCTCGGCGCCGCGCTCTCCCGCGTGTCGGCGGCTCTCCTCGCCGGCAAAGATCGTGTGGCAATCCGCGTGGGCGACGGTGAGGAGTCGTTCACCACACTCTCCCTGAAGCAGTGGTTGGCGCAGTCTCCGCCGGCTCGGACCCTTGGGCGCCTCACACGGATCCGGGGCTATGTGGTGAAGGGGGACGATCTCGTCCTGATCGGTCAGTGGGTGGAAGGCCGGCCCCCAATGGATGCCGATGTGCTGACCGCGGCGCTTCAGACCGTCTACCGCACCGGTAATCCCCCGTTTGTTTCGCTGGACCCGGATCCAGAGAATCCGTATGGTCCACAGCGCGTTCGCACAGGCGGGATGCCGTAGCCGGTGGTCGACTCGGAGTTAGGACGCATCCTGCTCGATGCCGACTACGACATGAAGCGGATCGGGCTGGGTGAGCTGAAGGTGCGGACGCCGGGATTTCGGAGTTGGCACGACCTGATCCTCGAGAGCCGGGACGCGCCGGAAGGGTACCGACGCTTCTGGCTCAGCCCACTCCCGGCACTCGCCGGAGATGTGCTGGTCAGCGGGCCGGTGGTCCTCTTCGAATCTCGCGTTCAGGTGCAAACGGAGCGCATGAAGGAAGCCGGCGAGCTCCTGGCCCCCAGCGGAGAAGTCGGCCGTCAGGATCAGGATGCGGCCGGGGAACTCACGACGCACTACGAGGAGATCGAGTCGGAAACGCCCTCCTTCGCCCGCCTCCATGCGGCGGTCGATTCCGCGAAACTCGCTGCAATCCTCAGATTTCGCGGAGTAAAGCATCCCTTGCTGGAACAATTCGCGGATCGATCGCTTCGCCGTGTGAGTCGGGCCGACGGAAAGCCGATCTCCTCTCCCTACAGCGGGATCGGCCCCAAAGTGGTGGGCGACACCTTCATCCTGATCGGGGGAGGCGCCCCCACGCGCACGTTGATCCGCCCTTCCTCGGTGGTCGAGTCCAGCTCCATCTCGTCGCTGGCGAGAGGGGACGCGAGGGTGGAGTTGCCCCCCTCCATTCCGCTCGCCGAGGCGTCCCAACCGGACCTGCTCGCCGGCGCCGCACTCACAGAGTTCGGGGAGGGTCGTCTGACTGAATGCGACCGGCTGGCCACCAGTGCCCTGGAGGTCGACCCCGCATCCCGATCGGCCCGCGTTTACCGTGGGCTCGCCCGGCTCTCGCTGGGGAACCCTCTCGGCGCCCGCCAGGATCTGGATCGGGTGGTTCGCGAAGAGCCCTCGCTGGGAGGGCTGAGGGGCCTCCTGCGCCTGTATCTCGGTGATCCCGGCGGCGCGAAAGTCGACACGGCCTCGGCCGTCCGTGCCGCGCCTCATCGGCAGGCAGTGTGGGAGTGGCACGGGATGGTCTGTGCGCTCACACTCGACTTTCCGGGCGCCCGCGCTGCGTCGAACCGCATCCAGGAGCTCAACTCCCTCTCGCCCGCTGCATTTCGGGTGTCGACGCTGACCCATCTCCTCTCCCGAATGAGCCCGTCAGCGGCTCGGAGCCGTGTCGCCCAAATGCTCGCGATCCCCATTCCGTTGAACAATGCACTGGCGGAAGCCCTTGCTGGGGTTCGCGCAGCCGACGGCAAGGGCGGCGCTCGGGCAGCGCAGCGGGCGATCGATCTCTCTGGCCGCTACGCGGAACTGCCGGCGGTGCAGCGCTACCACGCGCGCGAGCGCGCGGTCGCGCTTCTCGCCCTGGCGGAACTCGCCGGGGCCACCCCCGAGGCGCAAGCGGATCCGGCGGCGCTGCCCGGGGTTCGCCACGCGGATCTGCTCATTTCACAACACCCAACCTGGCCAACTGGATACCTGCTCAAGGCCTTTTGCGCTCTCAAACTCGGCGCCGCGGGGAACCGTCTGGATCCCAAGCGTCTGATGGATCAGGCGTTCTCGCTCAAACGAGAGTCCGATCCCCTCACTGAGGACTGGGGCTCGCTCTTCGGGGGTAGCCTGAAGGCCACCGTCTACGCGAGCGGCTTGCTGGTCGCCATGACGTCACGGCAAAACCCGGGACCCTATCTCTCGGCTCTGAGCCGGGAGCCCGGTCGCACCGGCGCCTTCGCGTCCGCCATCCACAAGACTCTGCGCTTCGACAAAACTTCGGAGGCGCTGCCGATCCTACGTCGTGCCGCCGAGATTGCCATGCGGGAGCGGCCCCGCGATGACCCCGGCTCCCTCATCGTGCACTCGGTGTTGCTCCTGCTCTACGCCTACGCAGAGCAAGATTCCGGTAATCGCCCTGCGGCGCTCCGAGCCACCCGCTCAATGGCATCATCGCTGCCTACAGACCACGCCATCTTCGAAGGCTTGAGTATTCTCGGAGCGCTGAGGCTCCTCTCGCTCTCCGTGGAGGTGCAGGTCCTGCAAGACACGGCCCGCGCCGACCCAGGCCTGGCGACTCTGACGGGAACGATAGCAAAAGGCGCTACCGAGGACATTCCTCGCCTCTCGGAGCGGGCGAAGCGCATCAGCGCTTCATTCCTCGCCGAGTCGGCGAGGCGAGACTCCGGTTTGGTCAGCCTCTGCCTGCGACCCTCGCTCGAAATGCTGACCCTCTTGCTGCCGTTGGATGCGCTCGAGAACGCCTCGAAGAAGGGAGCCGAGAGCTGGCAGGGCGACCATCGAGATGCAGTGAACCGGGAGATGACAAGGCTCCGAACGGCGCTGGACGACCGACAGGCGCGTTCTCTGGCCGACGCAACCCCGTTGTTCCAGGCACGCATGCGCGAGGCCCGCACTCCGGCCGAGATGAGACTGCTCTCGATTCTGGCCCAGCAGCAGTTCACGTCCGTCATCGTTGACCATCTGCAAAAGGGCGAGAAGGAGACGGCCGCGCGGCTGCAGGGTGAACTCGCCGTGCTGCTCGCTCGGATGCGCGTTCGGAAAAAGTAGCGGCGAGAGAGCGGCCTACCCCACCACGGGAGCCGGGGCCTCATGGGCCTGGTAGAGGCGGTTGGCGATGATGTAATCGCAAACCGCATCCGGTGTTCGGTAACGAATGCTCGCGCCGCGTGCCACCCGCTCCCGAAGATCGGTTGCCGAGATCTCCACTCGAGGGGAGTTCACCCGGATCACGGCACGGGTCAGCTCGGCCTGGAAGGCTCGAATCAGCGCCGCATCGTCGACCCCGGGGCGCACCATCGCGACCATTCGGCAAGCGGCAAGCACCTCGCGGGGTCGATGCCAGGTGTGGAGTTCCAGAACGGTATCCATACCGGTCAGGAAGTAGAGTTCGGCGTCCGGATGCTCCCCATGAAACCATTTGAGGGTGTCCAGAGTGTAACTCGGACCCTCCCGGTCCAGTTCTAGGCGAGACGCCTCGAATGTCGGGTTCCCCTCGATGGCCCGCCGTACCATCTCCAGTCGATGTTCAGCAGGAGTGATGGGACGGGCCTGCTTGTGGGGTGGGTCGCCGGCCGGAAGCCAGACAACCCGGTCGAGCTGAAGTGCCTCGCGGGCCGCCTCGGCCGCGAGCAAGTGGCCAAAGTGGACGGGGTCAAAGGTACCGCCCATCAACCCAAGCCTGAGCGGGCGATCAGTCCTCTCGAACCTGTCCATCGCCCTGCACAACCCACTTCCAGGTGGTGAGCGCTCGAATACCGATGGGACCTCTCCGGTGGAGCTTCTGGGTGCTGATGCCCAACTCGGCGCCGAGCCCCAACTCGTAACCGTCCATAAACCGGGTGGAGGCGTTCACCAGCACAGCAGCGGCATCCACTCGCTGGCAAAAACGGCGCGCGGAAGAGTAATCCTGCGTGACGATCCCCTCGGCAAGGTGCGTGCCGTAGCGCGCGATGTGGCGGATGGCTTCGTCCACGCCATTCACTACTCTGACCGCGAGGGTGAGATCCTGGTAGGCGACCTGAAAGTCTTCGTCGGTCGCCGGATGGATGCTGGGGGCCAGGGCGCAGGTCCGCTCGCAGCCGCGGACATCCACATCCGCCGCCTGAAGCCGAGCGGTGATGAGGGGCAATAGATCAGCAGCGATCGGTTCATCGACCAGCAGGGTCTCGATGGCGTTCACGGCCCCCGGGCGGTTCAGTTTCGCGTTCAGCGCAATGTCGCAAGCCATCTCCAGTGAAGCGGTCTTCTCGATGAAGAGGTGACAATTGCCGGCGCCGGTCTCGATGGTTGGAATGGTGGCCGTATCGCAGACTCGCCGGATGAGCTCATTGCTACCTCTTGGTATGAGCACATCGATGTAGCGTGTGAGTCGCATAAAGCGGTCCAGAGCCGCCGGATCATCCGTCTGAAGACACTGCACCGCGCCCCTCGGAATTCCCTGACGATCGAGGGTCTGGCGAATGACCTCAAACACGGCTGCTGTGGAGTTCCGTACATCGGCGCCGCCGAGCAAGATCACCGCATTGCCGGACTTCAAGCACAGGCTGATCGCGTCAACCATGACATCGGGCCGGCTCTCGTACACGACGCCGACCACTCCGATCGGGACGCGCACTTCCTTGATCCAGAGCCCGTTCGGCCGGCGGGAGCCTCGAAGCACTTCGCCTACAGGATCGGCAAAGGCCGCTACTTCCCGCACTCCCTCGGCCAGTTTCCCCAGACGAGACCGATTCAAAGTGAGACGATCTACGAGGGCTTCGGATTGGTGTGCCGCGTAGGCCGCCTCGACATCGCGTTCATTGGCGGCGAGTATGGAGTCCGCATGATCCACGAGGGCGGTGGCAATGTCGTGCAGGGCGTCGTTCTTCGCGAGCGTGGAGAGCGATCCCATTTGAGGCGAACACTCGCGCGCCAGCCGCCCGGCTGCCTCGACCAACTCGACGGGATCCGCACCCTCGCCACCATCCATGCCAAGCGTCATTCGTAGCCCCCAGGTCGCACGCGGAAGACTTCGAGAAGTCGCCACGTCTCACCTGCGGGAGCAATCTCTACGTGGAGGATATCGCCGATGCGTAGTTCCGCCCGCGCGCCGGCGGGCACAACCAGCGGCCCAACGGTCCCTTCCCCCAGCGCCTCGCGCTCGCGAGACCAGAGAGTAAGGCCCAAGGGCTCGATCCGCTCAATTCGATAGTATTCTTCCTCGGATCGATCATAATCAATCTCTCCCAGATCAGTCACCCGATCCAGACCGGTGGAAAGAAGCGCCTGTTGGGCTCCGGGCTCGTAATCCTCGTCTCCGGGCAGATGGACATCGACCGTGTCAGGCATCTCTCCGCGGTCCACCGATTCGTACAGCGCCTGGAACAGTCGGATGCTGCGAGGGAAGTCGGAATGTAGTCGATCCGCAATCACCAGGAACGGGCTCGACCGCCGCTCTCCCCGATCCACCAACCAATGGCATAGCGCCTCGCACGTGGAGAGGAGCACCTCGCCGACAATGACTTCGGGCTGCTCCTGACGCGGATAGTAATCCAGGAGAAACTCGATGAGGTGCCCGGAGCTCAGTTGCTCGCTCTCCTCAACCTTGCAGTCCTGCTCCAGATACTCCGCCAGAGCCTGGATGGCCAGCGAGGCGATTTGCCGGTCGTCGCCCTGAATTCTCCGGCGCAGACTTCTTTCGAACTCGCGCAGCGCCGCGTCGATCTTCACGCTTACATCTTCTCCAGGCAGTCGATTCCCAGCAGGGAGAGCGACGTCTTCAGGGTCCGGGCCGTCAGGTCACACAACCGAAGTCGGGAGAGTCGAACCGCCTCATCCTCGACATCCACCACTCGAACGCCCCGCTCTCGATCATAGAACGTGCTGAAGGCGCGGCTGAGCGCGTACATGTAGTCGGTGAGGAGGTGCGGCCGAAGTTGCTGCGCCACCTGCTCTACCACGCCGGGAAACTCCAGGAGCGTCTTCGCCAGGCCGATTTCCGACTCGTGCTCGACCAGGATCGGTAGATCGGTAGGAAGCTCCTCGAACGCAATCCCCGCCTTGCGACCAATGCTCCGCGTCCGCGCAACGGCATACAGCATGTAAGCCGCTGTGTTCCCTTCGAGCGCCAGCATGGTGTCCCAGGCGAAGATGTAGTCGCTCGACACATTGTGCGACAGGTCGGCGTACTTCACGGCTGCGTGCCCCACCACCCAGGCTATCTCTGTCCGCTCCTCGTCGGTGAGTTCCGCCATGCGCTCGGCGTTCTGCTCCAGAAACTCGCGCGATCGGGTCACCGCTTCGTCCAGAAGCGCCTTCAGCTTCACCGTGCCGCCGTCGCGAGTCTTGAAGGGCCGTCGATCTTCACCCAGAACCATCCCGAAGCCGACATGCTCCAGGCTGACCTCGTCGCCGGCCCACCCCGCGGCCCGTGCCCCCTCGAAGACCATGTCGAAGTGCTGCCGCTGTCGGATGTCCGTCACATAAATGATGCGGACCGCCTTCTCTTGCAGGATCCGATGCCGGACGCCGGCGAGATCGGTGGTGTCGTAGTTGTACCCGCCATCCGATTTCCGCACCATCAATGGGAGCGGCTTGCCGTCCCGATTGGTCCAGTTCCCCACGAAAAAGCAGATGGCGCCGTCACTCTCGATGGCGAGACCGCGCTGCAGAAGCTCTTCCACCATCCCGGGAAGCACGGGATTGTAGAAGCTCTCGCCCCGATCCGTGAGCCGCACCTGGAGCCGCTCATAGATCTCGTGAGCGTGCCGCAGCGACTCCCGGCAGAAGGCCCGCCAGACCGCGAGCGCAGATTCGTCTCCGGCCTGGAGATCCACCACCGCCTTGCGCGCTCGAACGGCAAATTCGGGGTCCGAGTCAAACCGTCGCTTGGCATCGACGTAGAAGGATTCCAGGTCGTCGATCCGCAGGTCGTCCGGGCGCTCCAGCACTTCTGGGCGCGTCTCTCGGATCGACTGGATCAGCATCCCGAACGGAGTGCCCCAGTCGCCCACATGGTTCAACCGCAGCACGTCGTGACCGCAGAACTCGAGCACCCGAGCCAGAGCGTCGCCGATGATCGTGGACCGGATATGGCCGACGTGCATTTCCTTGGCCAGGTTGGGAGACGAAAAGTCGACCACCACCCGCTGCGGCTGTTCCGCGAGCGGCGCCCCGAGACGATCATCCCCCTGAATCTGCTCCAACTGCGAGGCCAGAAAGCTTGGCAGGATCCGAAAGTTCAGGAAGCCGGGCCCGGCAATCTCCGGCTCGGCACACAGGTCGGCGACATCGAGCGCGGCGATGAGCCGGGCCGCCACCTCTCGAGGAGAGCCGCCGAGCTGTTTTCGCAGGCCCATGGCCACGTTGCTCTGGAAGTCTCCGAAGCGAGGGTCTTGAGTCGGCCGGATGAGCGGATCCACCGCGGCGCCGGCTTCACCCAGGAGTTGAACCAGGGCGGCGGAGACCCGTTCTTCGAGCTGTTTTCTAGGACTCTTCATGGTCTTCTCTGGCGCCCCACCGTTGAGGGAGGGGCGCGGTGTTGAAGGCTGTGGGGACCCGACTCAAGCAGGGTCAACCGAGTTGGATGGCGTTCAGCCGCTGGATTCCCGAGTCGATGGCGTGACGCACCGAGTCGAGGTTGGGCGCGCAGCGGAACGGAGTGTTCCGGAAGCGCGGGTTCGCCGGAGCCGGACGCGCTTCGTCGACGGGAGACTCTCCCTCGCCGCCCGCGTGATACCACAGCTTGAACGAGGGAAATTTCAGCCCGTTGGCAGTGCTGATCACCACCACCCGTTCACCACGACGGATGCGGCCCTCGCGGACCAGTTGCAGAAGGGCGCCGAGCGCGACACCGGTTTGCGGGCAGCAGAACAACCCGCCTCGATCGGCCCAGGCCGCCGCATCCGCCAGTTCATCCTCGGTAACATCGAGGATGCTGTGGTCCGGCATCTGCTTCAGGACTTCAATCGCTTTCCAGAGATTCACCGGGTCGCCGATCTGGATAGCGTTGGCCTGAGTGTTTCTCGCCTTCATCGGAACGAACGGCTCATCCGGATAGCCACGGCGATAGAGATCGGCCAATGGATTGGCATGGGCCGCCTGCGCGCCGACGAGTCGCGGCAGCCGGTCCAACAGTCCCAACTGCTTCAGCATCAAGAAGCCTTTGCTGATGGCCGTGATGTTGCCGCAGTTACCCACCGGTACGATCACCCAGTCGATCGGCTGCCAGTCGAACTGCTGGATCATCTCGAAGGCGATCGTCTTCTGACCCTCGAGGCGCAGCGAGTTCATCGAGTTCGCCAGATAGATTTCGCCGCTGCTGCAGAGCTCGGAGACGAGCTGCATACAGCCATCGAAGTCGGTGTCCACGGCCAGCGTGATGGCGCCGTTGGCGATCGGCTGGATCAACTGCGGGATGCTGACCTTGGACTCAGGCAGCAGGACAATCACCGGGATTCGCGCCGCGGCGCCGTACATCGCGAGAGCCGCAGAGGTGTCTCCCGTGGAGGCGCATGCAACGGCCTGGATCGGCTTCCCCTCGGCGATCATCTGGTTGACCATGCTCACGAGCACGGTCATGCCGAGATCTTTGAACGAGCCGGAGTGACTGTTGCCGCAGAGCTTCACCCAGAGGTCGTCGAGCCCCAGCTCATGGCCGAAGCGGTTGGCCCAGAACAGGTTGGAGCCGCCTTCGTAGGCGGAGACGATGTTCTCGTCCGCCACCATGGGGCAAACCCACTCCTTCTTTCCCCAAACACCGCTGCCGTAAGGCCAGGTGGTGCGAAGGTACCGGGAGTCGAAGAGCTCTTTCCACTCGCGCGCGGGCACGGCGGAGAGGGCGCCCGTATCATGGCGCACTTCCAGAAGTCCCGCTCGCTTGGAACCATCGTCACACCGAGGACACTTGTAGAGCACCTCGTTGAGCGGATAGCTGCGCCCACACTCGGGGTTAGCGCACTGAAACCAGCTTCGAAATTCAGGCATGGTGTCGGACCGTTTCTCGCGTTACAGAATAGCCCGAAATGGCGACGAGTGACGGGCGACGCCTCCCGACCCACAAAAAAAGCTCCGCCACACGAAGCGGAGCCCCCAAAAACCGAATGCCCTCGACAGGAATCGAACCTGTGCCACCGGCTTCGGAGGCCGGTGCTCTATCCCCTGAGCTACGAGGGCGACTGCGGGAATGATAGCGAAGCCCTCTACCCCTGTCAATCTTCACCCGCCCGGCGGGGAGACCGCCGGGTCTGCTCAGTTCACCTGCCGATCGCCGCCTGGAGCGGATCGTCGGCGGGTTACCGACAGTGAGTCACTTCCGAGTTCCGGGCTTCAACGTCATCGTGCTGACGCCTCCGGGCGCCGGCCCCGGCGCAGTTGCAGCGCGAGGGGGAGCGGGCCGGGAGCCCGGCGGAGGCGTCCATACGAAGGTGGAGGCCGGCAACTTCGGGTTCAAACGAAGGTTCTTAAGCGTGGCGACGACGGGCGGCTTGGAGAGATCCGTCAGATCTCGGCTCTCAATCCGGACGATCATGTGCTCTTTAGCGGTGAACCAGAACGTTCCACGAACCGCCGGTTTGGCCATCGCCGGTGAAGCGGCGTTGCCGCGGACGTACTCCGCCTCGATTACGTCGCAGAGCACTCCATCCAGCTTCTTCTTGCCCGCGTGTCGGGTCTTGGCGCCGGGCGGGAAGCGGAAGAACACCTCCGGATTAAAGAAGGCCCTGAGCTGCGGCGCCACCGAAAAGATTGGGTTCGACGCCAGCCGAGCGGAGTCGCCGGAAAGCGGGCGGCTGAGGTACTGCTTGCGATCCCGGTTGTAGACCCACGCCGTCTTGCCGTCGGACACCAGCAGGCCGACCGGCGTATTGTCCACCTCGAGGCGGACACTCGCGGGCCTCCGGGCGGAGATGATGCCCCGCATGGGAGTCCGCGCGGTGACGAGTTCCACCGTCGCGGTGAACGACTGAATTCCGGTTATGGCCTTCTTTGCCGCGGCCAGCGTTTCTGAGGTCTGATCCGCGCCGACCGGTCCGACGAGAGCCCCACAGCCCAGCGTCACGGCAATCCAGCGAGTGGGAGAAGGTCGGCCGGCGTCCCATCCATAAGCAAACGGCATGTCCAGCACCCTTTTCACAGTTTCCCAGCTTCCGGCCGGCGATGCGCCCGAGGCGCTGTCCTTCCGGCACTTTCCCAGTCGCCTCCACGCGTTGGTGTGGCGGAACTGGACTCTCGTGCCTCCCGATCGATTGGCGGCGGTGGTCGGCGCCACGTCCCCTCAGGTGCGACAGCTTGCGGAGTCGATGGGTCTGAACCCCGGGGTTGAGGTGTCGGCCGACGTGATACGGCGCTCCGCCATCACGGTGATCCGCAGAAACTGGCACCTGCTTCCCTACGAACAACTGCTGACGCTGCTGAGCTGGACTGCGGACGAACTGGCCTTTGCGCTTCGAGAGGATGACTTCCTGTATATCAAATTGGGTCGTCTCAAACCGACGTGCGAGGCGATCCGGTATGAACCGCCCTCAATCGACGCTCAGTCACGCGCCTCTCGACTGGGAGAACTCGCCCGAAGCCACTTCGGCGACGGGTTCGCCTCCGAGTGGGAGCCTCACTTCCGGTTCATCGAGGCCCTGAGGGAGCCGCCGCGAGAAGCGCACGCCCCCGGCTCTTCGGCGTTCAGTCCGCGGTACTGCTCCTCCTACTTCGGACTTTACGGCGACCCACTGTTAGACCTCGACACCGCGGGATTCCCGGAGGGCTATCTCGCACAACTGGCGGCGTCCGGAGTCGACGGCGTCTGGATCCAGGGACTCCTCTCCCGGTTGGCGCCCTCCCCCTGGCAGCCGGAGGGAGATCCCGATCACCTGCGCAGGTTGGCCAACCTGCGGGAACTGATCGACCGTGCCGATCGGGTCGGATTGAGCGTCTACCTCTACCTCAACGAGCCTCGGTCCCATCCGCTCTCCTTTTTCGACGCACATCCCGAGTGGCGCGGAGTGGAGGAAGACGACTACGCGGCGCTCTGTACGAGTGCGCCGGGGATCGAGGATTACCTCTCCGAGGCCACCGAGTACGTGTGCCGGAATGCCCCGGGGCTGGGCGGCATCTTCACCATCAGCGCTTCGGAGAACCTGACCAACTGCCAGTCTCGAGGGCGAGGCGATCAGTGTCCCCGCTGTGCAGCCCGCGGGCTTCCAGACGTCATCGCAGGTGTCAGCCGGGCGCTCCGCCGCGGGATTGACCGCGCGAACTCCACCGCACGGCTGATTGCCTGGGACTGGGGCTGGCCCGACGATCGGATCGCCGAGATCGTGCGACTTCTGCCGGACGACATCTCGGTGATGAGCGTGAACGAGTGGCGCATCCCCATCGTTCGCGGTGGGGTGGAGAGCGAGATCGGCGAGTACTCCCTGTCCGCGATCGGTCCGGGGCCCCGCGCCCGAGAGACCTGGAGACTTGCTGCGGAGCGCGGTCTCCGCTGTCTGGCCAAGATCCAGGCGGCCTCAACCTGGGAGCTCAGCGCCACCCCCTACATCCCCGTTCCTGAAATCACGGCCCGAAATGTTGCCGCCCTGCGCCCGGCGGGGGTGTCGGGCCTGATGCTGGGTTGGACCCTGGGTGGCTGCCCCTCGGCCAATCTGGAGGTCGCGGCGCAGGCGGGGGCAGCGCCGCTGGAGTTGGATGACGAGTCCGTGGTCGAACTGAGCCTCCGTTTCACGGCCGGCCGTCACTTCGGTCCGATCCTGTGTGATGCGATGGTGACTGCGTGGAAGCGCTTCAGCCGTGCGTTCCAGGAGTTCCCGTTTCACATCGGCGTGGTGTACGAGGCGCCGCTGCAGTACGGCCCCACCAACCTGCTGTGGGCCCAACCGACCGGGTATCACTCCACGATGCTTGGCTTCCCCTACGACGATCTGGATCGGTGGCGAAGAGTCTTCCCGGCGGAAGTCTTCTCAGGGCAGCTCAGGAAGGTGGCGGAAGGCTTCGAGTCGGCCGCGGCGGACGCACATCGGCTCCTCAACGCGCACGAAGCTCGCGTTTCGCCGGAGCATCGTGCAGCGGCCCAACGGGAACTGGCTGTCGCCGAGGCGTGCGCTATCCATTTCGCATCCGTCGCCAACCAGACCGAGTTCGTGGCGCTGCGGGATCAGCGCGATCCAGCCGGAACGCTTGTCGCGTCGGAGCGCGCTGCGGGCCTGATGGCTCTGTGCCGAGCGGAGCGAGAACTGGCGGTCCGGCTGTTTCGGCTCCGGGCGGCAGACAGCAGATTGGGATTCGAGGCGTCGAACCAGTACTTCTACACACCTCTCGATCTGATGGAGAAGCTGTTCAACTGCCTCGATCTTGAAGAGTCGCTCTCCGGCTAGGCGGAAAGCGCTTTTCGCATGGAGGCGACAATTCGCGGCACGGCGATGCGCGGCTCTTCGGCCGACTCGTACTCCAGCGTTACGAAACCCCGATAG
>SYKE01000160.1 GCA_005798285.1 Actinomycetota bacterium
CAATGGCGCCCTCCGGATGCTGGTTGGTGGAATGCTTCTGCTGGGAGTTCTGGCAGTTGGCGGCCGGGGGGGCAACGCCGTTAACCGCGTCGCCGACATCGAGGTGTTCCCGTTCCAGCTTCAGATCGGACAGGCGACGGCGACCCTTCGAGTGAACTGGGACCGGCCCAAGGGCATCAATCGCCAGCAGGTGCTTCAGTACATCGTGTGGCGAACCGACGTGAACGGCACTCCTCTTTCCATCGTCGGCGCCTCCGATTCTGAAGCGATTCGGACGCTGTTCGACACCGAGGCACAGCGAACCGTGAACGCCTTCGACGGCGATCCGGACGGGAGCAGTGAAGCCGGTGGTCGGACAGCGGTTACGGCTGCGGGCGTAACCCCCGGACTTCAGTACCGCTACCAGATCGCCGTCGCCTATCAGGCGTCGGGTCTTCAGGATCTGGACGGGGATGGACTTCCGGATGGGGACATCGACACCCAGTTTATGTCGCCGCTCTCCGGCTCATCCGCCTGGGCCACGGCCCTCCGACCGGCCACGTTGTCAGCACCCCTTCAGGGGGAGCTGGTGGACTTGGGCGAGTTGAACATCACCTGGAACCAGACTCCTGGCGCGGATGAGTACTTCATTCAGGTCAGTGCGGACCCGAACTTCGCCAAGCGCCGGACCGTTACGTTCGGGCCCTACAATGACGAAGTCCCCGTAGACCTCGGTGGGCCGAGCGCCGTGACGCGCCAGGTCAACGCGCAGAGCGGTGCTCTGGCCGGAGCCCGCAACGTGTTCATCACGGTCGGCGCCCGCAATTCCCAGGATCAGACCAATCCGCTTCCGCGAGGTTGGATTTACAGCGCGCCACTTTCGGTTCAAGCCGAAATCAATCCGCCACCGCCTCCCGCGGGCGCGGCGGGCGCAGGCGCCGCTAGCGTACGCCAATCCAAGAAGGATCGAGCGGCAGCGGGACGCCGTAAGAACTAGGGCGCCCTGCCGGCGGGCAACCAATTGCCCGCCGGCAGAGTCCAATCTCCACGTAGAGACACTGTTTTGCCAGGAGCCTGCTGGATGCCATTCCGACTGCTTAATCGAAGGGTCCTTACCGCCGCGGCACTGTTGGTGTTCGCCGCGACAGGGACGGCCCTCACCGCCCGAGCACAGGGCCAGGGCGCCGCGCCCGGCGGTCAGGGCCGGTTTCAACTGCCTCAGGACCGCTTCAATGCCGGTCTGCCGAACGAAGTGTCGGGCGAGGTCGTTGTCCGGTTTGCCCCCGGTGTAGACGCGCAGGCGTTCGCGGCGGGTCAGGGGTTGGAAGTGAAGGAAAAGCTTCGCTTCGCACCGGATACGTTCGTGTTGAAGGGCGTAGTGGGTGATCCGAATGCGGCAGCAGGGGTCCTTCAAAATGCCCCGGGGGTGCTGCTCGCGAACGCCAATGTGGTGTACCGCCTGCATTCTCTTCCGACAGTGACGCCGCCCAACGATTCGCTTCGACGGCAACAAAATGGTTTGAATGTTTTGGGGGCCACGGACCTCTGGTCGGTGACGATTGGGGAGCGGTTGAATGCCGGTCCCATCCGGCAGGCGATGGTGGCTGTGATCGACACCGCCTTCGACACCTCGCATCCCGACCTCGCTGAGGTGATGGATCCCAACGGGTTCGACTTCAGCCTGGATGCGCCCTACAACAATGCGGCTGCCAGCCCGGTGATGAATCTCCGAAGTCAGGGCGGTGATCACGGGCAGGCCATGGCGGGTTGTGTGGCCACCGCCACCAACAATGGTCAGGGGCTTTCCAGTCTGGCGCGAGAAGGCGTACGGATTTTGCCGCTTCGGGTGGCGGACCTGCTCTTCGACATGAACGGCGCCATCGTCGGGTTCCAGTTGACTTCAAGCAACATTGTTGACGCCATCTACTACGCTCTTCAGCAGGGCGCCGACGTCATCAGCATGAGCCTCGGCATTGCGCCGTCCTTCTTCAACCGGAATCCCAACGATCCTATCTTCCGCCAGGCGCTTCAGGACTGCTACTCGAATGGAATTGTGCTTTGCGCATCTTCGGGTAATGGGCGACAGAGTTTCTTCAACTCCGGCGTCAACTTCCCGGCGCTCATGCCCGAAGTGATCGCTGTGGGAGCTGTGGGGCCCTTTGGGGAACTCGCGGACTACTCGGATGGCGGACCGGATCTGGAGATCATGTGTCCGGGTGGGAATGACTCCTCCGGATTTGCCCCCGACCGCCAGATCCTTTCGACAACCGGGCCCTCCTTCATCAGCGTCTTCAATGGAGTCGGGCTGACGAATGTGCCTTCGGGTTACGAGTTCGGTCAGGGAACGAGCCCGGCGTGCGCTTTCGCCGCCGGCGCGATCGCCACGCTGATCACACAAGGGGTTCGGGATGAGAGCCTGGCTCCCACCGAGCAGGTAGAGCGCATCCGCTTGATCCTCCGGCGCACGGCCACCCCTCCCATCGGCGGACGGCGAACCAACGACTTCGGTTTCGGGATCATCAATCCCGCCGCAGCTCTCCGCGAGTTTACTTCCTATGCGGATGTGATTTCGCCGACTGCCGGGGAAATCACCGCCAGCTTCGCCGAACCAATCCGGGCTCAGATTGTTCGGCCAATTCTCGAACGAGTCGCTCCTGATCCGGCGGACCCTAACCCGATCGACTTCGCGGACGCACTTCCTCTCGGGAACTATGTCCGACGATTCGCTGGAGTCGGCGCCGGCGATTTCACGCTTTCGCAAAATGGGACGGACGTGACGGCGGGTGTCGAGATCCTCGACAGCGCCCTGGGGCTGATCGAGTACGAGCCTGACAGCAACACTCGCTACAGCATCGGCAACAACGCCCTCGACATCACCTTCACCCTGGCCCAGAATACCGCGCTGACGCGCAGCCTGGTTGGGGGCCCGGTGTTGAACGCACAAGGACGAGAGATTGCCGGCGCCCGAGCGTATCCCTTCCGGGTCCAGCCGCGAGTGGAGCTGCCGGGGCTTCGGATGATCAGTTTGCCGTTCCAGCTCCAGCCGGGCGCGGACACTCTGAACTTCCTCTACGGCGGCAACCTCGTTCGGCTGGCGAGATTCATTCCGGAGACGGGTGGTTACGCCCTGTTCGACGCCGTTGGGTCGCCCCAGGATGACGGGGCGTCCCTCACCTCGGTTTCCGCGGGTGTTGCAAAGCCTCCGATCGGGATGGCGTTCTGGGCGCGGGTTGTTAACCCAACTCAAACCCAGATCCTCGGTCGTTCCGAGCGGGCCGCTTTCTACCGAATCCCGATCAAGCCGGGCTTCAATATGATTGGGAACCCCTACTCTTTCCGGGTGCCGTTCCAGGTGTGCCTCTTCCAGGTCGGGCAGGAAGTGATCACGGCGACTGAAGCCGTCCAGCGAAACTTCATCCGTCCTACACTGTGGCGTTACGAAGATGGACGTTATTCGTTCAAGGTGCTGCCGCAGGGTGAACTCGTGGAGTTCGAAGGCCACTGGATCCGCGCATTCCGCGAGATGGAAATGATCGTGCCGCGCGTTCCCTCGGTGCCGGGCGTAGCTGCAGCCGCGGCCCGACCGGTCAATCCCCTGGGCGCGGGTTGGGTCTCAACGTTCAAGGCTGAGGTGGCCGGTAAGACGGTTGCGGAAGTCACGCTCGGTCGTCGCCAGGGCGCTCTGGACGGCTATGGTCCCGAGGATGTGGAGAATCCACCGGTGGTCCCCGGGGCTTCTGGAGATCTGCGCATCCGGCATCGAGACTGGGGTCGGTTTAGCGGAGCATTCGCTCAGGATCTTCGTTCCTGGACGAGTCGGCCGGCGAAGTGGACCGTCGAAGTTGAAACTTCCGAGTCGGCTCCCGGAGTCAAATTGGCGTGGGATCGAATTCCCGCAGGTGCAAACGCCTTTATGCAGGTGGATGGAGATCCACAGCGGATCTCATTGTCCACCGGCGTCGGCACGGCGCTTTCGCTTCCGGCGGGCCGCCATCGCATCACCATCACCTCGCTCTCGGCGGGTAAGTGACGCAGAACTTGAACCTGAACGGTGTGAGCGCAGGGCCTGGGGCATGCGCTCACACGGGTAGATGCATTCTTCGGAGACGTTTCAATGAAGACTGACTGGCAGCGGCGAGGACGGCTAGCGTTGCTCGGTGCCGCTCTGGGCCTGATGGGACTGGTGGCGCGACAAGCGACCGCCCAGGGGCCCGGTTCTGGGATCGTCACATTTCCAGGCTGGATGGTGGAGGCGGATATTTCGGGGGCCGCGGGTAACTTCCTGCAGTCCGACGGCATGACTCCGTTCCCGCAGCCGTTGTTCAATCGCTACCTCACGCTCTGGACGTACGAGGGATCGAGCGAAGATTCGAAGTACTCCATCTGGACGGCTGCCGGCGATCCGCTCAATGCGAACGACGACTTCGGCTACGTCTTTAGTTTTGCGAACATGACGATCTCCGTGGTCTCCCCGTTCGGACCCCGAGTGTGGTGTTCGAGTCGGGGCACCAACGATGATCGTCCCTACGGAAACATTGTCACGGTGCGCGTGGATGATTCTACCGCCACCGGGGGTTTCCGGGACATCACGTTCCCTTCCGGTGGAAGCGCGGTTTACGCTCCCAGCCGTCCGGACCTTCCGGCCGGCCAGGGGTATTTCCAGCCCTACCGGTTTGAGAGCAATACGCTCGAGATCAATCAGAAGCTGCAGTTTGCCCGGGATCTGATCCGGGTCGAGTATGAGATCTCCAACTTTGGAGGTGCGGCTCGGCGCGTCGGTGTTCGTAGCCTGCTCAACCCGTTCAACGAGGATGCTTCCGTGTTTCTCCCTGAGTCGAGGGAGCGGATCTTCTACGAAACCGACTTCGGCACAGCGACCGGGACCGGTGTGACCCCACCGAGGCGTCCGGATCGGCCGGCGATCCCATCGGAGATTCTGGTTTACGGCCCGACTTTCTTCGGAACGGCCGAGCCCAACATCGTGGCGAAAGCGATCCTGAGAGGGAACGGCGCAACGACGCCAACCCGAGTTGTGGTCGGGAACTCGCTCAACATGTATCCCACGGATGGTCAGTGGGATTACAGCGTGACCTTTCGGCAGGAGTTGAGGATCTCTGATATCGGTATCCTCTGCTACTACGATCCGATCGTGATTCCGGCCGGGCAGCGGCGCTCTATCGTGGCCTACATCGGGATGGGCGTGGCTTCTCATGCGATGAGCAATGCTTACCTCGCAGGCCAGTTGCTCAAAGACAACCTCCGGACGCAGGGCTACATCGGCGCTGTTCAGACCGCAGAAGCGGTACCGCTGATCAATGGGCATGCGGATGTGACCGACCCGAACGACGCCACTTCGGCGACGGGTTTGGCCGTCGATGCTTACATGCAGAACGAGTACCATCTGTCGAGCATCGCAAATCCCTTTGCTTTCATCGATCTTCCGGATGGGCTCCAGTTCATCAGCACCAACGCCGGACAGAACCAGCGCCTGGACCTGGCTTCACTGTCCCCGGTCGGACAGGGGACGGACGAGTCGACCAATCGCTGGACGCTTCAGGCGAATGGGGTCGAAGCGGGCCTGCTTCCCATCAATGTGTTCTTCAACAACGCGTTCGATGATGCAACACGGGTGACCCGACTGATCAACGTTCCCCAGGGGACGCGCTTCCAGCTTGGGCCCGGACGGACCTGGCGTTTCCTCACCATGCCGTTTACGTACGACGGCAATCTCAGTGATCCCGCCGTTGCGTTGGGATTGGCGGCGGGCACCTTCCAGGTGGTTCGTTACAACCCGTCTATCAACCAGTACGAGCAGGTCTCACAACTGGTTGCCGGCCAGTCTTACTGGGTTCGTTCGCTGAACCTGGCAGATGGAGAGACTGCATTCATCCGCCTGCAAAACGCCGTTCCCATAAAGCTGTCCAACAGCGAGACGTTTGTGAGCAAGATGCAGCGGGGTTGGAATATGGTCGCAAACCCCACCCCCTATGCTGTTCCGGTGAATGAATTGCAGGTGCTCGCTTCTGGAGGTCTCCTCATCCCGTTCAGCGAAGCTGTTGCCAATGGTTTCATTCGAGGCTCGCTCTTCCAGTACAACCGCAAGTTGAACCGGTATGAGGAGTTGACGCGAGACTCCGTTGTGCAGCCTGGTCGTGGGGTCTGGTTGTTCTCCAATGGTGAGCGCGGGATCGTGTTCCCCGCTCCGTTCGGTCGCGGCATCAGCATCACGCCGTAGTCTGTTTGAGCCGTGGTCGGACCGGACAGGTCTCCACGGCTGCTTGGAAGTCGGTGGAAGACCTGCCTGGTCTTCCACCCCATTTGGCTGAGGAGTGTTTCGGAGATGGCTATCGCGAAGCGGTGGTTGGTGGCGTGGGCGGCCTGTGCCGGCATGACGATTGGTCTTGCATGTCACGCCGTCGCGCAGGGCGCTACAACGCCCGGTTCCGGTGGGTCGGCGGCGACCACGCCGGGTGGCGCGCAGCGGACGTCGACGGTGGCGTCTAACTACGAAGCCCCGCCTCCGATTCGAGCGGGTCAGCCGATCAGCGTGCTGTTCTTCCCGTTTGGGTTCGGCGGTGAAGTTGCGGCAGGGAGCAAACTGGGTGGAGAGCCGCTCGAGCTGGTGTCTCATGTCAGTGCCGCGGTGAAGGCGGGGCTTTTGAGTTCGCCGTCCTTCTCCGTAGCTACCTTCAGCCCCAGCTCCGCACTCGTCCAGAAGGGCCAGAAGGATAACTTCATCGGTCCCGATCACCTTCGAGACCTGGTGTCGTCCGGCACAGGGCAGGTGGATGCCCAGAAGGCGCGCACCCTTGCTCATCGCCTGGGGATTCAGGCTGTGATGATCGGCAACGTGGAGGTGACCAAGTCCGGCGCCAATACCGTTGAGGTGACGCTGGATGGACAGTTGCTCGAGAGCACGACCGGCGCCGTGATCCGACAGGCGGCGGTCAATGGCGCCGCAACCGGCGCCGCTGATGTCAATCCTGTCGCTATTCAGAGCGCGGCCGTGAACGATGCGGCCCACAAGCTCCTCGCTGCGTTTGGCCTCGAACTCGTTCGACCTGCGGTCCCGGCAGCTAAGGCAGCTCCTGCGCCCAAGAAGAAGGCCGACACCAACGATCGGCGCGAGCAGGATCGGATCAAGCGAGACAGTGAACGCGCCGCCCGTGAGATCGCTCGCAAGACCGAGGAGAGCGAGCAGCAGCAGCGTTCAGCAGTTCGCAAAGCCGAAGAGGCAGAGAAGAAGCGCCGAGACGCCGCAGCAAGGATGGCGTCCAAGACTGCTTCCGCCGACGCTCCCAAACCGGCTCGAGTTGAAGCGCCCCGAACTGTGGCGGTCCCGACCGAAACTCCGAAGGTGGCTGTGGCCCCCGTCACCCCCGCAGAGAAGGACGAAGTCGTTGCGGTAGTGCAGGAAGCGACCCGCTCCGCCGCTCCTCGGTCGGGAGCCTTCAAGGGTGTCGCCAATTCGGCGGGTCAGCCGGTGCCGTACGGATACGCGCTTGGTTCAGACAAGGAGCTTCCCAAGCGGGATCGCTCCGGCATTCGCGTGCCCGCGTGGTTGGGCGTCGCGGCGTTCGTGACGGGCTTCAGCTTCCTGCTTTAGCTCCTCGCGCGAACTCTGGTGTGGGGAGGCCCTCGGCTGCGGCGACGCTGTCGGGGGCCGCATCTGTTTCTGGGAGGGGCTCGGAGCCTTCTTCAGGAGTGTGTTCCGCAGACCTGCGCGGACTCCCACGGTGGGTGGAAACGGTGTTCGCATCTCGCCGGAAGGTGAGGGATGTCAGTGGCTTCGCGAATAAGTAATCCCATCGAAGGGGAGATCTTCCGACACCTTTCCAGTGCGGCTGCGGAAGAGATGGGTGTTGCGCTGGAGCGCTCGTCTTACTCTCCCAACATCAAGGAGCGAAGGGACTACTCCTGTGCTATCTTCGATCCTTGGGGGAAGTTGGTCGCTCAGGCAGCGGACATTCCCGTGCACCTTGGCGCGTTTCCACACCTGATGGACCTGGTCGTTCCCGGAAGAGCCTGGGAGCCGGGGGACGTCCTGATTTGCAATGACCCCCGGTTCGGCGGTACCCATCTCCCGGACATCAGCGTGGTCAGCCCTGTCTTTGCTGCTTCAGGGGAATTGATCGGGTTTGTCGCCAACCGCGCCCATCATGCCGATGTCGGTGGCGCGTTCCCCGGCTCCATGGCCCCGACGACCGAACTCTATCAAGAGGGCGTGATTATCCCCCCAGTGCTGCTCGAGGCGGGCGGCCGGCGGAACGAAGCGCTGCTGGCGCTCCTGCTCAGAAACGTGCGGACACCGGATGAGCGCCGGGGGGATCTGAGTGCCCAACTTGCCGCAAATCGGGTTGGAGCGGCTCGGCTCCGGGAACTCGGAACCCGGTATGGTCCGGATGGATTGATCCAGGCGATGGTGGATGCCCGAACTCAGTCCGCGGGCGCGGTCCGACGTTTGATCGAGACGCTCCCAGTGGGTCGGTATGAGGGCGAGGACTTCCTCGACGATGACGGTCATGGCAGTGGTCCTCTCGCTATCCGCGTTGCCGTCACGTTCGGCGAGGGCCGCATGTCGGTTGACTTTACCGGGACCGCGCCTCAAGCGCGTGGCTCGATCAATGCGACGCTTGCTGTCACTCTGTCGGCCTCTTACTACGTTTTGCTCTGTTTACTCCCGGAGCAAGTAGCACTCAATCAGGGAGTCTTCGACTGCCTGTCCGTATCGGCGCCGGAAGGGTCATTGGTGCATGCGAGTCCCCCTGCGGCGGTCGCGGCAGGGAATGTTGAAACCAGCCAGCGCACCGTTGATGCCTTGCTCCGGGCGCTCGCGTCCGCTTTGCCCGAAAAGGTACCCGCGGCAAGCCAGGGAACTATGAACAATCTGACGCTGGGCGGTCTTCAGAATGGGACCGCCTGGGCCTACTATGAGACCACCGGAGGGGGATCCGGAGCAACGTCACGGCATCCAGGCGCAACCGCAATTCACTGTCACATGAGCAACACCCGGAACACTCCCGCTGAGGCCCTCGAGTACCACTATCCGCTCAGATTGCGCCGCTACGCACTCCGCGAGGCGTCGGGGGGAGCAGGACTGTGCCAGGGGGGAGATGGCGTTGTTCGTGAGCTCGAACTGCTCGATCGGGCGCAAGTTACCTGGCTCACCGACCGCAGGGAGCGTGGACCGTACGGGCTCTTTGGCGGTGAGAGTGGTGCCCCGGGTGAGAACTCGCTCATGCTGCCTGGCGAGGAGTGGAGCGTGGCCCCGTCGAAGGGATCGCTCCCGCTGCCGATGGGAGCACGGGTCCGGATAGGAACCCCCGGCGGTGGGGGATGGGGACACGTTTAGGAGACGGATGCGGCGAGGTGTCGTGACCGGGTGATCCGTCGGGCACGATCCGCGTTGTCGACGATGTGGAGGGCGCCCCCCAATGCCTTCACCCGACGTGACGTTTCGGTGAGCACCTGCATTGCTCGCGGAGTGATGGACTCCAGGGAGGAGAGGTCCACTTTCAGGATCTTGCAGCCGGTCTCCGCCACGCAACCGCACACCCGTTGGAACTGAGCCGAGTTCTCATCGGTCACCGTTCCCTCCAGCACCAATGCAACGGTAGAGGTGGTCTCGGTGAATTCCATTCGGATGCAGAGCGACTCCACCCTCGGAGACTTCCGGATTTTGATCGGCTGGACAGCGGCCGCGCGACGCGAGAGACGCGGCAGGTCCAGAGCCCAGGTCTCGCGTTCCCCACGTTCGGAGCATCGCCGGCTCCACTTCCTCCGCCATGTGGATTCGTAGAAGTGCCACAGGCCGTCCTCATCCACGAAGCAGACGCGGCAGCAGCCCAGATCTCCAGAGCCATCCAGCGCACCCAGGACTCGAACCGCTCCAGGCGCCGCCATAGCCTGGAGGGCGTATTCCCGCTCCAGCCTCGTGGGAGCGGAGGTTTCCCGCACTCCCCAAGTCAGTCGAAGCAAGCTGGTGCTCGCCGTCTCCGCGGCGGTGTGTCGCACGTAGGCCTCTGCGAGAGGAAAGACGTCGAGCCGGCCCTGCAGCCCTTCATGGCACGACAGTGCGCTGAGGGCGGCGCGTTGACCCCTGCTAAAGCCCTCAGGGCTCTCGAAGTCCACGAGCGCGTACAGCTCGTCTTCAGTCCCCAGGGACTTGAAAACCTGGACTCCCTGCCAACCCGGTAGGCGGCGGAGCTTCCTCAACGCGTGCATGAGCGCTCGGCGGTGGTCGGCGGAAAGAGTGGATGGCCGGTTCACGCGAAGGATGGCGGAGCGATGCATGGGAATTGGTTAGGGGCCGTCGGGAACGAAAGCGGTTCGGGCTGGGGTCGGCTCCGGACAACGCCGGTCGTTTGGAACCATCCTTACCCGTAGACCATGTCGGCAGTCCCGGGATCGAAGCCACTGTGCAAGGGCGAAGTTTGCTGCGGGCGGCCCATTGAGGAGCGAGTTTGTCAGGCGGAGTGAAGCCCGGGAACAGCCGGTGGAAGCGAACCCTTCAGGACGCCGCTACGGCGTACCTGATGGTGCTGCCCAGCGCATTGATCATCGGCGCGTTCGGCCTGCTTCCCCTTATTGCGGCGTTAGGTCTGAGTTTTCAGGAATGGCGACTGAAGCCGGGGCCGTGGGTGGGAATCGCAAACTACCGGCAGGCGCTCACTGCTGAGCCGGAGTTCTGGAGCGCCGTGTGGGTCACCGTCTACTACGTGGTAGGCACCGTGCCCCTCACGGTGATTCTGGCCTACGGCTGCGCGGAGCTGCTTCACACGCGTCTTCGAGGAATGGGATTCTACAGAGCGCTCTTTTTCATCCCGTATGTCGCGTCGCCGGTCGCGGCCTCCGCAGTCTGGAAGTGGATCCTCAACCCAACATCAGGAATAGCCTCGGCGGTGACCCGAAGGTTTGGAGTAGAGCCGCGCTGGCTCTACGAAGAGACCGGCATTCTTAGTTTGCTCGCCTCGACCGGCCGCCTGCCGCTTCCCGAATGGGCCGGCGGACCCAGTCTGGCGCTGGTGTGCATTATGGCGGTGGCCGTGTGGCACGGGGTCGGTTTTGCCGTGGTGGTGCTGCTCGCAGGGCTCGCGTCCATCCCCACGGACGTCCTCGAGGCGGCGCGACTCGACGGCGCTCGCGGTTGGAGGCTCATCCGCAGTGTGAAGCTGCCGCTCCTCTCTCCCACACTCTTCTTTCTCTGGATCGTTTTCACCATTCGTGCATTTCAGACGTTCTCACAGGTCTATGTGATGAGCATCGACAACAAGGGCGGCCCCTCCGGAACGACCCGTAACCTGACGCTCTATATCTTTCAGAGCTTCTACGACTCGGCGGCTCGACTCGGGCCAGGATACGGATCTGCGGTCGCTATGCTGTTGTTCGCGGTCATTCTGGTGCTCACGCTCATCCAGTTCAGGATCCTGGGCAGGAAGGTGCATTACGCCTAGAAATGCGCTCTCTGCTGCTCCGATCCTTCCAGCATCTGCTGCTGGCGGTGTGCGGGTTCACCACGGCCTTCCCATTCTTGTGGATGATCTCCACGTCGCTCAAGACTTCCGGCGAGGTGGGTGAGTTCCCCCCGCGGCTCCTGCCGGCAACACCGCAGTGGTCCAACTATCCCGATGCATGGCAGTCGGCGGCGTTTCCGAGGTACTTCGCCAACTCGGTGGTGATGGCCACAGTCGTTACCCTTGGGGTCGTAATCACAGCGCTCCTCGCGGGATATGCCTTCGGTCACATGGAGTTCCCCGGCCGCAAGATCGTGTTTATGCTCTATCTGGCCACGATGATGATCCCGTTCGAGGTTGTTGTGATCCCGAATTACCTGTTCATCACGCGGCTGGGATGGTACAACTCCCTGGCGGCCTTGGTGGCGCCGTGGCTGTCGAACGTCTTCTCAGTGTTCCTGGTGACCCAGTTCTTCCGAGGACTGCCTCGGGATTTCTACGAGGCGGCACAATTGGACGGGTGCGGGCATAGCCGCTATCTGTCGAGAATTGCAGCGCCGCTTGCCCGCCCTGCACTGGCGACGGCGGGCTTGTTTGCGTTCCTGGGGAGTTGGAATTCCTTGCTCTGGCCGCTGCTGGTCACGAATTCCGACGCGATGCGACCCATTGAGGTCGGTCTCCAGAGCTTTCTGGTGCAGGAAGGGCCACGTCCCCACCTGCTGATGGCGGCCTCGACCATGGCGATGGCCCCGATTATCGGTTTGTTTTTTCTCGCGCAGAAGACGTTCGTAGAGGGCGTGGCAGCCGGGGTGAAGGGATAGGGGGCGGCAAGCGCCGTCGCCGGGAGATCACGTTGATGCGACGCAGAGAGTGCATGGTCCGAATGGCCGGCTTCGGGGCCGTCTTCGGCTCGCTGGTGTCGGGCTGCGGAAGTGGCGGCGGAAGCACGGCTCCCTCGCAGCCCTCTTCCGGCGGCGGCCCATCCACGGGCTCCGGCGGAGGGGCGACGCAGAAACTCGTGTTCTGGCACACGCGCAGGGGCGACCAGCAGAAGGCGCTCGAAGCGATCTGTGCCGACTTCGGCAAGGCGCACCCGGGAGTGCAGGTGCTGCCGGAGTATCAGGGCAACTACGGCGACCTCAACAAAAAGATCCGTGCCTCGATCCAGGCGAAGTCGCTGCCGGCGCTGACCGTCGCCTACGAGAGCCACGTCACCGAGTACATGACCAACGGTGTCGTTCGGCCACTGGATGATCTGGTGACTGATCCGGCGGTGGGATTGTCGAAGGAAGAGTTGGCGGCAATCCCCGAAGCGTACCTGCAGAGCAACCGTTTCGCGCAGTTCGAGAACAAACTCTTGTCGTTTCCGTTCACCAAGAGCAATCTGGTGATGTATTTCAACCGCGATCTGCTGAAGAAGTCGGGGTTCGACAAGCCGCCCACCACCTGGGAGGAGTTTGAGACTCAGGCGGCGGCCATCAGCAAGAGCCTGGGCGGACCTGCGTGGGCGTTCGCCGCAGACCCTAGCACCCTGGACGGCATGATCTACTCGTTCGGCGGACAACTGGTGGGCGCCGACAATCTCTCCACGGAGTTCGGGAGTCCCGCGGCGGTCGCGATGCTCAGTCTGCTGAAGCGGATGGCGGCGGCGCGTCAACTCGTGGAAGCAGTCGGCGATGAGGCTTCCGGGCTCTTCACCAGCCAGCGTGCGGCGTTCTATCTCGACACCAGTTCGACCAGGAGTCGGCTCGAGACGGATATTGCCGGGAAGTTTGACTGGGGCATCACAATCATCCCACACGCGGTGGGCGTGGCGCCCGTAACCGTGATGTATGGGCCCAACGTCTGTATTTTCAAGGCGAGTCCGGAACAGGAAAAGGCCGCGTGGGAGTTTATCAAGTACTTCGTGTCACCCGAAGTGACTGGTCGATGGGCTCGGGAGACCGGATACCTGCCGGTTACGCGAAGGGCGATCGATCTTCCTGAAATGAAGAGCTTCTATGAGAGCAACGCGCGAGCGCGTGCCGTCTGGGACATTCTCCCATCCGCGAAGCCGGAGCCCAATCTTTTGGGGTGGCAAGAGGTGCGAGACCACCTACAAGAGGCGGCGCATACGGTGATCTCCGGCAGCGCCGCGCCGCAGAGCGTGGCCGCGGAGCTCAAGCGCAAGTCGGATCAGGCGCTCAAGAGCAGCCGACAGTAAGGGCGAGAAGGCATGAACATCATTTCACAGATCACCGAGGGGCTCGCGAACCTCAGCATACAGACGGTTCTACAGGCCATCGGCGCGCTTATGGTGGTCTACCTGGCGACCCGTCTCATCGGACGACGGCGCGACAGCACCGTGCACTGGATCCACGAGAACGTGCAGGTGGTGCTTTCGGTCGTCGTTGTCGTCTTTCTGGTGATTCGTCCGTTCCTCTTTCAGGCGTTCTACATCCCCTCCGGCTCGATGGAGCCGACCCTGATGGGTCCGGATCTTTCCACAGGCCGCACGATGGGGGATCGCCTGTTGGTGAACAAGCTGATCTACCGGGTTGCGAACCCTTCGCACAGCGACATCGTCGTCTTTAGGGCGCCGAAGCGGGCGGCCTCGGATGAGAAGGAGTTCATCAAGCGCGTGATCGGCGTACCGGGCGATACCGTGCAGATCGTGCCGGATCGGCTCGTCGTCGACGGCAAGGTGGCTCTGAAGCCGTCGGAAGACGGTTCGGGCGGCGTTCAGTTCGACATGGAGAAGAAGGGCGGCTTCAAGGTCGAAGGCAAGCGCGCCAGCCTGGCTGTCGACTATCAGGATCGACCGCTGAAGGTCATTCTCACGCGGAATCCTCTTCCCAGCATCGACACCGCTCGGGTAATCGTCGATGGCAAGGTCGAACTGGAAGACTCCTCGGGCCAGATCACCGTGGCGCCGATCGCAAACTACGGCGCCGACCCGAGCATCAACGGTTGGGTCTACACCCGCAGCGGCGAGGTTGCTCTGGCGGTGATCGACGGACAGAAACTCGAATTTCAAGGCCCCCACATCCGGATCAACGGGAAGCCGATTTCGGAACCCTACCTCCGTCAGAACGGCGCAGAGGTCCCCCGCTACAACCCACAGACCATCAAGTTGGGCCCCCACGAATACTTCATGATGGGGGACAACCGGAACAACAGCAACGACAGCCGGGCTTGGGGCGTACTTACCCGAGATCGAGTGGTGGGTCGCGCGGAGGTCCTCTTCTGGCCCATCTCCCGCTTCCGCATCATGCACTGGTGGTTGATTGCGGCCCTCGGGGTGATCCTCCTGGCTTACAACTGGGTCCAGCGACAGATCCATCGCTACGAGATGGCCGCCGACGAAGCCATCGAACGAACCGCCACTCTCGACGCACGGCTCCCTGTGGAACGTCCCGCCTGACGTAAATGAGACCGCGTGGCCGAAGGCTCGCTAAAGCCGGCCACCGGTCTCCTCGGGGAGCCCGAGTTCCAACACGAGCGTGGCTCCCATCGCATCCGGGTCCACCAGGTCCGTCAGGGCTCGGCGGTCGACGGTATCGGGGGCATGCAGGAGCGTGCGCCAGCCCATCGCCATCAGGAACTGGCGCTGGCTGGTGAAGGCGTGCGCCGCCATTCCCAGCCCTTCGGCAAGCCGCAGTAGATCCGAGAAGTTTACATCGGCGGTGAGATCGTGCCGGCCGGGGGATTCGAGCAGATCCGGAACCGCGTGCTGGCGGTAGTACGCCCGGACGGCGGCTCTCCCCGGCGCTCGGGAAAAAAGGCGATCTTCGGTGGCGCCGTAGTCAATCGTGAGCACCGCTCCGCGCCGGACCACACGCCGCACTGCCGCCAGCCAGGCCGGGAGATCCGGGATGAACGCGAACTCCACGCCAACCGGGGGGAGCACCGGAATGCGCGTGCGGATGACGGCCGCGTCCGCCTCTGAAACCGGCGTGCGGACTTCGACGAGACGCTCTCCAGTCGAATCGACGGCTACCTCCGCGAGAGAGCCGTCTCGACGGAGCAGTAGCCTGCGCACGGGAAACGCATCCAGAAGTTCGTTGCTGAGGAAGACCCCGGTGAGCGGGGGCGACGCTTCCAGGTCCTCCACCCAATCCACCCGATCGCGCCACGGTCTCAGCGTGTCCACCTGGCGCTCACGCCAGATGGCGAGGGGTTCCACAATTCGGTAGCGGACCGGCAGCGCGGCGGCGTCGCAGGCCCGCAGTACGCCGCGCGCCAGGGCCCCCGTCCCGGCGCCCATCTCAATCACCGTGAAGTCCGAGGGGGATCCCAGCTCGGAGTGGATGGCCGCTATCCGTCGACCCACCAACAGCCCAAACGCCGGATGATGCTCGGGCGCCGTCACGAAGTCCGCGCTCCTCCCGATGGGGAGGTTCGGTGAGGTGTAGTATCCATCGACCGGATCATAGAGAGCCAGCCGCATGGCGTCGATAAACGGTAGAGGGCCGTGCTTCCGCACGTGATCCAGGAGGCGTGCCGCAAGAGGAGAGGCCATAGAGTGCTCTGAAGGTTTATCGTCCCACGGACGCGTGTTGAGAGAGATCCGTGACGGGACCGCGGACTGGAACCGTCGCCGCGTCTGACATATGATACGTCAGGACGACGATGCACCTGAGGCGCAGCCCCCTGGGCGCCGGGAGATCAGTCAGACTTCATGCCTACTGTGACCGAAGCAGGCTCGGAGAGGGAACTCGACCGGGCAACGCGACTTGACGAGTTCGCGCGATTGGTGAGCATCGAGCGCGACGACCTGGCGCTCCTGCAGCGCGCCCTCACTCATCGGAGTTTGCGCGACACTTCCGACGACGGAGACAACGAACGTCTCGAGTTTCTCGGAGATTCGATTCTCGCGCTCCTTGTCTGCGAGCACGTGTATCAGGGCCATCCGGAGCTTGATGAGGGGGGTCTGACGCGACTGAAGGCGAGTTACGTTTGCGAGGCATCCCTCGCCATTGCAGCCCGCCGGCTTGAACTGGGGCAGTTCATCTCGCTCGCGGCTTCCGATGAGGCGATGGGCGGCCGCGAGCGTTCCAGCATCCTCTCCGATTGTTTCGAGGCGATCCTTGCCGCGATTTATCTGTGTCGGGGCCTGGAGGCCGCACGCCGCTTCGTGGAAGAGCACTTGCTGGCAATCGTGGACCCCGACGAGGTCGCCGACCACAAATCGAGACTCCAGGAATTGCTTCAGGATCAATGGCGCTCGACCCCGGTGTACAAGACATTGGAAGAAACGGGGCCCGCGCACGATCGGATGTTCCAGGCAGGAGCCTATGCGATGGGTGTGGAGTTGGGACGCGGCAGCGGCACCTCGAAAAAGGCGGCGGAACAGCGGGCGGCGGCGATGGCGATCAAGCGCCTGCGGGCCGGCGAGATCCAGCTATCTGTAGACGGAACTGGAAACTAACCTCCCACCAACAGCACATTGGCGAAAGGGGTGGAGTCGCCCGTCCGAATGCACGCCACGGCGCTCGCCGCATAGCGCTTGAAGGTGAGGTGCGTCATGGTCTCCACGGGGAGCCCGCAGTCCATCATGTCCTCCCAGCGGTCCGGCGCTGCTGCTTGCTGCTCCTCCGCGAGGATCAGCCGATCCACGGGAAAATCGGGAAGGATCGCCACCAACACCTGAGGCACGGTGGGAATGTCGGCGGTGAGAGAGATGTCCGCCACGCGCGGCAGATTCGGAATCGGGAAGCCTCGATCGGCGATCAGAAGCATCTGGGTGTGATTCACCCGGCGAATCAGATCCGCGATGTCCGGGTTCAGCAGGTGGCGAGTCTGCCGTTGGTGTGTGGCGATGTCGGCGAGAGCCCGCTCCTTCTGTTCCAGGGTGAAGCGAGCAGTGGGGTCAGCGGCCCGCCGCTTGAAGATCAGTTCCATCTCGCGCGCCGCAACCAATTCCCACCCCTCGGCCCCGAGGGTGGAGAGATCGGACTCAGGCGAGATTCTCAGATACTCCCAGGGGTCCAACATGATCCGATCTCTCCAAACCGACGTGGGTTAGTAGACGGCCCGACCGCCGGAGACGTCGTAGCACTGACCGGTTACGAAACTGGCGCCGTCGGACGCGAGGAAGGCGATGACCTCCGCCACTTCTTCGGGTCGACCGAAGCGCCCCAACGGCACGCGCTGCTTCATGTAGTCGACCTGCTCCGGCGTCAATTGCTTCAGGATCTCGGTCTCGATGACCGCCGGCGCCACCGCGTTCACTCGAATGCCCTCTCGGGCCACTTCCTTCGCGAACGCCTTCGTGAAGCCGATTACCCCGGCCTTGGCGGTGGAGTAGGGGATCATGTTCGGATTCCCCTCTTTGCCCGCGATGGACGCCACATTGACGATGGCGCCCTTGCCGGCTCTTCGCAGGGCGGGAAGCACGGCGCGGCAGCAGATGTAGATGCTCTTCAGATCGATCCGCATCATGTCGTCCCAGTCCTTCTCAGACTGGTCGAGGAGGGGAGCGCTCTTGCCGGCGATGCCGGCGTTGTTCACCATCACATCCACACGGCCGAAGTGTGCCTCCACGGCATCCACCATGGCCTGGGTGCTCGCGATATCGCCGACATCGGCCTGAAACGCGGCCGCCTCCAGGCCGGAGGTCTTCATCTCCGCTGCGGCGGCGAGGGCGGCGGGCAGGTCCAGGTCGGCCACCGCCACGCGATACCCCAGTCGACCAAAATGCTCCGCCGTTGCTCGACCAATCCCACGAGCGGCGCCGGTAACAATCGCTACGGCACTCATACGGTTCTGTTCTCCCTCTCTAGTTCCGGCCGGCATTCAGCCCGGCCAGCACTTCCTCGAAACTGCGATCCAGGATGGCCACCATCTCGTCGATTTCCTCGGCCGTCACCACCAGCGGCGGACCGAGCGCAATCCAGTGTGGATCGAAGCGGTTGATCAGGCCCGATCGAAGCGCGTGCCTCCCGATCAGCGTGCCGATCGGCACGTCCGGCGGGAATTGTTCACGCGTCGACGGGTCGCGCACCAACTCTACCCCGAGGAAGAGACCCTTGCCACGAATGTCGCCCACGATCCCGTGCCGCTTCAGCCCTTCCAGTCCTGCTCGAAGGCGAGCGCCCATCTGTCGGGCATTCTCAAGCAGGTCGCGCTCGATGATCTCCTTCAGCACGGCGATGCCGACAGCGGCCGAGAGCGGATTGCCTTCGTAGGTGTGTCCCTCCACAAACCCCGGGTTTTCCGGAGCATCGCCCCAGAACGCCTTCCCGATGTGGTCGCGGCAGATCAGGGCGGAGAGCGGGGCGTACCCGCCGCTGAGTCCCTTGCCGAGGCACAGGATGTCGGGCACAACATCAAAGGTATCGGCGGCGAACATATTCCCGGTTCGGCCGATCCCCGTGATGATCTCATCAAAGATCAGCAGCACGTTGTGCCGATCACACAGCTCCCTGAGCGCCGGCAGGTAGTCGCCCGGAGGGTCGATGATGCCCCCGGTGTGACCGATCGGCTCCACAATCACCGCAGCGACGGTGTCCGCGTCTTCCATGTCGATGACATCGCCGATGATCGACGCGCAGGTCAGTTCGCACGATGGGTAGGTCTTGCCGAACGGGCAGCGATAGCAGGTCGGCGGGAAGACGTGGATGAATCCCGGCGCCAGGGGCTCATTCACCGATCGGCGCGATTTCAGCCCTGAGGCGGAAAGCGATCCCATTGTGGATCCGTGCCACGACATGTAGCGGGAGATGATCTTGAACTTCCGGGGATTGCCGGTACGCTGGTGATATTGCCGCGCCATCTTGATGGCCGCTTCCGTCACCTCCGAGCCGCCGCATTCGAACTTCACCGTGTTCAAATCGCCTGGAGCGACATCCGCCAGCAGTTGCGCCAACTGGACGGCTACGCTGTTGGTGCCATGCATCACCGGCGCGAAGGTCAAGACTTCCATCTGGCGGCGCACCGCTTCGAGCACCCGGGGATTGGCGTGGCCGACCGATGCGACATAGATGCCGGAAAGCCCGTCCAGGTATTCCTTTCCGTTCACATCCCAATAGCGCACCCCTTCGGCGCGCGCCATTACGAGAGGGTTCTTTGCGAACTCCTTCATCTGGTCACGGGCGAGAATTCGGCGCAGTTGCTCCTCGTCTACGGTCGATTTCGGATCGATCAGGTTAAAGCGGTACTCTGACATGGCGTCCCTGCCCGAGCGGGCGGTGCGGAAGAGCCCGAAACACCGGGCTCACCTGCTGCTTCTTTCGCCGTGAGCGGGGTGGAACCTGCCGCGGCGACTCGATTCCTCAGGCCGGCGCGCTCCCGGTGAAGCGGAGGGCGGTGAGGGCGTACACGTGGGAAACGCGGACCAGTTCCGCAAGCGGCACCCACTCTTCGGTGGTGTGGGCGCCATGAGCGGCTGGGCCATGCGTCACGGCCGGCACCCGGGCCCGTCCCCATAGGGTGTTGCCGTCGTCGACAAACGGCTTCGCACCGATCGGGAGCGTGTCGCCTCCCGTGGCCTCCGCATAGCTCGCCACGAAGCTCTTGACCAGAGCGTGTTCGGGATCCAACTCGAAGGCGTCTCGCTGGATTCGGTACCCGGCATCCAGCGTGGCTCCGTAGCGATCCGCCACCTCCCGCACACGCAGCAAGAAGTCGTCCCTCACGGCCTCCGAGCTCTCCCCGGGCAGCCAACGCCGCGTGCCGTGAACATGGCAGACCGAGGGCGCCTGGTTGTAGATCTCGCCGGAGGCAATATGACCCACGAAACAGGATGCCGTCCCCGCGATCGGATGCGTACGGCTCTGGAGGGTGGCGTTCAGCTCGTTGAGTGCAAGCACCATGGCTGAACCCGCCCCCGTGAGATCCGGGCAATCTCCTCGAAACACTTCGTGGACCGGGACACCGTCTCGGCTGAGGGTGGATTGGAAGATCGCGAGACCTCGACCCGCCAGGGGCAGACGGTCGGCGAGGTACTCGGGGATGAGCGCCGCATCTCCGTGGATGCCCGCGGCGATGAGGCCGTGAAGTTGGCGCGAGTCTCCCCAGGGGCCCTCGTGGTGGTCGTAGGCGGTGAAGAGGATGCTCCCCGCCGTGAGCGCTCCGCTCTCCGCCAGCGCCAGCGCCGCTTCCGCCGCCGCCGCAAGCCCCCCCTTCATATCGGAGACCCCGGAGCCCCTCAGTACCGTGCCGTCGAACGTGGGGGGCACGAAGGGGAGGTGGACCGTGTCCAGGTGTCCGGTGAACTGAAGGCACGGACCGGGCTTACCGCTCTCCAGTCGGGCCACCACCGCCGGCGACTCCGGCCAATCGGCATCCGGTCGCTGCACCGTGAATCCCGCCTCGGACAACAGCTCCGCCAGACGAGTTGCCGCGTCGTGCGCCGAACGGGTGGGGCTGGGGATTTCGCAGATCGCGGTTGCGCGCCGAAGGATTCGTTCGGGGGAGATGTGTTTCAGTACGGATGCAGTTGGATTTGGCATGGTGGTGGGTCATGACGCCGGGATCCGGACGGCATCGAACTCCCGTTCGCCCCGCACAAGCCGCCGCACCTTCGTGCGATTGGGTCATTGGGGGAGGGCTGCCGTGGATGCGCGGCGAAGCAACGGCCGGAACAAGCCCATCCTGGATGATGGGGCGAGAGGGGATCTGGTGATGCTGCTGGACGGAAGAGTGGTCATTGTGACCGGCGGCGGTCGAGGAATTGGCGCCTGCATCTGCCGGGTGCTGGCATCACACGGGGCAAGCGTGGCGGTGAATTACTCCGCGAGTGGCGACGCCGCCCGGGCGGTTGTGGAAGAGATCCGAACTGCGGGAGGTCGCGCCTCGACGTTTCAGGCGGACGTGACCGACGCCGCGTCCGTTCAAGCGATGGTGGACGCCGTGATGGCGGAGTACGGTCGAGTCGACGGGGTCGTGAACAACGCGATCTCCGGCCGCCAGATGGGTGGCCTGGACGAGACCACGATCGCGGATTTCGAGAACGCCTTTGCCTTCGGGTGCCGAGCGGTCGTCAACACGGTGACCTCGCTGCGCCCGATCTTCAAGGCCCAGGGCGGCGGACGGGTGGTGAACATCGTCACCGAGCTCTGGAATCTCGCTCCGGCGAAATGGTCCGTTTACATGGCCGGCAAGGGCGCCATGGTCGGCATCAGTCGATCTCTGGCCTGCGAGCTGGGGCCGGACGGCATCACCGTCAACATGGTGGCGCCGGGATGGATGGTCACCGAAAAGGTCGACACCGATTCCGAGGGCTCTCGCAACTTCGCGGCCGGCCTGCCTCTCCGCCGGCACGGCAGCGGCGATGAGATCGGCAACGGCTGTGTTTTTTTCCTGTCGGATCTCGGTTCGTACGTCACCGGCGCTTACATCCTGGTGAACGGCGGCCGCGTCACGCAAATGGGCGCCTGAGCCGACGTCTAGCGGATGGGCCGGAGCGCGGCGCCTGATGCCACGTTGGGGAGTTGTGAAAAGATGTCTGAACCCGTTCGAATTGGAGTGCTCGGCGCCGGGAGCATCGGCATCCGGGGCGCCCTCGCACATCTGAGTATCGGCGACTACGCCGATCGAGTGACGCTCGCAGCCGTGTGCGACGCCGTCCCGGGCCGAGCCGCGGCTGCCGCCGAGAAGTACGGCGTGCCCCAGTCCTTTGAAGATTTTGACAGCATGCTGCGTCTCGGCGACATCGATGCGGTCACCATCGGCACACCGATCGGGCTGCACTATGAGCAGGGTGTGCAGGCGATTGAAGCGGGCAAGCACATCCACTTCAACAAGACCATGACCACCACCATCGCCGATGCGGACGACCTCATCGAGCGGGCCGCCGCCAGGGGGGTGCATCTGGTGGTGTCGCCGGGTCAGATGCATCGTCCTCATCTCCGGCGCATCCGTCGCATGGTGGAAGACGGCAGCCTGGGACGGCTCGTGTGGGCCGCGACCGGCGCGGGCTTCGGCGTCTACCACGAGAAGGAAGGCGTGCGGCAGGGGAATGACATCCTCTCCAATATCAACCCGGCCTGGTACTGGCGAAAACCCGGCGGAGGTCCGGTTTACGACATGACGGTGTACGGGCTCCATGCGCTCACCGGCGTGTTGGGTCCCGTGCGGCGCGTCACGGCTGTCTCCGGCACCGTCGTCAAGCAGCGGGAGTTCCGGGGCGAGCTCTTCGACTGCGATTGCGATGACAACACGTTGATTCTGGTCGACTTCGGTGGAGCGCTGTTCGGCTTCGTCTACGGAACGGCCGCCGGCAACGTCGTGCATTCGTTCGGCAGCCCCTCGTTCTTCGGCACAGCCGGCTCCATCGTCGGCGAAACCTTGAATGGCCAACCGTTCGACTATCCCGGACGCGAGCGAGCCGCGGTGGACGGGATGAACGCCATCCTGCCTCACTACAACGAGCGCCACTCCACCGAAGAGTTCCATGTGTTCGAGGACATCATGCAGCTTGTGGAACTGGTTCGGGACGGCAAACCCACGGTCTCCACGGCGGAGCATGCGCGCCACGTCATCGAGATCATCGAGGCCGCGTACCTGGCAGCGGAGACGGGTCAGACCCAGGAACTCCGCACGACCTTCACACCCGCCCCCGGCGCCTAGCCGCGACCCACGAGTCCTGGGGCGATGCCCCAGGCCGGGTTGAGGCTGGGCCGTTGGCTCGCAGGTGCGGCACAGATGCCCGGATCTCGCGGCAGCGAGATCCACTTGAACTCCACCGGCCCCACGGAGATCTCGACGTGGACGGTCTCGGCCCCGCAGCGCATTCGCGGCGCACGTCCCAAAGGTTTCCGCCGGTCCCACCCTTCGATCATCGTCATCCTTGGGCTTGACCCCAGGGATCCGGCGGTGTAGGCGCCGCAAGCAGTTCCAGTAAAGCGGTCCCGACCCCATCATCCGGGGCGACGCGCCGAGTCGTAGTGAATGGACGGCCGCTTTGTGGGGTGAGTGCCCGCCCAATGCGACATCTGCGGGGATGACGGTGGGGGCTTCGGTGGCTGGGGGTGGGGTTCACTTTCGAATGGGGTGGATCGGGCTCGGAGGCGTGACGCGCCGGGTCCTGGCGAATGGATCCCCGCTTCGTGGAGTAGGTCTCCGTCCGGTTCGATTTCTGCGGGGACGAGGAAGGTCGCTGACGGCGCCGCACCCAAGGGCGCCCACATCCACCTGGTTTCCACCAACACACCCCTCGATCGGCGTTATCCCTGGGCTCGACCCGAGGTTCCTGGGCTGTAGGCGCCACACGCCGGCCCCGGCAAGCGGGCCGACCCGTCCGGTTGAGCACCCGCACAGAGAGCGAACACTCCCATCTAAAAGTAGAAACACCCTCGAAAGAACGGCAGGGCGAGGCTCCGACCGAGCCGCGAACCGTCCTCAGGGTCCATCGCCGCCGAGTCGGGGTCGTCGCAGCCTGTCGATGAGACGGCAGTGGCCTCGCTCACCGAGCTGGCTGTCTTCGCTCCGTTCTGTGGCGTGGACCAGGAGGCTGGGACGAACGCGCCGGGGCCGCCCGGGATTGAAATCCCGGGCTACTTCGTGAACGCCCTCCGGGCTGACGCGGCACGCCCGCGCAGCGGGCGACACCGAGTCCCGGAGGGACTTCCACGAAGCAAGCCGGGTGTTTCAACACCC
>SYKE01000161.1 GCA_005798285.1 Actinomycetota bacterium
GATCGGATCCACGGCGTGCTCCGCGTCGATGAAGGCCGCCGTTCCGCCCCGCTTCTGAGCCTCCGCGATCACGTGGTAGGCGAGCGTTGTCTTGCCCGAAGACTCCTGGCCGTAGATCTCAATGATCCGGCCCTTGGGCAGCCCTCCGACTCCGAGCGCCAGGTCCAGCGCGAGCGAGCCGGTGGGCACCACCTCAACCTGCAGATTCTCACGGCTGCCCAGCCGCATGATCGATCCCTTGCCGTACTTGCGCTCGATCGACCCGACCGCGAAATCCAACGCCTTCTTTCGATCCATTTCAGTGCTCCTCGTTCATCCCGTTCCGTGTGTTCAACCGACCGTCAAAAAACCGTTTGGGGGCGCCCCACCGAGCGGAAACTCCCCAATTCGAGTGTACCGGGCGCCAGCCGGCCCGAGTTCGCTGCGAAAGAGGGTAAAGCCGCGCACCGACCATCCCAGCCGAGCCGCACCGATCGTCTCAGCCCAGGAGAGCACCCGGTCCGCCTCGTCTTGTGCCCCAGACCGCCATCGAGCAACCGTAAGGTGGGGTCGATACGGACGCCGCTCCGAAGCAAAGCCGTGGCGCGCAAGCGCTCGATCCAGATCTGCGGCGAGGCGAAACAGCTCTTCGTGAGCAGCAACCCCAATCCACAGGACCCCCGTGCCGTCTCTGCCGCGAAAGGCGCCCGCGCCAGCTAACTCTAACACAAATGGCAAATAAGTGTTTGACACTCTGGCGAGAGAATCACGGATTCCGTCCACTCGAGAAGTTTCCACTTCGCCGAGAAACTTCAAGGTCAGATGGACTTGTTCGGCCGGAGTCCAGCGGACTCCACGACGGATCCCGCACTCCGCACGGAGGCGGCTCACCCAGTCGAGTACCTCTGCCTCCGCGGAGATTCCGATGAAGAGTCGCCACGACGAGGAACTCTCAAGCATCCAGGAGAGAGTCTCGAATCATCTGGAGCGCGATCTGCGAGCTGCGTCGTCGAATGGCTTCAGCGCCACCCACGAAGTGATTCTCACGAGTGTCGATCCCGCCGCAGGTCGCCACCGAAATGTGCGCTTCTCCCGAGGAACGACCGACGCCCTGCGCGGCAATGCCCACTCCATAGTCGGCGCCCAGCCGCTCGCGAGCCACAAGCGCCAGCGCCTCGCTGAGAGCCGCGCCCGACAATTCACGGGAGACACGACCGTTGAGCCAACCGCAAACCGCCGCCGCATTCGGAATCAGAATCCCGCCGAGGAAGATCTCGTCGGCGCCCGGCACTGCGCCGAGGCGGGCGGACAGGTTCGCAGCGGAGCCGAACTCGACCGCGCCGACCGTCCTTCCGTGCTCCCGGAGCAACGCGACGACCGCATCCTCGAGGGTTGTTTTATCGATCCCGTAAATGTGTGATCCCAACCGCCGGCGCACCTCGGCTTCGAGCGGCTCAATGAGGCGACGCGCTTCTTCCGGGCTGCCGGCCTTTGCTCCGAGACGGAAGTGAACTTCTCCGGTATGGGCGAGCGGGGCAATGGTTGGGTTGGTGGAGGCCAGGAGATCGCGCAGATCGTGCTCCGCTGCGCTCTCGCCGATCCCGGCAAACCTGAGGACTCTCGTCACCAGGTACTGTCTCTCCCCGGAGAGGCGCTCGGTGAGGAGCGGAACCACGTGGTTCTCCACCATCGGAATCATTTCGTTGGGCGGCCCGGGCATCGAGATGACGATCTTACCGTCCTTCTCGAGCAGCGCGCCCGGCGCGGTGCCGTTGGGATTGTCGATCGGACGACCGGACGCATAGATCAGCGCCTGCTTCCGGTTGCGCGGCGCCATCACCGCGCCCCGTCGGCGGAAGAAGCTCTCGACGTGCTCCAGCGAGGCCGCATCAATGACGAGTTCCTCGCCAAAGACCTTTGCCACGCACTCCTTGGTGAGATCGTCTTCCGTTGGCCCCACGCCGCCGCTGGTGAGGATGAGATCGGCACGATCCCGGGCCCGAGCAATGGTGTCGAGGATCCGGCCCTCGTTGTCTCCGACCGTGGACTTGTAGTAGAGATCCACGCCCAAACCTGCCAGTGTCCGTCCGAGGTACGCGGCGTTGGTGTCTACAATTTGCCCGAGCAGCAGCTCGGTGCCCACCGAAATGATTTCGGCTACCATCTGAGAAAGCTCCCGACGTGAACTCCGGTCCACGACTGCGCGAAGGTTGCCCGGGAAGGCCCGTCGTTCCTGCCGGGGGCCGTGATAGCCATGGGGCTCCTCAGGGCTGAGCGGGCTTCCAGCGCTCGAGGATCATCATCATCCCCGCGTCGGCCGGATCTTCCGAAACGGTAAGTTCCCACGCCTCTCCGCCTGCAAATTCACCGACGCCCTGTTCGGACTCCACACCGTTCGCCGTCGCCCTCAATTTCACCAGGCCGGGCAGCGCGAGGAACTCAAGCCTGCTATTCGCGCCGACGTGGAGCGTACTGTCCTCGGCGCCGCCGAGCACAATGTCAACCGGATGGCCGAGCAGGTTGTGAACCAGCAGTGTCGCCCGATCCGAAACGATCCTCGGGGAGCCGGCCCGAAGGTCCGGGACTGCAGGAGGCGTCGGCATCCCCCGTTGGGCGGAGCCGGCCGGCAACGGGGGAGTTCTGCGCGACGGAATCGGCGAGGGCGCCGCGGGCTGCCAGAGATGCGGCATTTGACCGGTCGAGATCGAGGCGTCCGGCGCGGGACGAATCAGGATTCTGGGCTCAGGCTGCCGCTCCTCGCCGGCTCTCGCGGCGGCCGGTGGATGGGGTGCCGGTGCTCGAGCCATGAGCGGTACGTCCCTCACGGACTCTTCCGGCTGAGGCGCCGTGGTACGGCCGAGCCAGAAGGCAGCGACTACCAGTGCGAGGGATCCGATCCCACAACACACGGCCAGGCACACGGATCTCAGCCGTTCCGAGGAGTCACTCTGCCTGGGGGCCGGAGGAAGTGTGCGATCCAGGTCACCCGCCATCTCTCGCGTTCGGTCATCCCCGGCCTCGCCCACAGGCGGGGAGACCGCTTCGAGGCCGCAAGCGTGGCAGCGGGCCGCATCCCACGCTACGGGACGGGAGCAGGAGCGGCAGATTTTGAGCGCCTGGAGTGCCATATATCCCTAAGATACCCCTCGCGGCCGTTGAGTTCCGGTTTGCAGGGGGACGGACCGCATTTCTTGAAAATGTTCGCGAGAACCACTTTCATCCCATCAAAGGAGCGGCCCGTGAAGCTTTCTATCCGCGAGAACATGGCGCCCGGAAAGACCCTGTTGGAGAAGTTCCAGAATCTGGATCGCATGGGGTTCGCCGGGATCGAGATCACCACCAGCAGCACTCTGGATCACGCGGATGAGATCATCGCTGCAACTCGAGCGACGGGAATTCAGCCGAACATCACATCGGCGCGGGGCGGAGGCTGCCTGATCGATCCCCGCAAGGAGGAGCGCGATCTCGCGGTGAGGAGCCACATCGATGCCCTGGATTTGGCGCACCGGATCGGCGCCCTCGGCGTGATCTCGCCGCCGATCATCACGATGAAGATGCAGCCCGACCGGCCCCGCATTCCCGACCTGAGCCCGGTCATCTCGCGAGACACCGTCGAACGCCAAATGGTTATCGCCCTCTACAAAGAGATCGCCGCTCGCGGAGAGGCGTGGGGCACGGCGATCATCGTGGAGCCCCTGAATCGATACGAGCAGTGGTGGCCCTGCACGCTGAAACACGGAGTGGACATTTGCGAACAGGTCGGGAGCCCCGCCTGCCGCATGATGGCCGATCTGTTCCACATGAACATCGAGGAGAAGAATCTCGCGGACGCCATCCGTGCCACCGACGTTGGTTACCTGTTCAACGTCCACATCGCGGACAGCGTTCGACGGCTGCCGGGAACCGGCCACACCGACTTCACTCCCTGCTTCCGGGCACTCAAGGAACTGGGGTACGACAAGTACTACGGTCTGGAGTGCGGGATCGATGGAGATCCGCTGGTCGCGCTCGCGGAGTGCGCGCAGTACCTGAAGAAACTCTGGCGGGAAGCATAGCGGTGGTTCGGCGGGGGCTGCCCTGTTTGGAACCCCCGCCGCGTGCCCAAGACGAATTCCGGAGCTATCCGCAACCGTAGTCCGGATCGAGACAGGGACTCCAGTTCCGAGCGACACCCGCCGGTCGGTTCGGCACCTCACGGCCGGGCTGGGTGTAGATGTTCGCTACCTTAGTGGACTTCACATGGCCATCCGCCCAGAGAACGTTCGCAGCCTCGGCATGTCGGGAGTGGGGCGCGCCGTAATCGCGGGTCCCGATAAGCGTGCTGCCCGCGTGAACCACCAGCCATCCTGTGTAGCGCCGCGTGGCGTCGAGCATCGGCTGCCATCGGGTGGGGTCTACATTGATAACCGGAATCGCTCCGCCATCGACGGCCATCACGGTTTCACTCGGCTTCTGGATTTCCACCGTGCTGCGGTTCATCACCCCGGTTGTCGGGTTGTTGTTGCCGCCGATGTAGTAGTTGTACATGTAGGTCACCGGCCAGGGAGATCCAGGCGGCGTTCCCGTAGATTGGGTGAAGCTCGGGCACACCAGTACCGCGGAGTTCTTGACGTAGGGCTGGATCAACTGGGGCCAGGCAAACAGGTTGGCAGAGGCTGAGGTTCCGTAAAACGCCTGCGGCACTCGCTCGTCGTAATCCTGGGAGTACTGGAGGAGCGCCAGACCCAACTGCTTCAGATTGCTGGAGCATGAGGTCTTGCGGGCGGCTTCGCGCGCCTGTGCAAACACCGGGAAGAGGATTACTGCCAGGATGGCGATGATGGCGATGACCACGAGAAGCTCGATCAGAGTGAACCCTGACCGCGCCCTTCGCGGGAGTTGGATGGAAGGCGCATCGGGATAAGGATGATGCATGGGTCAGTTCCCTCGGACACCCCGCCTCGAGAGGCCGCACGATGGATGCCCCGTAAACTTCAATACCGCATAAGTTTACGGGAACGAGACCGCTGGAATAGGGTTTTCCCACCAAATCCCAATGATCGAACGCCGCCCGAATTCCTATCCCGCCGCGGCCCGAAGCTCATCCTGCTGCTTCAGCCAGGCTCTCAGTGGCACGTCGGCATCGGTGGGCAGATAGTAGCCTAGCTGAGTTGCGGCATCCCCCAGCAGTTGTCGGCGGACGGGGCTCACCCGATCCAGCAGGTCTTGCGGCATCTGAACGTAGTCCATCGGACGCAGCCATCGGTAGCCGTAGCCCATAAACAGGCTCTTCCTCAGGATGTCGCTCCGATTGGGACCGACCGCGTGGTACGTACGCTGCTCAAACAGAACCGCGTCACCGGGTGACGCCGTCAATTCGATGGCGCCGTAAGGATCCGGAGCGCCCGGCTTCTGAGCAGGCGGTCCGACGAGACGGTGACTTCCGGGAACCAGACGAATGGCGCCGCGCCCCGTTTCCGAGAGATCGCTAAGCCAGTAGGCCACCTTGATGAGCAATCGAGGATGCGGTTCCTGCATCTCGTACGGCGATGTGCCGCCGTCACGATGCCAACCGGTGGCCTTCCACTGTTCCGTCGCATCGACCGGGCTGGTGGCCCGCATGATCAGGTGCGACGTCACCAGATGGATGTTCCAGTTCAGCAGATCCATCACCAGGGGAAACGTCTCCGGCCAGTCGAGCAGTTCCAGGAACACGTCGTCGTGCGGCAGGCAGTTGCGGAGATGCCAGTGGTTCACTGCGGTCAGACCGTCCCGGGCCACGCCGGCCTCGTACAGCCGATCGCAGGCAGCGGTCACTCGTTCCAGCATGTCGCCCTGGAGCGCTCCGGGAATAACCAGGAAGCCGTCTCGTTCGAATGCTGTTCGCTGCTCCTCGGTGAGCCTCGCCATGGTGTCCTCTCCACCGCTCTCACGGCGGGTTTACTAACTCGACGAAAAACGACCCCCACGAACAGTAGAGCGTCGCTGACGCAGACAGCTGCGGGGGTCGACCTTCAAGCCAATTCCATCGGCGCCCTAGGGTGCGATCCCCCGGCACTCCTGGCGACCCGCGTAGATCCCTCCGCCCACGCCGATCCGGTACAGGTTCAGCGATTTGCCGAGTCCCGTGGTGGAGAACTGACGGGTCGTCCCCGCCAGATCGGCCTGGATCGCCTTCGTGTGCCCGTCGGCAAAGCAGAGGCTGAAGGTATTCGAGTGACGTGCCTGGACGGCCTGCACCTGAGTCTGAGTGATGTTGCCGTCATACAGCATCGCCGTGGAGGCGGTGGAGCCGATCGCGGCCATGCTGACCGGGCGAAGTCCGGCGAATCCGTTCACAAAGAGGTCATGGTTCACCGTGTAACCCGTGTACTGGGGCGTCCCGGGGCAGGCGCCCGCCAGGAAGCCGCGGAACATCGTAACGATGTCCATGGCATCCCGCTCCGTAGGGCACCGGGTGACCTGGTCATTCTTCACATACGGCGTCACCGCGAGGTAGAACGTTGAGACGCACGAGCCCGAAAGGTACGAGGACATCGGGTAGGTCTCGTCGTAGTCCTGCACGTACATCAGGGTGGCAACGCCATATTGCTTGAGGTTGCTCAGGCAGTTGACCTGGCGAGCCTTTTCACGGGCCTGGGCGAAGACGGGGAAGAGGATTGCAGCCAGGATGGCTATGATCGCGATCACCACGAGCAACTCGATAAGAGTGAACCCGCGGCGCCTCACGGTGGCGATTGTCACGCTGTTTCTCCTTCAGAAAGACGGGGGGCGCAGAGCCCCCACCCTATGAGAATATCCGACGGAACCGCCAGTGTCAGCGAACTGAGGGTCGGCCCGGGCCTCCCCGGCGCCCTCGGACAGCCAGGTCCCCGCAATGGAGGCCCAGCCTCGGCGTGAGTCGTGAGTAGGAATCAACCGATGACCCATCAATTCAATCGTAGAGAGTTCATTGTCGGGGGCGCCGCTGCGGCCCTCGCCCCGATGCTGCCGGCGACTGCTCAGGCGGCGCAGGACTGGCCTCAGTGGCGCGGTCCTCAGCGCGACGGCGTCTGGAGAGAGAGTGGAATCACTCCGACGCTCCCCAAGGGCCAACTTCCCCTGCGGTGGAAGGCGCCGGTATCGGGTGGCTACAGCGGTCCGACGGTGGCGGGGGGTAAGGTCTACGTCACTGATCGGATCGTGGAGCCGAAAGAGCAAGAGCGAACGCTCTGCTTCGATGCGGCAACCGGGAAGTCGCTCTGGACCCATGCGTGGGACGTGACCTACAAGGGCCTCGGCTACCCCGACGGGCCGCGAGCGTCCGTCACGATCTTTGACGGCCGCGCCTACTCGGTCGGCGCGATGGGAACCGTCAACTGCTATGACGCCGGGACCGGAGCCGTGCTCTGGGGGCACGACTTTGGGACCAAGTACCCCATTCGCCTGCTCAATCAGCCGGGCCCATTCTGGGGCATCTCCGCGGCGCCGCTCATCGAAGGTGGGCTGGTCATCCTGCACCACGGCGGAGCGCCGGACGCCTGCATCATCGCGTTGGACCGGAAGACCGGTGAAGAGCGATGGCGAGCACTCTCCGATGTGGGCGCCTACTCCTCGCCAATCATCGTTCGACAGGCGGGTCGGCGAGTGCTCGTGTGTTGGACGGCCCAGAACGTGGTGGGGCTCGATCCGCTCACGGGTCGAACTTACTGGACACAGCCCTTCCCCTCCAAGAATGTGGTGATCGCAATTGCCGACCCTGTCGTGCACGGCGACATGCTCTACCTCACGAGCTTCTACCAGGGCTCGCTGATGCTGAAGCTGCACCCGGATCGACTCGCCGCGGATCGAATGTGGGAGCGCGTCGGCCAGAATGAGAGGAGCACCGACGCCCTGCACTCCATCATCTCAACACCTCTGATGATGAAGCAGGAGGGCAAGGACTACATCTACGGGGTAGACAGCTACGGGGAACTTCGCTGTCTGGATGCAAAGACTGGCGATCGACTCTGGGAGAACCTCGATGCCGTGCCCAAAGCGCGGTGGTCTACCATCCACTTCGTCAAGGAAGGTCCCGCGGGGGATCGAATCTGGATGTTCAACGAGCGAGGCCAGGTGTTGATTGGAAAGCTGACCCCGAAGGGCTTCGAGGAGCTGGGGCGTTCGGACCTCCTCAAGCCGACGATGGGCCAGCTTCCGCAGCGGGGCGGCGTCTGTTGGTCACACCCGGCCTACGCAAACCGCAGGATCTTTGCGAGAAACGACGAGGAGTTGGTCTGCGCCGATCTCTCCGCCTGAGGCGCCGCGGTGACGGATGTCCCGACGGACGGGGAGAACCATCCCTACCGTCGGGCCCTTACGTTGGATCCTCGGGTTCAGAGCTCTCAGGTCGATAGCGCGTGAGCCTCAAACTCACGCCCACGGCAAGCGCCACTGCCGATAGGACGAGGGGAACACGATTTGGCGGGTCGACCACCGCCCGGGCCAGCATGAGCACGACTCCCAGTCCTCCACAGACGGCGTAGAACCGCAGGCCACGTTCGCTTCCCCGCATGCTCTCCCCATTTCGGTCGACCGGTCGACAAAGGTAACGTTAGCGGTGCCCGAGGACTCCGTCAATCTGCCCGCCTCAGAGGCGCCGTTGCCCGCCCCAAAGTCGCCCATCCAGGAAGTTGCATACCTGATGTTTCGGCTCGGGTGGACATGCTTCGGAGGACCGGCAGCCCACATCGCGCTGCTCAGGGAAGAAACGGTGACCCGCCGGCAGTGGGTCGATGAGCAGGAGTTCCTGGACTACCTGAGCCTCGCGGGTCTGGTTCCTGGCCCGACCTCCACCGAAGTCGCGATTCACCTTGGCTACCGACGGGCCGGCCTCGCCGGGCTCTTCGCGGCAGGTCTGTGCTTCACTATCCCGGCCATCTTCCTCACCACGCTGATCGCCGCGGCTTACGGCGCGATGCAGCACCTTCCCGCCGGTCTGGGCATGCTGCTTGGCCTGAAGCCTGCGGTCATTGCCGTCGTGGCTCGCGCGGTGATGGGGCTCATCACGCCGTTGCAGAAACGGCCGTGGCTCCTCGTTCTCTCGGGAGTAGCAGCGGCCGGCTACCTGCTCGGGGCGCCGGTGCTGCCGCTGCTGCTGGGATGCGGCGTGGTGATGCTCGCCGGAGAGTGGATCCCGGTGAGAACGGGAGTCATCGTGCCGCTGCCGCTCGTCGCGGCAGTTGTTTCCTCGGTCGCCGACGCCGAGAGACACGTGGATGCGGGCAGCGTATTCACCTATTTCTTCAAACTCGGCGCAACGCTGATCGGCAGTGGGTACGCTCTGCTGGCTTTCATGCGGGCCGACCTGGTGGATCGGTTCCACTGGCTCACCGAGGCGCAGCTTCTCGACGCCGTGGCGGCAGGGCAATTCACGCCGGGACCAGTATTCTCAACGGCGGCCTTCGTCGGCTATCTCGTAGGAGGACCCGCGGGAGCAATCGCGGGAGCAGCGGGAATCTTTCTCCCCGCATTCTTCTATGTGTGGATCACCCACCCACTGGCCCGGAAACTACGGCGGAGTCCCCTCGCCTCCCGCTTCCTCGATGGTGTCAACGCCGGTTCGATTGGTTTGATCGCGGGAGTGCTGTTTCAGCTCGCCGCCGCAGCGCTCACCCACATCGGCGCCTGGCTCATCTTCGCAGGAACGACTCTCCTGCTCGCGCGCACCCGGATGAACTCCGCCTGGGTTCTCCTGGCGGCAGCTCTCATCGGTTGGGTCACCTCGCGACAGTGAGAGCTTCCTCTGCCTCTTTCGCTCGAGCCTCGTAGATCTGGATCGCCGAGTTAAACGTGGTCTCCGCCTCGTCACGTTCTGCCGCGCGGATACCGCGAGACCGGGCACGCCACAACTGGCGAATGGTCTCCGCGCACCAGCGCGCGCTCGATGCGGATGCGCGGATGGGACGCCCGCCGACCAGCACGTCCACCGGGTTCGTGTGCATCTGGGGGAACTGTCGGAGAGCGATCCAGCTACTTCGCTCCACCGGCACGGCGAACCGCAGTGGGTGCGGTTTCCCATCGGCAGGCACAGTCGCGGATGCCACCACCTGCCCGTTGCGGACCACCTCGATTCGCTTCTCGCCGCCCACCACCACCGCATCGGTGCGATCCGTGTGAAGGAGCACCGTGTCTCCCACCACCCGAAGCCCGGTGCGCGGCACGACCTCACCCTGAGCCACGGTCTTCGGGATTTCGGGCGCCACGGCAACGGTCGCGGTCACCGTCACCTGCCCGGGTGACGCGATGTTCGCAGTGTCACCGGCGGCCTTCCCCTCAACTTCGAAGGCGAGGGCGTGAACGAAGCCGTCCGACACATAGGACCGACCTTCCTTGATTCCCCGAACCCACCGATCGTAGGTGAGCGGGGCGCCTCCAGGTAAGCGGACGTACACTCTTCCCTGCCCGACGCGAGTGCTGCTCATACAGGGGAAGTCGGTTTCGCCGGAGACCTTCAAGGGGAAACCGGAGTTGAGGATGTGATACCAGCAATTCCACTCCGGAATGCGGGCGCTGTCCATGGCCGAAATGAAGTCACACAGGCCGTGAGCGGTGGTCACGCAGACTTCCTGCGCCCCTACGCCGTTCATCTCGGGAATCGCAAGGTTTGGGAGTTCGTCCGAGGCCGCTTCGTGGGCCGCCAGAAGCTCGGCGCGAGAGAGGCGTCGGTCTCGATCCGTGTCGATCCTGGAGAGCGGCAGAGGCAGGAACGCCGCACGGGCCTCACGGTCGTTCAAACTGCCGTCCCGGTCCGCGTCCCAGAGTTCCAGGATGCGCCGCGTGGACAACTCGGTGTCGATGTGGAGCCCACTTGCGGAGTGGGCATACCCCGTCACTGCTCCTTGCGAGCGCGCCCACTTCATCACAGGCGTGGTCCAGGAGGGCCAGCCCTTCTCCTTGGTGCCATCGGAACCGGGATACACCTGATCCTTCAAATTCAGCAGACAGACGTGACCCAGCGCCTGCGACCCGAATCCACTGATCTCGAGATCGTACTTGAGCAAGACACCCGGTCGGCTGAGCGCATCGGCGGTGGGCGAGAAAAACCGTCGCTGATACTCGAAGCACGGGCCCCAGGTCAGAACGCAGCCGACGCTCAGGCCCTCGCCGTCCACCTGCCTCAACATGTCCGCCGGAGTCACGCCCTCGGTTGGGCTCTGGTAGTGGGCGCAACCCGCGGCATGGATGTGGTGATCTCCGGCGTAGTAGCCGTACGCTCGAGAATCAACCCATCGCCTGAGGGCCAGGCTCCAGGCAGCGGCACCCTTCTCTGGTACGGTCAATTCGCGCCTGACCGAGAGGTACTCCGGCCCGCGAGAGTACTCCACCCGGTACCTACCGACGGGAAGCAGCAGGGTCTCGCCGTGTCGACGGTAGATGTGCGGCTGGAAGAAGAAGTCCGGCGCGAGGCGCTTCACCTGTGACGGATAGATGTGGCCCGCGGAATCCCGAATGGTGAGGCGTGCCATCGCCGGCTTGCCGTCGACATCACGGATGTCGAGCTTCACTGCACGAGCAGGCCGAATCTGAAAGAGGATCGGCACTTCAGCGCGAAAGCCCAGATCCTGATTGCCGCGCTCGAGATCGAACGACAGAGTCGCTTCTCTGCGTCCGCTCTCCCGGGAGTAGAGCAGCGCAATTCGATACTCCACCTCCAGGCCGCTCAGAGTTGACGTCATCGGAGCCGCCGTGTAGAACTCGGCCTGCAAGAAGCGATTGGGGTCACGCCGCCGATTCTCATTGACTCTGAGCTGTGGCTGCTGTTGCCGCTGCATGCTGAGCTCGGCCACCCCCGCATAGAGCGGTCCGGACTGTGGACTTGAGATTCCCAGCCGTTGGGTGACGGTACTCTCGTTGAGGACCTTCACGAGGACGGGCGTGTACCCGCCCTGGGACAGAAGGGCAGGCGCGGCGCCGTGAGACGCCTTGACTCGAGCTTCCGGATTGATCTGGACCGAAACCAGCACCCGTGGGTCCAGCAGTCGCTGGATGGCCCCGGCATCGCGTCGAGCCGCCGCCCCCCGAAGATCCGCCTGAAGAGCGGGAGGCAGCGGTCGGCCCAGGTACTCGAGCGCTTCCAACACGCGGAGCACGTTGGCGCCAAGGGGCTGGCCGTCGACGCGCACCGGGGCGCCGGCTCGGGCGCGAGCCAGCGGCGCCGCGGCGAGACCGGCTGCCCCGAGCAGGCACGCCGCAGACCACCGAAGGCGCCGCTCTATCACCTTGCGGTCTCCGGGACGAACTCATCCACCCGCGACGGCGGTGGGCCGGGCGCAACAACCGTCACCACGACCCCGACCACAATCGACGCGACCAGCCCCCAGACGAACGGGGCAACTCCCATGAAATACACTGGATAAAAGCCGCTCTTCTCCCCGATTCCCGGATCCGCATTACGCACCCACCCCGGAACGTAGAGCGCAAGCATCGATAGTACGCCGGCGGCCATGGCAGCCATTGCGGAGCGGGCCGTCGCCTGCTTCCAGAATGCGGTCATCACCGCGGGAACGAGGAAGGCGCAGGCCGCGCACCCGCCGGCGAACACGATCAGCGCCTGCAAAAACTTGGGGGAGAAGATGGCCGCGATGGCGGCGCCGATGGCGACAATCACCATCGTCAGATTGGAGACGCGCCGGAGCGTGGCCTCGTCTGCGTGTGGGTTGAAGAAGCGATGGTAGACGTCCTGGACCAACCCCGATGAGATTTGGACGAGAAACCCGCTGATGGTGGCCATCACGGCGCCGAACGGGGCTGCGAGGATCAATCCCGCGATCCACGGAGAGGCGACCTTCAACGCCATCGCAGGCATCACTTCATCGGGCTGGGCGAGATTGGGGAGCACCGCGCGGGCGCAGATGAAGATCAGCACCAGCGGCACATAGATGACGGTGTTGTAGGCGCCGAGCAAGAACGTCGCCCTCCGAAGCGTGGGGGTATCTGAAAACGCCATCAAGCGCACCAGCGTGGCAGGCTGTCCCATCCCCGCGATGGACCACATCGCAAAGAAGGAAAACGCGAGGCCAGGTGTCAGAAAGTCGCGTTCGGCCCCGGGCGCATACGCAAATCCCGGCCCAACCGCCGCGATCCCCGCCTGGGTGGCCCGCTCAAGCCCTCCCGAGTGGATCAACGCAAGCGGGAACAGGATCAGGATCCCGATGGCCATCAGCACACTCTGAAACAGATCGGTCCACACCGCGGCGAGGAACCCGCCGTGGATGGTGTACCCCACGACGACGATCGAGAAGAGGAGCAGGCCGTAGAGGAATTGGGGGGATCGATTGAGGTACAAGGCGCCATCCGGGATGCCCGGAAGCGGCGGCAGCACCAGTTGCATAATGATCGCGCCCGCCTTGAACTGACTGACCAGGCCAAAGGTGAGGATGAGCATCATCACGATCGACGCCAGCAATCCCAACCGAGGCGACTCGAATCGCTCTCGAAGGAGATCAGGCAGGGTGATGGCTCCGGTCTGTCGCGAGAGCTGACCGATGCGTTTCCCCAGCACGACAAAGGTGCAGAGGGGCACCATCATGTAACTCGCGATCCAGAGCGCGAGCACCCAACCGTAGGAGTAAACCAGGGACGGGAACCCCATAAAGGTGCCGCCGCTCATAACGGTCGCGGTCAGCGCCATCGACCACGAGCCCAGGCCGCGGTTGCCGAGGAAGTATCCCGAAAGGAATCCCCCGCCCTTCTCCTGGGCTCGATTGGCGTAAACACCGATCGCCATCGAGGCGATCATCAGAATCCCAAGCGCACTAAGCGCTTCGATGTTTCCGCCCTTCATCAATCTTCTCCCGCCTGCGCCTGCTCTTCTCCAAGATCCGTGTCTTCAACTCCGCGGAAGGCGAACCAGCAGGTTGCCGCCAGACAGACCATCCAGGGCGCCAGGATCCCCCACACCACCCAACTGGGGACGCCGGCGATGAGCACCGGGTCCGGGTCCGTCCTGTACGCATTGGTGATGCAGTAACCCACCACCCAGATGCAAATGACGACCCACAGCACGGCGACTTGCGTGGCTTCTCGCCGAGAACTTCTCAAAACCGCGGCCGCGTTGTCCATACAGATTCCATGCTCCCGTTCGGTTTGACCGTTCACACTCGTGACCGAGAGAACCTCTTTCACCTGTCCGTGGCGCGGTCGGGGTGGCATGATGCATCCGGGGTCGGCGCTCCGCAGCGCCCCGGCAAGGAACCTTCCAGTGCTCAATCTCCAGATGGCTTTTCCGGACGGCGTGTTTCACTACGCCTGCTCCGAATGCGACGCGCTCTGCTGCCGGGGCCATGGGTTTGGCGGTCGACTCGAGCGGGAGATGAGTTCGCTCGTGCAGCTTTACCCCTCGCTTCGACTGGCGCTGGTCGAGCACAGCTCGGGGGGCGTGTCGTTCCACAACCCGGCCAGAAGCTGCTACTTTCTGGAGGACGATCGGCAGTGCCGTATCCAGAGAGATCACGGCTACGACCTGAAGCCCGGTGTTTGTGTGCTCTTCCCGTTCACCAACTTTCGAGTTGTGGGAACAACCGCGCTGATCCGACCTCACTTCCTGTGTCCGCTGCGAGTGGTCCTTCCCGCGGATCCGGCATCCGTTGAGGGTTCCCACGCAAAGATCTTGGAGGCCGCCGAAGCCAGCGGGCTCCTGAATCTGGACGACGCCGAGGCGGCGGGACTGGCGCTGCGACTCCCCCGCGGAGTTCGGCCCGAAGCGCTTCTCCAACGGGAAGCGCGCGTCCGGGATGCCTGTGCGGAGGCGCTGAGACGCACAACCATGCTTGAGGTCCTCAGTCGGTTCGTGCCGGACAGGACGGCGTTCGACGAAAGCTACCGACGCTGTTCTGCACTGCTCGATCTGCCCGAGGAAACTCGCGCCGGCGACGGGCGAGAGTTGGAGGATACTCTCCTGGCCGTGCTGCCGGGACATCGGGTCGATCACCTCACCGTGCCGGACTCGCTGTGGCCCCTCATGCATCGAGTACAGGCCGGCATCGTGCGCGCCTGCACGTCCCTTCGGCGGGCGGCGCCGCAGGACGTTTACAGTGTGCTGGAGGCGTCTGCCGGGCTGGCTCGGCTCCTCGCCTGGGGTTCCTCTGCCGCCCCCGTTCATTGGGCCAAGCTCAAACCGGGCGCCTTCACGGGGGCCGAACGTACGTTCGCCGCATTTCGGTTCCAGCGCGCCGCCGCGGCCGGGAAGCCGGTGTTGGACGCCATCGAAAACGCGCTGGCGGAGATCGGGAGTCCGCTGGAGCGGGTTGTGTTTCTTCGGAATCTGGCGGAGGAGTTGCAAGTCCTTGAGCCCCGCCCGCGCGCCCGCTGAGAAGGGCTAACTTCCGAGCGTCGCCTGAAGCAGTCTCATCACATTGCCACCCATGATGCCGTTGATGGCCTCATCCCCATAGCCTCGCGCCGACAACCCCACGGCGAGAAGCGGGAAGTCGGTGGCGGACGGGAGCGCCGTACCTCCGCCGTCGAAGTCCGAACCGATTCCGATACTCTCCGCTCCGATGAGGTTCACCGCGTGGTCAACGTGATCCAGGATCCGCTCCACCGACTCGAGGGCGCCCCGCCCCTCTCCTCCGTCCTCCCAGAGAAAGCTCGGGACAAAGGTGATGCATGCGACGCCGCCGGCGCATCCCAGAGCCCTCAACTGCGAGTCCGTCAAATTGCGCGGGTGGGCGCAGAGGGCCGAGCAGCAGCTGTGCGAGGCGATGACTGGTTGATCGGCGACTGAGAGGACATCCCAGAAGCCCCGCTCGGCGATGTGAGAGACGTCGATCAGCATCCCAAGCCGATTCATTTCTGTAACCAGGCTCCGACCGAACTGGGTGAGCCCACCGCCGGACGCACTCTCTCCATTGCCGGCTGCGGCGAGCGACGACGGATTGTGAGTGAGCGTGATCGACCGAATGCCGATCTCGTGGAGAGCGTGGAGGATGTTGAGCGAGCCCTGAACGGCGTCGCTGTTCTCCAGCACCAACAGGGCTCCTCGCCGGCCCTGGTACTTCGCGGCTTGAATCTCGCTCGCCGTGCGAACGACCACGAGTTCGTCCTGCTCTGCCAGATCCTCCAGGAAGAAACCAATCGCATCCAGCAGATACGCGAGATGGTTGTTCCAGGCCCGGGTCACATCCACGGCAAAGAACGCTGCGTCGATCGCTCCTTGCTTCATCCGTGCAAGGTCAAGCTGAGGCGGCGTCGCCCCTCCCGGAAGCGGCCCCCGGAGGTAGCTCACGAGTCCATCTCGGCCGGGCAGCGATTGCCCTTCCGCCGTCAACCTCCGATTGCCGGACCGGATGTGGAAGACAATCGAGTCGTTGTGGGTGTCGATGCAGGGCGGACCGGAGGGAGCAAGCATGGCGGGGGTCCCGAAGTAGCTGGGAGACAGAAAAAGAAGAACCCGTGGCGTTTCCCAAAACGGGTTGCGCCACGGGTCCCTGCAACACTTGTAACGCGAGACGCGTTACTTGGCCAGGTCGGCGGCTGCTTTCTCCACGTTGGTCAAGCTATCGCGGGTCACGTCCACAAAGTTGTGGACAACTCGCGTGCGGCTCCAGAGAAGCAAGGTGTTCTTGGCGGAGGCGCTGATCTTGTAGGCCCCGATATCGCCCTCGCCAGCGCCCTTGGGAAGGAACGTCAGCGGGATCGAGAGACCCTTGTCAGCAGCCAACTTGCTGATCGATTCCTTGAGTTCCGGTCCGCCCATGTAGACCACGAAGGTCTTCAACTTGGGGTGGGACGCAGACATCTTCTGGATCCCGTTGACGAGATCCGCAGACTTGGAGACATCACCATTAATGAACGCAGCCAGCACGGGCGCAGGTCCGTACTGTCAGCGGTAGCAGAGCTGCTTGCCCTTGTTCGGTCCGGAAACGTCGACGACCTGGAACGCGCCCGCGGCCTCGCCCGGCTTGAGGCCGGACTCGACTGCAAACGCAGCGACAGCCGTCGACGCAACGAGACCCAGGGCGGCGAGCATGAGTCCGAGCTTCATCTCTGAACTAACTCCCGATCTGGTTGCCGGTGCGACGACCGATACGACCTCTATGAAAGAGAGGACGTGCATTGAATTCTACTATGCTGAACGGCGCCGCGCCCAACGCATTCGGCACTCGGAGCGCTAAAGTGTTACCCAATCACAGTTTGGCATCGAATCACACGGTTGCCGGGAGCGCGACGCCGCGACCCGATTCGATAGCACGACGATACACCACCTCCGCCAGGGCGATGTCCTCCAGGGCGATACCGTGCGACTTGAAGATCGTCACCTGTTCCGGCGAGGTGCGGCCCGGGTGCATTCCCACCGCCACCTGACAGAGTTCCACCAGCGCGTCGCGGTGAAGCCAGCCGCGCTGGAGCGGCTCCAGGAGGTCCCCTCCTTCAAGCTCCACCGCATCTCGGCTGTCCACCGTCACCAGATCGGCGCGCCCCACAACGGCTGCTTCCACCTCCGACTTCAGCAAAGAGTTCGAGCCGGCGAGGTTCAGGTGCATCCCCGGTGCGACGGAAGCGCCCGGGAACACCGGTTTAGCGGACGAAGTTGCGGTGGCAAGAATGTGCGCCCCGTCCAACGCGGCTTCGGGACTCTCCGCAGGGAAGACCCACAGCCCGAGGCGCGCACAGAGGAGGTCCGAGAGGGAGCGGCGGCGGTCGGGGTCCCGCGAGTACACCCGTACCTCGGAAAGGTTCCGGACGTGGCCGATCGCCTCCACCTGCGTCCAAGCCTGATAGCCGGAGCCGATGACCGCCAGCACATTCGCATCGGCAGGCGCCAGTAGATCGGTGGCGACGCCGGATGCCGCCCCGGTTCGGAGCCTTCCCAGTGCCGACGCTTCGATCACCGAAAGCAGCCGACCCGTTTCAGCGCAGTAGAGCAGCACATGGAATCGGGCCTCGCCTTTTACCGTGGTGTAGGCTTTGAGACCCATCACCCCCGATTCGGAGTCCGCAGCCGACATCACGTGGAGTACGCCTGCCGGCACGCGCACCCGCCGCCGCGCTTCGTGGGTCGCGTGACCCCGCCCCTGATGCTCAAAGCCGTCACGCACGGCTTTCAGAGCATCCGTCATGATCACAAGCTTGGAGACATCCGCCTCTGTGAGGTAGAGGGGCGTTGAGGGGGAAGACATCGTTGCGTTACCTTTCCAAAGGCGGCGGCGTGACAGGCTCCAGCCACGCGCGAAGCGGCGGTCTCTCTCCCGGCACCCCCAGAGATACCCATTGCTCCGGCGCCGTCAACACCGACCCCGAGGTGAAATAGCGGGGAGACCCAGCATCCGTTCCAGCCGGATCGGCCGCGAATCGCAGCCGAACGGGACTCTCGCCCGCCGCAGTGAGACTCCCGACCCGGTAGGCGGTTTGACGGCGCAGCGGTATCGGATCCGTCCGCCACTCGCCGCCGACTCGCCGCCAGTGATCGGGTCGCGAGGGGTCGATCCACTTCAGGATGCCGCTCGGGTTGCGGATAAGGTTCCCGCCGCTGCCGTCTACGAGCAACCGGGTCCGCGTTTGAGCGATCCGACTCGGCCGAACGGCGACCGACACCGAGGCCGACGCACACCCCGGGCGCTCCACCCATCCGCGATAGTCGCCGCGAGGGAGGCCTCGAAACACGAATCGGTAGCGTGAAGCCGAACCGAAATCGCCTCGGCTGAGCGGTTCGGCAATCGTGGAATGGGGACCGCCATTCAAAACCACCCGCACCGGGGCATCCCCCAGTTCCGGGTGAGGCGGCGCTTCCACTTCTCCAATCCAGCCTCCGCTCTCTGGGGGCGCCGGCTGGCGGGCCAGATCCACCGCTGCGCTCGTCACGTCGGCGACTGCACGGATCGTCTCCTTGCAACTCTCGAGCACGAGCGGCTCGCAGGCGGCCCGATCGTCTCGCTCCGCGAGCGGTTTGAGGCGGCGACCTCGCTCGGCGGAGTACTCCACGAGCCGATTCAGGCGTTCTACCACGGATCGCTCCAGCGACTCCGGGTCCGTCGCGGAGTCTCCTGAGCGGGGCTCGGGCCGGTATGCTGGGAGCCGGATGTCCAGCGATAGCACGTAATTCTCCATCCGGGTGTGGGCGAGGCCGCCGGTGGGAAAGGCGTGAGGCGGGGAACCGGAATCTTCCACGAAGTGCAGAAACGAACCCAACCAGCGCGCAGCGTTCGCCGGGCTCTCCTCGCGAAGCGCCTGCACCGTACGCCGGAAGTACGGAACCCACGTCCGCCGCACCTCCGGCATCAGGTGCGACAGGTGGTCCGGGACGCCCGGCATCAACAGGTAGTCATCGACGTACCAGCCGGGATTGAGATCACCGCGATAGTCCGCGCCCCAGGCAAGATCCTCCATCGGACGGAGGCCGCCGATTCGGTTCGACAGCCAGTCCGCTCCATCCACAAACCGGAGGCCGAACCGGGTGATCTCCGTGTGAGGCGTACCCCAACCAAACGCGGCGCCCACTGAGGCCGCCACGAGAGCCGCCCAAGCCGAAAGGCGGGCGGCGGAGACCCACGAACGGTTGAAGAGCGCCGACGGACGGCGTCTACGCTGACCGTGTGAAGTGGAGGGGCGCGCTGCTCGCATGGGCCAGTGGATACCGATCGGTAGAGCAGATGTGGTAGAGGAACCACCGATTCTTCCGACCCTCGACATCCATCGCCAGGGCAGCCTCGATAGCCGTGCGGGCATCTTGCGACGAAGTCCCGTCCGGTCCGTCCAGGGCGCCCATTCGAAGGCAGACTCCGAGCATCGGCTCCGCCCGCACGAACTCCCGCACGGTGAGTTCTGCCAGGTGTGGGGCCAGCGATTGAGCGTTGGGGGCCGGTTTGGGACTCCAGGTGGGATCCACGATGTATTCGGCCGGATACGCATCCATGACCTCAAGCCGCGACACCACCACGAACCGCTTCACGCCGGCTTTGAGAGCCGCGTGGAGCAAGACGAACGTGGCTCGTGAGGCCTGATCCAGGAGCGTGGCTTCGTCGTCGCTGCTGTCGGCCAGCGAGTGGGGCGCGCAGTGGACTACCGCGTCGACGCCGGCCAGGTGGTCGGCGGCGCGTCCTTCCTCCCGCAAATCCAGCGGGGTATACGGAAGTGACTCCAATCCCGGAGGCGAGAGCGGGCCGGCGCCGGTGAGACGCACGACGTGATTCTCCCTCAGACGCAGCGCGACGCCCGCACCAAGCGGTTCGTCTGCGGCGGTAACCAACACCCGCATCCGTCTTGTCCCCTTCTCCAAAGCGGCACGGTCGTCGAGACGAGTAGGCGTTCGACCCACCCGGAGCAATTCCCTTGGCCCCAGAGCCTCAGCGTCGGGCGGAAAGGTCCGCGCAGACCAGTTCCGTGTCGTTCCGAGCGAACACCTTGCGGCCCGCGTACGCCGGGTGCGACCAGACCACGCCTCCCCGCTGCGGGAGTTGACCCATTGTCGGCTTCAAGAGCGGCGCGCGCGAAATCTCCTCGTAGCCCGCTGGGGAGAGACGCGCGATGATCAGCTCCCCGCGCTCATTGAGAATCCAATAGCGATCTCCGTTGCGAACGAGGTGTGCCGCCGACCACCGGGCGCGAGGTGTCACCGTGGTGTTCTCCCAGAGGCGGTCTCCGCTCGCCGCGTCCAGACAGCGAAGTTCTCCATTAATGTCCACACCATAGATGTGCTTGCCGTCCAGTACCGGCGTGGATATCAAGCAGTGCAGCGCATCCGTGGTCCGTTCATTCTGACCGACTCGCTGCCACACTTTTTCCGCGGTGAGGGTGTCCGCGGAAAGCTTTACGAGCATCGAACCGTCGATGGCGCTGCTCAGGAACAGGTTCTGCCCCTGAATCGCCGGTGTGGCAATCCCAATCACCCACTGTTTGCGCTTGAACGGCACCGACCAGTACTCAGCTCCGGTGGCTGGGTTGACCCCCACGACTCGGTCCCCCAACCAACAGACCAGCACGTCCTTCCCCGCCTGCCGAATCATCATCGGAGCCGCATAGGATCCCGGTTCGGTGGGGCCTCGCCAGAGTTCCTTGCCCGATTCGCGATCCAGAGCCGTCATTGCAGCGCCATCGTACCCGCCCAAAACGAGGTAGATCGCCCTGCCTCTCACCAGAGGCGCTGCTGCGAAGCCCCACTCCAGCAGCTTTTGAATCCCGAATCGTTCCGTGAGATCCACGCTCCACGCCATTTCGCCGGTTTCGGCGTGGAGTGCCGTCAACTTCCCGACCGCACCCAGGGTAAACGCCCGATCCCCATCGACGATGACCGAAGCTCTCGGACCGACCCCATAGCTCAACCCTCGGTACGGGGCCTCGTAGGAGTGCGTCCAGAGCTTGCGACCCTTTGAAGCGTCGAAGCAGTGGATCCTCTCCTGCTCGGACGGCTCCACGATGTGATCGGAGACATAAACCTTGCCTCGCGCAACCGTTGGCCCGCTGTAGCCGCCGGCCACCGGAGCCCGCCAGGAGACTTCCAGGCCAGTGGGAGGAAACCGATCCAGCAGCCCGGTCTCACGCCAAACACCATCCCGAGACGGCCCCCTCCAGTCGGCCCAATCGTCGGCTGAAGCCGAGAGAACCCCGATCAGTAACGCTGCGGCCAGAAGTCTCTTGAGCGCCATGACTATCTCCACTGGATGCGGAGCACGCAACCGCACCACCACTAACCGTGCATTAAGAGGCGCCCCGTGGGATCCACGTGACACTTTCCCGGGCCGCCACCGCAGGGCTTATCGGTCGGCGTGGCGTAACGAACTATCGGGTAGCCATTCTACCGAGGAACTTGTAAGCCATGAAACATGGACTCCTACTGGGCGCCACCGGGGCGGCGCTCCTCGTAACGGCCAGCGCCAGCCTGGCTCAGCGAACTGCGGTTCGCCGTCCCTCCGATGACCTGCGGAGTGGGGTGCTGAGAACGACGTCGGGGCTGCTGCCGGACGAAAACCTGCTCTTCAACGGATGGGGGCTGACTCCGGCCGGCGAGCACCTGCCCCTGGCGGGCGACCTTCCACTCAAGATGGTCTACTCCCCCGATGGGAAGACCCTGGCGGTGGTCAACAGCGGCTTCAACAGCACGGGTGTGTCGCTCATAGACGCATCCACTCGACGGCAAAGTCAGTTCGTCCCGCTGCCGCGCAGCTTTAACGGACTCGCTTTCTCGAAAGACGGGACGCGGCTCTACGTCACCGGCGGCAACTCCGGAAACCTTCACTCGTTCCGGGTTTCCGGGACTCAATTGTCCGGCGAGCAGGTGGTGGCGCCCGACTCCGCGGCGCCGAACACGTTTCTCGCGGGCTTGGCGGTCCACCCCACCAGCGGTGACCTCTATGCCTGTAATCAAGGCAATCACGAGGTCTGGGTCATCGATCCGCTCACTCTGAAGCGGATCAACAGCATCCCGGTCGGGCAGCACCCGCACTCCCTGGCATTCGGGGGAGATCGACGTCACGTGTACGTGAGCAACTGGGGCTCCCGCAGCGTGAGCGTCATCGACTCCCGCGGCGGGAAGCGAGTTCGGGACATCAACGTCGGCGTTCGACCAAACGAACTCGCCGTCGGCCCGGATGGACGGCTGTTCGTCGCCTGCTCCGGCGACAACACGGTACACGTCATTCAGACTCGCTCGCTGGAACGGGCCGAGGCTCCCGCCGATCCGAGCCGCCGCCCGCCGGAAGGCGGGCGGGAGATTCTTGCGACCTCTCTTTACCCCTCTTCGCCGGAGGGCAGTACTCCATGCGCGGTGGCTGTATCCCCGGATGGAAAGAGCCTGTACGTCGCGAACGCTGACAACAATGCGGTGCTGGTCGCCGACATCTCCGAAAAGGAGGCCACACGGGTTTCCGGCTTCATCCCAACCGGCTGGTATCCGTCGGCGGTTGCGGTAAGCCCAGACAGCAGCAGCATCATCGTGGGTGACGGAAAAGGGCTCCGTCACCGAGGCAACTTTCCTTCTCGTACGGTCCGGCCCCGTCAGCTTCACAAAGGGGTGAGCTTCGACTACATCGGAACGGTGCTGCAGGGATTCGTCTCGTTTGTCAACAAGCCGGACGTGCCCCAGTTGGTCTCCTACACCGAGCAGGTTCGACGGAACAGCCCCTACACTCCGGAGAGCATCACGCGGACTAACTTGCCGAATACGTCGATCATCCCGAACCGTTCCGGCGATCCCAGTCCGATCAAGTAC
>SYKE01000162.1 GCA_005798285.1 Actinomycetota bacterium
CAGGCCGCAGACGGGAACGCGGCCGGCGGGGTTCAGGAGCGGCAGCACGGCCTCGAAGACGGCGCCACCGACGTTCTCCCAGTAGATGTCGATGCCGTTGGGGCAGGCTTCCTGGAGGCGTGGGGCGAGATCGGGAAGCCGGTGGTCGAGGCATGCGTCGAAGCCGAGCGCCTCTCTGGCATAGAGGCACTTCTCAGGACCGCCCGCAATTCCAACCACGTGGCAGCCTTTGATTCGCGCGATCTGCCCGACGATCGCTCCTACGGCGCCGGTGGCGGCGGCCACGACGAGCGTTTCACCAGGCTTCGGGCGTCCGATGTCGAGCAAGCCGCCGTAGGCGGTGAGCCCCGGCATTCCCAGTGCGCCGAGGGCGAGCGAAGGGCGATCCAGACTCTCCGGGAGCCGACGTACGCCGCGGCCATCGGAGAGAGCGTAATCTTGCCAGCCGGACTAGCACGCGATCCGATCGCCCGGCTTGAATTCCGGCAGGTGGGATTCCTCGACGACGGCTACCGTTCCGCCGACCATCACCTCGCCGAGGGCAACCGGCGGCGCGTACGAGGGGGCCGCGCTCATCCGGCCGCGCATGTAGGGATCCAGGGAGAGCCAGCAGGTTCTCAGCAGCATCTGACCGGGACCCGGCGAGGGGATCGGCGCCTCTTCCAGGCGAAGCGTCGCGGCGGTGGGAACGCCTCTGGGGCGCTCGGCGAGGACGAAACGGCGATTGGTGGAGGCGGTTTGAGGCATGGGGGATTTCGCGATCAGGCTGGGGTGAGAACGAGAGAATGGGAGAACTGGAGAGTGAAAGAGCAGTTCACCGTTCAGAGTTGACTTGCTTCACCAGACGGTGAACGGCTCCCGAGATCCGGTCTTCGATGTCGCCGGCCCAGCGATAAGCGGGGCGTCCGTATTCATACAAATTCGATCCACCTTCATATCCACCCTCTTCCCACACGCGCCGTGACGGGATGTAGGAGATCATGTCGTCCGTATAGCCGAGCACCCACGTGCCGGACCCGAACTCGCGCTTGAATCGCAGGGCGTAATCCACAACGGTTTCGGCGCCCTGCGCCACGAAGAGGGCTTCGGAGCCCAGCTTCCACGCATGAACGGGATAGGGGTAGGCCCGCGAGAACTTTTGGCCCGCGTCCAGCTTCGCCAGGAGTCGGGTGGCCCACCGGGCCCGAATGGCGTTTCCGTCCTTCACGAGACCGGCGAGTTCCTCCCGGGTGACGACCTGCAGGTAGTCCAGGTCCACCAGTTCAAACGCGGTGCGAAGGCCGGGAGAGATCGGCCGGAGCGGCTTCTTCAGGGCTTCCTCGACTCCCTGCGCCAGTTGGTGACCGTAATTCCGGCAAAGTTCCACGGTGCGTCGGGGCAGGGGGTTCTGGTCTCCTCCGCAGGTGTTCACAAACATCGCCGTAGAGCCAGGATGTGCGGCTTCAAGTTCGATCTGCGCAAAGCCGGGATAGTCGCCGCAATACGTCATGAAGCTCAAGGTGGTGGGGTGGCACGCGTAACCGAACAGGATGGCTTCGAGTTTGCCGTCGGGACGCGTCACGGTAAGCACGGGAACCGAATGGTCCACAGGACCCTTCAACGGCGTACCCGCCGCAAGGAGCTTCGGCACGTCCGCTTCCACGTTGTTGCGGCGGTTGACTGCAAAAGTAGCCTTCCCCTCTCCCTGCTGAAGTCGGGCGGGCGCGAGCGCCAGGAGCGCACTTCCAACGAGCGTGACCAGTCGATCTACCATCTCGCCCGTGTAGGCTTCGACCAGCTTCTCCTGCTCCTTCTCGACGGGATAGTAGTCGATCAGGTCGTCTCCCAGGCGAGGGCCGCAGTGGTTGTGGGAAAAGGTGAAGAGAATGTGTCGCCGCTCCAGACCGAAGTGGTGGCGGATGGCGTCGAACGCTCGGTCGCTCATGGACTTCGGCACGCCCTGAAAGTCGCTGGTAATGAGCACACCCCGACGACCCTGGGGATCTTCCAGCGCGAGCGCCTTCATCCACATGTCGTGTAGCTTCCCGTCCGGCGGACGCTTTGTCCCATACCCGGCGAGCCAGACGGGAGTTTCGGGCGTGAGCACGGCTCTCGCCACCCCCGCTTTCCAGTGGGCGCCGTCGCGGAGCGCCTGGGCATCGGCGGAAAGCGCGGTCGAACCTGCGGCTACGAGCGCGAAGAGCCCGCCGCCCAGCCCGGCGGCGGAGCAGGCAGTAGCGTCTCGCAAGAATCGTCGGCGTGTCGAGGGCGGGCCGGCTTCAAACTGCATTCGGTGAGTCTCCAGATTCTGGGTCGTACGCTTCCAGGCGCCCGAACCGCGAGCGCCGGCGCCAGTTTGGGAACCCCGAGGCGGTTCCGGGTTGCGGCAGTTCGGATGGACCCTGGCCACATGAAGCTGCGGAACGCGACTCCCGTCGATGGCGCCCGAAGGTTACGTCGGGGTCCGGCGGCGAATGTCTGTACCTGAGTACAGTATTGATGCCCCGAATGGCCGGGGCAAAGACGGCCGGCACGGGCTGTCGAGAGGTGGCGAAGATGCGCAAGACAAGCGATCAAACAACGGGACGCCTGAAGGCCGCGGCCCCCTGGGTGGCGGCGCTGTCGCTGGGGATCGTGATCGGAGTGGGAGCTCAGCAGAAGAACCTGGGCTACAGCGACACCCCGTTCCTTCCGGGCGGCAAGTGGCATGTGCACGACGGCAATCGACCTCAGCCTAAGATGATTGACCCGGGGAGCGCCAGCACCCAGGAGATGCCCGGCAAGGCGCCTTCCGATGCGACGGTGCTATTCGACGGCAAGAACCTGGACGGCTGGAAGGCTTCCAATGGGGGTGGCGCCGCGCCGTGGAAGGTGGAGAACGGCGAGATGGTGATCGCCCCACGCACCGGTCAGATCGAGTCGAAGGAACACTTCGGCGACTGCCAGCTTCACATCGAATTCAGCACCCCCACGGGAGCTACCGGTGAGGGTCAGGCGCGAAGCAACAGCGGCGTCTTCATGCTCGGCAAATACGAGATCCAGGTGATGGATAGCTACAACAATCCCACCTATCCCGACGGGCAGGCTGCGGCGGTTTATGGTCAGTATCCGCCGCTGGTGAACGCCTCCCGAAAGCCGGGACAGTGGCAGATGTACGACATCCTGTGGAAGTCGCCCCGCTTCGGCGCAGACGGCAAGGTGTCCGAGCCGGCGACCGTGACGATACTCCACAACGGAGTCGTGGTGCAGAACGCCGCCCGCGTGCTGGGTCCGGTGCAGCATCGCGCCCTTGCGAGCTACTCGGCGCCCCATCCGCCGACCGGACCGATCGCGCTGCAGGACCATGGCAACCCGGTTCGCTTCCGGAACATCTGGGTCCGCGAACTCAAAGACTACGATTAGTCCCAGGCAAGGGTCGAGATCGGCTCCGGCTGATCTCGACCGCAAACTCGGACCGGGAGGCGGAGATATGATAGTTGGCGCCCCAGAAACTCGATCACCCCATGCGTGCAGGGCGGCAGGCTGGGTGCTGGCGCTCTCGGTTGGAGTTGCGCTCGGTGTAGCCGCCCAGCAGAAGAAGCTCGGCTACAGCGACACGCCACTGCTTCCCGGCGGCAAGTGGCACGTCCACGACGGCGATCGACCTCAGCCTCGAATGGTTGATCCGGGGACCGCGAGCACACAGGATGCTCCGGGTCGACCACCGTCCGACGCCGTTGTGCTGTTCGGCGGGAAGGACCTCTCGGCCTGGAAGGCCTCCACCGGTGGGGGACCTGCCGGGTGGAAGGTTGAAAACGGGGAGATGGTGATCGCTCCTCGCGCAGGACAGATCGAGACTCGCGAGGAGTTCGGCGACTGCCAGCTTCACGTGGAGTTCACCGCACCGACAGAGATCAAGGGCGAGGGACAGGGCCGCGGGAACAGTGGTGTCTTCCTCTTCGGGAGATACGAGATCCAGGTTCTCGACAGCTTCAACAACCCGACGTACCCCGACGGTCAGGCTTCCGCCATCTACGGCCAGTTCCCACCGCTCGTGAATGCATCGCGTCGTCCCGGTCAGTGGCAGACCTACGACATCCTCTTCCGCGGGCCGAGGTTTGCGCCCGACGGCTCTCTCCGTGAACCGGCGCTCGCCACGGTGCTCCACAATGGCGTGGCGGTGCATCACGCGACTCGCGTGCTGGGGCCGATGTCCCACAAGCAGCTTCCGGTCTACAAGGCGCACGCCGCGAAGGGTCCGATCGCGCTCCAGGATCACGGGAATCCGGTCCGCTTCCGAAACCTCTGGATCCGGGAGTTGCGCGACCCGGATTGACCCTCATCGAGGACGAGCGTTTCGTCCTCTGTGGCTATTGCGTGCGGGTGTTGACGTGACTGGATGGGCAGCCCGTCCGCCCAGGACTGGAGGGGCAACTGCCGGGATTTCGTGTGGTTGCGATTGAGGTAACATGTGAACGAGCCTGGCTCTTCGGCTGCTAGTGGTCCTGAGGACCCAAGAGATCAAGCAATCCTATGAAACGGCCGCCCACACAGTCGGATTTCCTGTTTGCAACCCCTTCCGTTTTGAGCGGAATGGCGCAGGTGCTGGATTTGGGAGATACCTACACAGAGTGGAACTTCAGCCCGAGTTCAGAGGAAGCGGACGCCCGCGCGATCGCATCGGACTGGCGGGTGGTAGGAGAGGATCTCTGGAGAGCGATGGAGTCGTTCGAGGTGATCAGCCATGGAATCCGAGACTCCGACGAACGCCTCGGCGGTCGCTGAGGCTTCTCCGTCCAGTTCCCCAACCCCAGCGAATTCGAACCAGACTGCGCCCCCGAACCAACCAATCGAGCCCAAGCGTAGTGCATTGGCGAGGCTCGAGTACCGGTCGGTCGAGTTCCGCGGACCGATTCCTCCTCCCGCACTCCTGCTGGAATATGACGAGGTCCTTCCGGGAGCCGCAGATCGGATCCTCACCATGGCAGAGTCTCAGGCGCGCCATCGGCAAGAGATGGAAATGCTCTATCTTAAGGGTCAGTCCGAGCGCTCGGATCGCGGCCAATGGTTTGGCCTGATTGTTGCACTCTCCGGATTTGCGGTTGCTGGGTTGCTTGGGACTCAGGGACATGCCGTCGCCGCCGCTACGATCGTTGGCGCGGATTTGATAGCCCTGGTGAGCGTCTTCGTGATCGGCAAACGAGCCGAACGCACCGAATTGAACCAAAAGCAACCCTTAGCCCCCAAGGAAGATCCGGGCCAATCAGATTGAACCAGGCCACTGACCCCGTCGGATGTGTTCACACGATGATTCGTTGGGCGTACCTTGCGGTCAACCATGTCAGGGGCTTGCTCATGGGTGAACCCAAGGCCTCTCGGATGTTCGAGACGGCGGACCGAAGTGCGGCGTTGGGATCCCCCAGGATGGGTCTGGGCTCCGGCAAGACCTGCCGGGTCAGGTAGAAGCTCTCTCGAACATCTCCGGCGGCCATCAATTGCAGACCGTAGTTCTGGACCGCATCGCCTCCAGGTACGAACTACAGCTTGACCCGGGAACGGTTGGGACGGCAGCGAGCGCCGTGCCTCGAGGAGTTGCCGGTGCTCAGCTCCTTCGGGCAGGAACGCCCCAGAAGTCGTAGGTGAGACGGGCGATGTCCCGGATGACACTTTCGGCGGCCGGGGCGGGCAGGCCCTCGGTGAGAACGCAGAGCGCGATGGGGCCCGTGGGGGTGTAGATGATGCCGGCGTCGTGGCTCGCGGTGGAGATGGACCCGGTCTTGTTTGCGACTCGCGTGTCGGGCGGGAGCAGTGCGGGGATCTTGTTGACGAACTGCTGCTTGTGCATGATTTCGAGCGTCTTCTCGCAGACCGCCGGGCTGATCACGCGGCGCATTTCTACTGCGGCCAGCAGATCCGCCATCTCACCCGCCGCGAGCCAGTTGTCTTTCCCCTGGGCTCGCGCCTCGAAGTCGTAGAACTTTCGCTCCAGGCGGGTGAGCTTGAGACCGAGCCCATCAAGTCGCTGGTTGATTCGGTCGCAGCCCAGGATCCCAATCAGCACGTTGGAAGCGGTGTTGTCGCTCACGACGATCATGAGGAGCGCGAGGTCCTCCAACGTGAGGGAGACTCCGGCATGCATCGACTGGAGCACGCCGCTCCCCTCGACGCGATCATTGGGACTGTACGAAACCTGTTGATCGAGGCGGAAGTCGCCTTCCTCGCAGCGCGCGAGCAACTCGATCAGGATGGTGACTTTGATGACGCTTGCGGAAGGAAAACGCCGGGACGCTTCTATGTTCAGCAGCCGCCGTCGTTCAAGGTCGCGGATCGCCACGGCGACGTGCCGGTCCTCACCGACAACGTCGGACAGCCGATCCTGAATCGCTTGCTGCAGATCGATGGGTGCGCTCATCAAGGCTTCTTGTTTCCGGTGGTGGGCGCTGAGTCCGGTCCCACCACCACTCGTGTGACCCGTTCCGGGTTCAGATACTGCTTCGCGGCGGACAGCACTGCCTGCCGGGTGACGCGCGAGAGCTTCCGCGGGAATTCGCGTCGATAGTCCCAGCCCAAACCGTGCCGTGCGACCTCGTGGAGGTAGGCGGCGATCTGCTCGGCCGTTTCGAACTGGAACAGGTACGTGTCCGACAGGTAGCGAATGGCCTCCGACAGCTCCGACTCGGTGACCGGCGCGGATCGGATCTTTCGGATCTCCCGCAGCAGGCCCGCGGTGGCCCGGGTCGCATTGGCGGGCTCGGTTCCGATGGTGGCGAGGAAGACGCCATCCGTCAGATCGGCGGAGCGGGTGATGCTGCTGCCGACCCGATAGGCGAGTCCCTCCACATCGCGGAGTTGGTAGGGGATTCGAGCGGTGAAGCCGCCCGCGACGCCTTCTCCGAGGATTGCGTCCAGCACTTTCAAGGTTGCAAAGTCGGGGTTCGAACGTCGAATGCCCAGGTGGCCGAGGTAGATCTGGGTTTGCGATTTGTCGATGGTCTGTGTCCGCAGCCTGTTGTCGTTCTGGCGCTGCGGCTTGGGGGGGAGCGGCGCCGCCGATTCGCCGATGGGCTGCCAGCCTCCGAACAGGCGAGTGAGTTCCGGCAGAAGTTGCCGCGCCGAGAAGTCGCCCACGACGACCAGGGTCGCCCGATCCGGACGATAGCAGCGCCGATACTGCGCGGCGACGTCGTCGATCGTCGCGGCTTTGAGGCCGGTCTCTGTTCCGAGTGGCGGCCGGCTGAACGGGTGGCCCTGATACACGGTGTCGTAAAAGAGATCTCGAGCCACGGTTCCGGGATCGTCGGCAGCGTCGCGAAGGGAGGCGAGTTGGCGGTCTCGGGCGATTTCAAGTCGATCTGAGGAAAACCGTGGCGAAGTCGCCAGGTCCGCGAAGAGCGGAAGCAGGTTGGGCGCGGATGGGCTGAGCAGCTTCAGAGTGAGATCGGTTTGGGTTCGGCCGACGGCGACTCCAGAAGCGGCTCCGGCTCCCTCCAGGCTCTCGCTAATCTCCTGATGGCTCCGAGCACCGGCGCCCTCTTCCAGGAGACGGGCGGTCAGACCGGAGAGACCGGGGAGCTCTGCCGGATCATGTGCCGAACCGGACGCAAAACGGAGATGGATCTGGATGCGGGGCAGCGAGCGCTCTTCCAGTAGGATGACGCGCACGCCGTTGCTCAGTCGCTGTTCGAGCGGATGCAGCGGCGCAAACCCGCCGGACACGGCTCCAGGACGAAGGGCCTCGCCGCGATTCGTACGGCAGAAGACTCGGGCAGGAGTGCGTGAAAGTCCGGTGTGGGGGCTACCCGACCTGGTCCGTGGCACGAGCAGGCCCGTCGAAGCGCGGTTCGCTGCGAAATAGGCGCCAACTACTCTCCGGACCGCAGCCGAGTCGACTCGTCGGAGGCGAGTGGAGAGAGTGTCGAGATAGGTGCGACCGCCGAGACCGTCGGCCTCGCCGTAGACGTCGGCAATGTCCTCATTGCGCTCCAGCCGGCCAATCCACTGGGTGAGATAGGCATTGCGGGCCCGTTGGAGTTCCGATGGCGTGGGGCCATCGACGGCCAGGCGCCGCACCTCCTCCCAGAATGCGGTTTCAATCCGCGCCGGTTCGCCATTCTCGGCCGCTGAGAGGTTGAACCCCGCAAGGCTGAAGTCATGGAGCGTGTAGAGCCAACCGTCGACCTCACCGGCGGAGCGGTCTCCGGTGACCAGCCTTCGATGGAGCCGCGAGAGCTTGCCGCGCGCCAGAACCCACGTCGCCAGCTCCGTCGCGAGGGTGTCCGGGTGGTTGCGAGGGGGCAATCGAAACTGCCACTGCAGCCGCGCGGACTGCGCCTCGGCGCTGAGTTCGACCCGACGCGAGGAGAGCTGCGGCGGCTCAATCACGCTGCGATCCGTCGGGCGAGGAAGTTTGGGAACGCCTCGGAAGGCTCGCTCCGCGGCTCGAAACGCTTCCTCGGGGGTGACACCGCCGATGATGACGAGGGTGGCGTTGGCGGGGACGTAATGCTTCAAATAGAACTCCCGAACATCCATCATGGTGACGCGCTTCAGGTCGTCCATCCAGCCGACGACGGGGTTCCGATAGGGGTGGTTCTGCAGCGAGATCGCGGTGAGCTCCTCCGATAGTCGCTGCTCCGGATCATCTTCCGATTGGCGCCGCTCCTCCATCACCACCTTCCGCTCCGCCTCAAACTCCCTGGGATCAAAGCGTGTGTTTCGCATTCGATCCGCTTCCACGCTCAAAGCGGTCTCCCAGCTTCGCCGCGGGAAGTTGAAGACATATGTGGTGAAGTCGTTCCCGGTGTAGGCGTTATTCGAGCCGCCGTTTCGGTAGGTGAGCCGGTCGATCTCCCCCTTCCTCAGACGCCTGGTCCCCTTGAAGAGCAGGTGTTCCAGGAAATGCGCCAGACCCGTGGCGCCCGGTCGCTCGTGCCGGGAGCCGACCCGGTACCAGAGCTCGGTCGTCACGGTCTGGGACTGCGGTCTGGAGTGAACCAGCACGCGCAGCCCGTTCGGCAGCGTTCGCTCGGAGAATCGGAGCGCGGGGAGTCGAACGGCGGCCGGCGTGGCCGGGACGTCGGCGGCTGGCGCCGTGCCGGCCAGGGCCACGGAGGAGAGCACCGCCGAGAGAAGCAAAGGGATGAGGGGTTGCACGGTATGATTCGCGTTGGGATACTGGGATACGGATTCGCCGGGCGAGGTTTCCACGCCTACCTGTTGACGCACGAACCGCGACTGAAGCTCTCCGCGGTCGCCACCCGGGATGCCGAACGACGGGCTCGGGCCGAACAGGACTACGGAGTCGCCACCTTCGTCTCCCTCGAAGACATGCTCGCGAACGGGGACGTGGATCTCGTCATCATCGCGACCCCTCACGACGTGCACGCCGCTCAGGCCATCGCCATTATGGACGCCGGCAAGCACTGTGTGTGCGACAAGGTGATGTGCCTCTCCACCGAGGAAGCCGATGCGATGCTTGCGGCACGCGACCGGAACGGTGTGCTCTTCAGCGTTTTCCACAACCGTCGCTGGGATGGCGACTACCTCACCATCCGTCGGGCGCTCTCGGACGGATTGATCGGTGATCCCCGGCTTTTCGAGATCGGCATCTGGCGATACGCTCCCCCGCGGAGTTGGCGGGGGTCGAAGGCAGCGGTCGGCACCATCATGCATGACTGGGGCGCTCACTTCATCGACCAGATGTTCCAACTTGTGCCCTCGCGGGTTGTCTCGGTGTCTGCATCCGCACAGTATGACTGGCCCCAGTTCGACATCGAGAGCTATCTTAGCGCCCAGGTTACCTTCGAGAATGGCGTGATCTATCGCTTCGAACTGGGCAACCGGGCACGGGTGGGGAAGCCCCATTGGTACGTCGTCGGCTCGACCGGCGCCCTGACCAAAGAAGGCGTGGATCCGCAGGAGGCAGCGATGCTTCGCGGAGACATACTCTCCGCGAAGGAAGACCCTGCCAACGCCGCCAGGGTGGTGACGGAGATCGCCGGATCGACCGCCGATATGCGGCTGGCAACTCAGCCCGGGGATTGGACCGCCTACTATCGCAATGTCGCCGATGTGTTGGAGGGTAGCGCTGAACTGGTGGTTCGCCCCGAGGAGGCTCGACGTGGCGTCCGCCTGCTCGAGGGAATCGAAGCGTCCTTGAGCAGCGGAGAGGTTTACCGCTTCCCCGATGGACTTTAGGGATTCGATTCCGGCTGAGAGTTGGCGGCGCCCCTGCTGAATGCCCGTTGCTGGAGCTTCTGGTGGGATTGAGGTGGTTTCGAGGGATCTCGCTGGGGTGAGAGTTCGCCCGGCGATGAACGGCAAGTAGCCCGAGCCGGAGACAGTGCGGTTCCGATCGAAACGGACCCGTTGGCCCGCCGGCCGGGGATCATCGAAGCGGTTGTCGGCGGAGTCGGGCCGCACTCATGGCACGGAGGGTTGGGAGTCCGATTCCGTTGAGTCGTCTGAGTCGATTCGAGCTGATCCCGGTGGACGGAACTTGCGCCTTGGCTGAACTCCGGCGGCGACGGCTGGAGTGCCGCGCCGGAGGGCCCTACCCGTTTCTCTTGAACCTCAGCGGGCAGGCACACCTGTGGGCCGAGACCGGGGAGGGCCTCTCACCCGACGAGATCCTGCAGGCATCCTGGGTGGCGGACATCAGCGAGTATCTGCGACCGTCTCCCCACGAGTTGGACTGCGGCGCCGAAAGTGGGCCGGATGCCGCTGAGTTCTCGGTGAGGAACTCGCCAGGCTCGCCAGATCGAGGGTGGGCGCTGAGGGTTCACACGAGCGGCGCCCTTCACGACGAGTCGGACGATCTCTGCCTGGCGCTCTCCCCGATCCGCGAACCCTGGACTCTCCCAGCCGAGCTGGAGTTCGGAGGTTGGAATCTTAATCCGGACGCCGCTCAACACTGCGCGATGTTCAGGCGATGGGAGCTGCTCTATGGCGCCGAGATCGTCGGTGTGAGGCACGATATTCTGGAGTGCGAAGTCTCACACCCTCCCCAGACCCGAGAAGCAGCGCTGGAACTCGCGCGGGAGCACCATCGCTTCTGCAACGACCTGGTAAATCAGGGGTGTGGCACTCTGTCGAGTCTGGCCGCGCGCCTCTTCAGGTCCCGTTACTGGTACTTCTGGTGGGACTGATGCGCCGCTCCGCCAACCTGCACTTCTTCCCGGTGTGGATCTGCGCACTCCTCAAGGCGGCGATGGCAAGACCGGGAGCCCGGAGACGGAATCGCGCCGCAGGGCCTGGGGGGTCTTGGCGAGATACCATGTCACCGAACGATCACACGCGGGATCCGGCCCGTCCGCCTTCAGTCTCATGCTCATCAGCCATCGCAAGCAGTTCATCTTCACAAAGACCAAGAAGACCGCAGGCACCTCGGTCGAGTCCTACTTCGAGCTGTACTGCATGCCGGACGGCGAGTGGGAACAGGTTCACGCCCGAGACGAGTACGTCTCCGAAGCGGGGATCATCGGCTACCGCGGCTCGAGCCGAAGCGCGGCAAAGTGGTATCACCACATGTCTGCGGCGAGCATCCGAGATCTGATCGGACGCGAGATCTGGGACAGCTATTACAAATTCACCGTGATCCGCAACCCGTTCGACAAGCTGGTGTCCGGCTTCTACATGGATGAAAAGATCCGTCGGAACTATACCCAGCTTCAGCGCCTGAAGTCGTCGGCAAAGCGGCTGATGGGGAAGGGGCGGCCGATTGATCGGACTACCGGTAGAAGCGAGGTGGAGCGGTTCCGAAGCTGGCTCCGGCACGGCGGCGCCATTCACGATCGGGACAAGTATCTGATCGATGGAGTGGAGTGTGTCGACTACATCATCCGGTATGAGGCGCTGAACGGCGGGATTCGGCACGTCTGTGAGCGGCTGGCCATCCCCTTCGAACCGGAGCGTATTCCGCAATTCAAGAAGGGGATGCGGCCGCACACCATCCCCGTGCGGGACTACTTCGACGCGGAGTCGGAAGCGATCGTGCGCAAACTCTACGCCTGGGAGATCGAGCGCTGCGGCTACGAGCTACCCGGTTAGGCGTTGTCGGAGAGTAACCGCTACACGGTGCCCACCTCGTGATCTTTGGCCCCCCATTGGTCCCACGTCGATCCCGACGCTGACGGTATTCGTGCTGCGGCGCCTTCTTGGCGCACGTCCTGAAGGTTTCCACCGGCCCACCTCGCGATCATCGTCATCCTTGGGCTTGATCCGAGGATCCGGCGGTGTACGTACCGCAAGCAGTTCCCGTGAAGCGCGCCGGACCGAGTCAGTTGGGGCGACGCGCCAGCACGTTGTGAGTGGATCCCCGCTTTGTGGAGTGGGTGTCCGCACATCGCGACTTCTGCGGGG
>SYKE01000163.1 GCA_005798285.1 Actinomycetota bacterium
ACGCCTTCCTTCACCGGGTTGGGCGCGCCGTCCACGAGGTCTTTCGCTTCCTTCAGCCCAAGGGTGGTTACTTCGCGGACCGCCTTGATGACCTGGATCTTCTGGGCGCCGGCATTGACCAGAATCACGTTGAAGGAGGTCGGCGCTTCCACTTCGGGAGCGGCGGCTGCGGCGGCGCCGGGAGCGGCGGCAACGGCTACGGGCGCCGCGCTAACGCCAAAAGTGTCCTGAAGCTCTTTGACCAGTTCGGCCAGCTCCAGCACGGTCATCGACTTGATTGCCTCGATAATCTCGGCTCGGCTCATGATCCCTGTTCTCCTGAAAACTCACAGCGCCCCTGATGGGGCGGGCCCCGCTACGCGGCGGCTTTTTGATCGTGGATCGCCTGAACGGTGCGGACGAAGTTGCCCAGAACACCCTGCAGCGAATAGACAAGACCGGCGAGCGGTCCCTGAATCGAGCCGACCACCTGGGCCAGCAACTGGTCCTTCGGCGGAAGCTGCGAAAGGGCTTCGACTCCGGGGGCATCAAATGCCTTGGCGTCAACGATGGCGCCCTTCACAACGCCCTTGCGCTTCTCCCGCATGAAGGCCAACGTAACCTTGGCCGGTCCGACCGGGTCATCGAGAGCAAACACCACGGCGGTGGGGCCGGCGGTCAACTCCGACGGCAAGGTGGATGATCTGTCGAGAGCGCGACGGAACAGCGTGTTCTTCACCACGTGGTACTCGGCGCCCACCTCGCGAAGTCTGCGAGTCAATTCGGCCTTGTCGGCGACCGTCAATCCCCGATAGTCCGTCAGAATCACCCCCTGGCTTCGGGACAGGAGGTCTGACACGAACGCCACCTGCTCGATCTTCTCGGGCTTCGGCGCACGATGCGGAATGACTTTCTCGCTAATTGGATTCACCCCCCCTCGGTTGGTGTGTTCGGCTCCTTAGAGCCAAAAACGCGACGCCGCAGAGACGTGGGGAGCGCCGGAGACGCGCACACGGCGCATCCGGGAGGGCTCCGTCCTTTTCCTCGGCAGGCTGGTGTCTTCGGCCCAGAGGGCGCCTACTGTCTCCGGCGGTACGGATGTCGGCGAGCTTTCGCCGTCGAGAAGTTTAGGCGGCCGGCAGCCCGTTGTCAAGAGGTTCGGCGCAAGGCATTCGCAACAAATCCGCCTCACGATCCACCCATGCCGACGGTACGAGGGCGGATGGTGGTATATGTTTACCGACAAGCGGCTCTTGGGGTGTCGCGACGTCAGACGAAATCGCCGATGAGCAAGTCCCAGGTAAATCTACAGGACACGTTCCTGAACCAACTCCGCAAAGAGAACATTCCCGTCACCCTGTACTTGACCAGCGGCGTACAGCTCCGCGGCCATGTCAAGGGGTTCGACGCGTTTACCGTGATACTGGAAGGTCAGGGTAAGCCACCGCAACTCGTCTATAAGCATTCCATCGTGTCCGTGGCGCCCATGCGGCATCCCGGCGCCTTGTTTGGAAGCCCAGCCGGCGAGACCTCCGAGCCGGCGGCGCCCGCCGAACCGAGCGAGGTGACGCACGCATGAGGTTCAGCAAGCTGCACGGTCTCGGCAATGATTTCGTGGTGGTGGACTGCCTCACTCAGTCGCTGCCCGAAGAGTCTCTTCCCGATCTGGCTCGCGCCATGTGCGATCGTCACTTCGGGGTGGGCGCCGACGGCGTGCTTCTCGCCCTGCCATCCGACAGAGCAGACTTTCGGATGCGGTTGATCAACGGGGACGGCAGCGAAGCGGAACACTGCGGGAACGGGATCCGCTGTGTGGCAAAGCTGATCTACGATCACGGTCACACCACCGCAACGCGAATCACGATCGAGACGATCGGTCGGGTGAACGTGCTGGAGTTGGAGACCGAGGCCGGCGCTGTGTCCCAGGTTCGCGTGGACATGGCTCAGCCGGTGTTTCGCCGGGCGGATGTCCCCATCGTCGGGGATCCGGACGGCGAAGCGATCGAGGAGCCGCTGTCGCTGGCGGATGGAACCACGATGGCGTTTACTGCTGTGTCGATGGGAAACCCCCATGCCGTCGCGTTTGTGCCGTCGGTCGACGCCATCGACCTCCACCGGCTGGGCCCTCTGTTCGAGAGTCATCCCGCCTTTCCCCGTCGAGCCAATGTGGAGTTCGTGCAGGTGCATGGACCGAACGAACTCACGATGCGAGTGTGGGAGCGGGGAGCTGGGCCGACGCTCGCTTGCGGGACCGGCGCCTGTGCGACCCTAGTCGCGGCCGTCCGCACGGGCCGGAGCGCCAGGAGCGCCGTGGTGCACCTGCCGGGCGGCGACCTTCAGATTGAGTGGGCCGACAACAACCACGTCTTTATGACCGGGCCCGCCGTCGAGGTCTTCCGGGGCGAGTGGCTCTAGGCGATGCCATCGACGGGTGAGCCCTCTTTCCGTCACGGAGGAGGGCTCCAACTCGGGGGTCGAGTCCGCTTCAGTCCCGCGGGCGCCGCGAAGATTCGCGCCATGCCCGAAGCCTGGGGCCTCCACACCGCCCTCACACGTCTCGAGACCGGTATCGTCACCGAGGTGGACGGCGCGGACGACCCGTTCGGAGAGGTGGTGATTTCCGTGGACTTCCCCAGCGGCTCCGCAGGTTATTGGGACGCCGACTGCTTCGAGCCGATCCCCTGATCCGCAACCCCCGCCTCCAGCAGCCGAACCACTTCGTCGCCAATCTGCGATGTCGTGCGCTCTCCACCCAGGTCGGGCCCGAGGAGCGATCCGGCGGCAAGACCGCTTTCCACGGCGCCGAGAATCAGTCGTCCCGCGGCGCTGAGGTCCGGGTCTTGTCGCCGGTCCCCCAGCCAATCGCACATCATCGCCGCAGAGAGGATCGTGGCCAGGGGATTGGCGATGCCCCGCCCGGCGATGTCGGGCGCCGTGCCGTGGGTGGGTTGGAACACGGCCGCATCGTCTCCGATGTCGGCGGAGGGGGCGATTCCCAGTCCGCCCGCCAGCGCTGGGGCGAGATCCGAGAGGATATCCCCGAACATGTTCTCGGCCACCAGCACGTCGAATCGCTCTGGCTGGCGGACCAGCTTCATGGCGCACGCATCGACATACTCGTAGCCGCGCCCGATGTCGGGGTAGTTTTCGGCGACTTCGTTGAAGACCTGACGAAAGAAGGCCATCGATCGGAAGATATTCGCTTTGTCGACGCAGGTCACGTGGCCGGGCTTTCCTCGCTGCGCTGAGCGTCGTCGGGCCCATTCAAAGGCGGCGCGGCACACACGCTCGGTCCCGATCCGCGTGATCACCTGCTGATCCACTGCTACCTCGTTGCGCAGCACCACCCCCGCGCCGAGAGAGGCGAAGAGCCCCTCGGTGCTCTCCCGGACGACGACCAGATCGACGTCTTTCGGCTTCTTCCCGGCCAGCACGGGAGGCACTCCGGGAAACCACTTCACCGGACGAATGCCGGCGTAGAGATCCAGCTTGAACCTGAGTTCGACCTGCGGAGCCATCTCAGTTCCATCGGGCCAGCGCACCTCGGGTAAGCCCATGGCTCCGAGAAGCACGGCATCCGCGGCTCGGGCTCGCTCGACCGTGGAGTCCGGCAGCGGTTTCCCGTTCAGAAGATACTCACCCGCGCCGGCCGGAAGGGTTTCGAGTTCCAGGTCGATGGATGGGAAGCGGTCGCAGGCAGCGCGAAGCGCCCGCACTCCTTCGTGAATCACATCCGGACCAATTCCATCGCCCGGCATCACCGCGATCTGGTAGCGCGCCATCCGCCACGGTCCCTTTCGTAACTCTCTCGACTGCTCGCAGCAGGGAATTCGCCGCGAACGGCCTGAACTACTGCCCACGGAGGCGAAAGAATGGGTCGTTTGGACGGGAAAGTGATCATCGTGACCGGTGGCGCCACGGGGATCGGGCTGGGAATTTCCAGCCGCCTGGCGCGCGAGGGGGCCTCGGTCGTGATCGCCGCTCGGAATGCCGCTCGCGGTACGGCGGCGGCGGCCGGGATCTCCGAGGCGGGGGGCGAGGCGCTGTTCGTCGCCACCGACGTGGCGAAGGAGACGGACTGCGAGGCGGTGGTCGCCGCCACCGTTGAGCGGTACGGGAAGCTGACCGGGCTGGTCAACAATGCAGGGATCTTCCCTCGTTCCACCCTGGAAGCGACCACCGAAGAACTGTGGGACCAGATCCACGCTGTAAACCTGAAGGGGCCGTTCTTCATGTGCAAGCACTCGGTCCCCCACATGCGCGCTTCCGGCGGGGGATCCATTGTGAACATCGGCTCGGCAAACTCCTACATCGGCTTGCCGCACCTGTTCGCGTACTCGGTGGCCAAGGGCGGTCTCGTCACCCTGACTCGGAATCTCTCCAACGCCCTGGCGCAGGATCGAATTCGTGTGAACTTCCTGAATCCAGGTTGGGTTATCACCGACATGGAGATCGAGATCCAGGCTCTGGAAGGTCACGACGCGGAGTGGATCGAGAACGCGGGACGCAATCTACCCCTCGGCCGGCATCAGGTGCCGGATGACGCGGCATGGGCCTGCGTTTTTCTGCTTTCGGACGAGTCTTCCCAGACCAGCGGTGATCTGCTGAACGTGGACGGGCGGGGTCCCCGTTGACGGCCGCCGCCGGGCAGGGCTAGCATTCGCCCATGGCGCGCCTGGTGGAGATTTTCAGCAGCATTCAGGGAGAGGCCGAACTGGTGGGGGTTCGGCAGATCTTCGTTCGATTCTTCGGCTGCAACATGCGCTGCGAGTGGTGCGACAGTCCGGAGACCCTGACGGCTCCGCGCGGGCCGCTCCTGCCGGCGAGGCTGGAGGAGCGACCCGGTTCGGGTCGGTTTACGCGCCTCGACAATCCTGTCGATGTTGCAGGCGTTCTGGGGGGAGTGCGGCGCCTGAACGACGTTCCACACCACTCGGTGAGCCTTACGGGCGGCGAACCGCTGCTGCACGTGGAGTTTCTGGAGCGGCTCATTCCCGCGATCCAGGGCGAAGGGCTGCCGATTTACCTCGAGACCAATGGACTCTTGCCGGATCACCTCAGCCGCGTGGTAGATCGGCTGGACTGGGTGGCCATGGATCTGAAGCCGCCTTCGTGCACCGGTCAGCCATGGCCGAACTGGCTCGAACTCCATCGCCGCTTCATCACGATCGCTCGCGACTCCGAACGACGGCCCCGACTCTTCTTCAAACTGATTGTCTCAGCCGATGCAGATCGCCAGGAGATGCGATCCGCCTTCGACCTTGTCGCCGAAACGGCGCCGGACTGCAGCCTGACGCTGCAGCCGGTAACGCCCTTCGGACGCGTTCGCTCCGGACCGAGCATGGAAGCCATGCTCGGCTGGCACGAACTCGCGGCGACGAGATTGAGAGACGTGAGGATCGTTCCCCAACTTCACAAGCTGATGAACGTCTTGTAGGGCCGGCGGCGTCAGGCGAAGGCCTTATGCTTCACCTGCACGCGGGGACGGTACTGCTCGCAGGAACAGCTTCGACTGTCCTCAAGCGGCATTTCCGCCTCGCTCCCGTAGACGTAGAAACCGTGGAAGCTGCACTGCTGATACGCGCTGTCGTAGTGGCCGCAGTCGGCGCAGCGCTTCAGCACCGTTCCACACACGCTGCAGCATCGACTCCCCACCAGTTCTCGTCGTCCGCAGAGGCTGCAAAAGACGTAAGTCTCCATAAACCCGAAGTCCTGCGACATGAGATCGCGCCGCACTGTTCGGACGAACTCCTCCAGATCCTCGAGGAGCGAGGTGCCGGTGGCCATGATCTGGTTCATCTGCTCGTAGTTCAGGAACCGTGTCACATCGTCATCGAGCAGGTTGGTGAGCGCGGTGGACTGCCGTTGGAACTGGGTCAGGTATTCCGTCGCGGTACGTCTCCGGAACGACCGGCGCTTCTCCATCTTGACGCCCGACCGCTTCAGGATCTCCTCAGTGGCATCCAGCGAGATGCGGAGGAACGCCTCCTTCCGCTCAGGAGCGCGCTGGATGGCCTCCACCAGGCGCTCCAGTTCATCGACCGTGAGCCGATCGGACTTGATCTTGTCCACCAGCCGGAGCTGAGTGCCGTAATCGGAGTTGAGCGCCTTCAAGGCTCTCGCGTGACCCTCGCTCAAGGGGTGCTGCGATTGCTTTCCGGGCGGGTAGGCGAGTTCGTTCTGGATCACCGGAGGCAGGTCGAGAAGTTCCAGGTAACGGCGCAGCGTGCTGGATGAGCATCCCAGCCGGCGGGCGCACTCTTCCTGGTTCATCATTTTGAGCAGGTTCTGGATGGCCACCGCCTTCTCAATGATCGTCAGATCCTCCCGCTGGAAGTTCTCCAACAGGGAGTCGGCCATGGCCTCCTCGTCGGACATCTCTCGTACGATGGCGGGTATCTCCGTCAGCCCGGCCAGTTGGCTGGCTCGGAAGCGGCGCTCTCCAGCGACAATCTCGTACCCGGTTTCCTTCGGGCGGACGATGATCGGCTCCATCACACCACGCTCGCGGATTGAGGCCGCGAGCTCGGCCAGGGCGGCCTCATCAAAGTACTTTCTCGGTTGGTTGGGGTTCGCGAAGATCGTGCCGATCGGGAGCTGGTTCACGGAGGTTCTCCAGGCGCAAGCGTATGCTCCTGAATTATCAGTCCCGTTCCGAGTACGCTTTAGTGCAAATCGCCACTGCCAACGGCTGAACGGAGCCACTTCCGAATTCGGTCGCGCTCAGGAGTGGGGCGTAGCAGCCAGGCGTCGTTATGATTGCGAAACGGCGAGTCGACGTAGGTGAATCGGCCGGCAACCTGATGCTGGGTCAGGAACTCTCGGGTGGCCCGCGTGGATGCCTCATCCGTAATCAAGAAGGGTCTGTTGCCCAGGCGCTTCAGCCGTCCGATCGCCGCCCCGGGTTCGGCTCCGGCGTAGGGCCAGGGGCGGACGCCATCAAAGTGGCTGTAGGCTACGAAGCCGGACCACAGGGCGGAAGTCGCATCGTCGCGGAGGCCGAGGTATCCGCAGCCGATCGCGCCTCGCGAGAATCCGCAGAGGATGACGCGTCCGGGATCGCCTCCGTATTCCCGGCAGAGCCAGGGCGTGGCTTCCCGCGCGTAGGATGTGGTGGCATCCGCGTCTCCCCACCACTGCGTTTGAATCTCCCTCGTGGATGAGTTGACGTAGGGCAGGCACACCCATACGTATCCCGCTCCGCCGGACAGGCCGAATCCGAGAGAACTCCCCTCGGGTCTCCCCGTGCTGACGTCTCCGAAGCGATTCATGTAGGGGCCGTTTCCCGCGTATTCCACCAGCACGGGGTAGAGGCGACCGGGTTTCCAATCCGTGGGAAGATACAACGTGTGATAGACGCCTGTGCCGCGATAGGCGGGGAGTTGCTGCCGAACGCGTCGACCGGGACGGGGCGGGCCCTCTTCGCACAGCGGAGTCCCGAGGTCCGGACTCACGGTGGACATATCGGGCAGTTCGACGGCGCGGGTCGGCGCGCCGAGGGCGAGCAGTGCCGCGGCTCCCAGGAAGCCTCGGCGGGTGGACGGCCTGGGCACGTCATCGTCCCGACGGCTGTGACAAAAAAATTGGGTTGCGGTGTCCATCACAGGAACTTTCCAACGTGGATTGGCTGTGAGTATTCTGAATCGGATTTGCTACTCAGGGTCGAACCGGGCCATCCCGCCCACGGCGTCAGACGGAGACACGATTGGAATGCACGACTATCCTCTCTTGCCGGATGAACTGGAGTTCCTGGTTAAGCGGCCGGAGGGCCGCTCGTATTACTTCGAATTGAACGGGCAAACCCTGCTCTGGTATCACGAGTCGATCTCGGGTCTTGAGCCAATTCCGGTTCATCCTTCGGAAGACCGGTGGGAGGAGTTCTGGCGCCGAATGGACGCGCTAGGCATCTGGCACTGGGCCGGGCGGACGCATCGGGCGGCGCCGCCCGTGTCGATTCCCGCGCCACCCTCCGAGCCTCCTACCGATGAAGTCCGAAGCTGGCGGTTGAAACTTACCGGGCGCGGTCGGGTGTTGTGCTACTCCAGCGCCGCCGGAGCATCCTCGATCCCGATCGGCGCGACGGCCGAGGAGTTTGCGGAACTGGTCGAGGCGATCCACGTTCTCGTCGGCAACTGACCCGGTGGGGATCGGGTCGGGCCTATTGCCGGATCAGCGGTGGCGAGACACGATGTTTTTGAACATTCCGGGCTGCAGGAAGAGGCCGAAGCACCGCGTGCAGGTGTGGACCGGCTGTGTCGAGAGTACGCCCAACGGGGCGCGGATCATCGCCGTGGAGCACTGCGGACACTCCACTGCTGCGACCTGAGACTTGCACAGTTGTGCATTGACTCGTCCCACCTGCAGGAGCATCTGGTCCTGAACGCCCGTGGGCATTCGTATGATCTGGTTCAAGCGGTTCGGAGTGATGCAGACGCCGCCACAGCCCTCGCAGGCACTAAATGCGACATCCGCTGCGGACACCCGCCGCATCGCAGCCAGGCATTGCGGACACTTGCCGACCACAGGGCCCTGGAAGGCCGCGCCACACGCCCAGCATACCGCAGCTCGATCGGAGTTCGGCTCACCGCACTTCGGGCAGCCGAGCATTCCGGGTCGAGCGGATGTCGGTGCTTCTACTAGGCGTGGAGCCACCCGGGTTGCGCCCGGATGAGCGGGTGGTTGGGGTGGGGGCGTGGGCTGTAACGGGGATCGGCCGAGGGGCTGCGCCATTGCAGGCGGTGGGGGCTGCGGCGCCATCTGCGGCGCGGTCGGCGGCGGCGTCCCGGCGGAAGCGCCGCCCGGCTGTTCCATGGCCAACACCTGCCACTCGGAAGCTCCGCGAAGCGCCACTGAGAGCCGGGTCAGCGACGTGCGGGTGATCCACACCCCTTCGCACCATCGGCAGGCATCCACGCTCACGCCGCGCAGCGCGCCGTAGTCGGTGCTCTCAAGTGCCGATCGACAGGCAGGGCAGCTTGGACCGCCAAGAGAGCGAACATTGGGGCGGAGCGTCGAGGAGTGGAGCCGCTCGGCGAGGCGCAGGACCACGTCCGGCCCGGCTGAAATCAGCCGGCTCAGTTCGCCGGTATCAAACCAGATTCCGGCGCAGGCCAGGCAGAGGTCCAGGTCAAGCGGCCCGAGCTTTCCAAGGGCCATCGGCTGGGAGCAGCGTGGACAGTGGCGTTCCGTCATGGGTTAGCAGGTTTCGGGCCCCGTGGTGCGAAGGAGCGGGGGAGCGCCCACAGGCGCGCTCCCCCATCGGGAAGTTGGAATCGGGGCGCCCCGCGACGCACTCAGAGTCTACAGCCGCCCCAGCGGCTGAGCCCACACGTTTCTAACGTGCACGGGATTACCGTGGTTCTGAATCTGGATCGGCCCCGGGGTGAAGTCTTCGCGGTTCTTGCCTCCGCCGGGAGTTACCTCCGAAAGGTGAAGGTGATCGTGGATCACAACTCCGTTGTGGCGAAGAGTGAGTGTAGCGGGCGTCGTCTTTCGGCCCCCGGCGGTGAACCGCGCCGCGTGGAACTCGACATCGTAGGTTTGCCAGCTTAGCGGCGGGAAGCACATGTTCACGCGGGGCCGAGACTGGCGGTAGATGCCACCGCATTCATTGTCCAGCCCATCGAGTCCGAACGAGTCCAGGATCTGGACTTCGTACCGGTCCTGAACGTACATGCCGCTGTTGCCGCGGCCCTGTCCTCGAGCGGCGGGCATGAAGGGCGTTCGAAACTCAAGGTGCAGCCGGAAGTCCTCGAAGCTCTCTTTACTCTTCGTCCCCACCTGAAGCAGGCCATCCTCGGTCACTTTGCCGTTCTCCCAGGCTGTCGCATCGCGACCATCGAAGAGCACGTGCGCTCCCGGCGGCGGGGCCGCTCCGAGCGTCGGGGACTTTCGAACGGTTCGCGAGAACTTGAGCGCCTTCCCGTCCGGGCCCTTGCCGAGCAACCGTCCGCCGGAGATGACGCCCTCCCAACCCTGGCCCTTCAGCCGAGCCTGACCGCCCTCGGTGTGTCCGTCCATCACCACGCGAGTGGTTCCGTCCCAGCCGTCTCCCGGGAGGCCGCCTCCCAGCAACACCGCTCGGAAGACCCCAGAGCCGAGAGCAATTACCTGGGCGCCCCACGGGCCGGCATTCTGAACGGAGCCTCGGTACTCGCCCTGCACCAGGAAGTCGGGGCCGGCGGTTTCCGGCGAGGTGGCGCCATCGCCGGGTGCGGCAGCAGCGCAGGCGGCCAACGTCAATCCGGCAATGATCGGGACAGCCGGGAGCCAACGTCTCATCTTCATGACATCTCTCTCTTTTGCCGATTGCCCGGCTCACCGCACAGTTTCCACTGCGGGAACCGGCATTTTGTGAAACTTCTCGGGGTTCCGACGGTCTCAGGGAATGCGTGAAACATACATCGCTTCACTCCCTCCATGGAGCCCCCGCGTCCACCACGGCCGCGGGGATCTTTTTCTTCAGGGGTTAGCGTTTTGTTGATTTGCTGGTTTGCTGGGTCTAGTTGGACTCGCTCGAACATTGCCTGAAACACGTATTCCGTGGCACTGGCGAGCTGTGGAGTCCGCCTTCGCCCGCATCTACCGGATAACCCCACTCCATTCGGAGCCCGATTGCCTGTTCGCGTGGAATCGATTTCGCTACAGCGGGCCCCTGCTCCGGCTGTCCGACGGAACGCAAGTGGAACGCCACTGCGACTGCCTGGAGCTCCACTTCCGACGCGAGGCATTCCTGTCTCTGTCCGAGTCCGCGGATCCGGCGTTCCTCGCGCTCGAGCTGCTGAGGCGGGTCAACCGCGAACTCCCGCGTCTGGCCCTGGCGCTGCGGGAGCGACCCGAGTTCTCCACCATTTGTGCGGTCCACGCACTCACGCAGTTTCATCGAGGCATCGGCCGCTACGGCTTCGACGTGCTTCCGGTTCACTCTTCCGCCGAGGAGCGATGGTTTACCTTCTGGCAATCCCTGATTCTGCGGCGAGACCATCCATCCGGTGAGGCGGCTGCGGCTCGTCTGGTGGAGGGTCGTGTCGTCCGGCACGTCTGGGCGGGTAGGGACGCTCTGATCCGGCGATACGCCGCTTCTCAGGGCGCCGGGGTCGGCTCGTCCCGCGGCTCTTGCGGCAGCACGTAGCCGAGCCGATACACCACGCCGAGACAGGCGAACACGATGCCCGCGAGCAGGAACGGAGCCACAAAACTCACCTTGGTGTAGAGCGGCGTTCCCAACATGTGCCCACCGGCGAGAGCGGCCATCTCGACGCTCATCAGGAGCGCGAGTGAACGGCCGCGCTGCTCCGCCGGGATACGGCCCAACGCGAGCGCGTGCCACGCGGGAAGCAAGAATGCGTACGCCACACCCGCGACGATCACGCCCGGAACCATGATCAGGAACCGAATCCAAGGATTGACGGGCACCCACGCCAGCATTGGGGCGGCCAGCAAAAGGGGCGCCGTCACCAACACGGCGCTCACCACGGCACGCCGTCGTCCCACGCGGTCGGAGAGTTTTCCCATGGGACCGAGAAGCAGCACCGCAGGTCCGCCTCCAACCACGAACAAGAGGCCGACCTGAGCGGGCGTGAACTCGAGCTTCTGCTCGGTGAGAAAGTTGAACGGCAAAATCAAACAGCCGAACGCGAGGTTCTGCAGAAAGAGACCGATTCCCATTACCTTCAATTCGGGCGGGAATCTGAGCGCGTTCCGATCGTCGGAACCTTTCTCGCTGGAAACGTTCGCCTGCCCCAACGCCTGTCCGCTCCACAGGGCGCCGCCGATGGCCACCATCCAGAGCACCAGGGGAGCGTAGGTGACCGCTTGCTCCGCCCGACCGGACAGAGCGATGAGCAGCTTGCCGGAGACCAGCCCGCCGCCGAGGCCCGCCATCCACCAGGTGAGAATCTGACCCATGATCTCACCCCGTTCTCGGGTGCTCCGGCCACGGGTCCACGATGAAATAACCGCGGGCCAGACCGGCGCGGCGCCGATACCGTGGAGAAATGCTCCGAGAAGCATCAGGTGTGGCTCCCGGGACAGAAGCATGAGGGGCACGGTGACGAGGGAGAGAATGAGGCCCGCGGCGAGAGGTCGGTCCGGCCCGTGGTGATCCACCACGTGGCCGGCAGGCACCTTCCCGATCAACTCCGCGAGGGTGTAGATGGCGAGGCAAAAGCCGGCCAACTCTTCCCGCACGGGGATCAGATTAAAGAGTCGAAACCCTTCCTTGGGGAACCAATGCTGCGCCAACTCGGGAATGATCGCGTAGAGCAACATGCCATGGGCCAGCTCAGCGCAAAAGATAACCAAACTCAAACGAATGAACAGAAGTCGCATGTGTTCGGGGCGAGGGGCTACCTGTTCCAACGGGACTCCTCGTGCCAGAGTTGCAGCATTTCGATCGCGGCGTGTTGGGCCGCATAGGGGCGGCGAACTCGCCGAATGGCCTCTCTCATTTGATCCAATCGCTCCGGCTCACGGCAGAGCTGTCCCAACACGCGACTGACATCGGACGTGGTGTTGGCCGTCACTGCCGCCCCCACCGACGACAGGAAATCTCGATTGGCGATCTCCTGGCCGGGTATGGGGTGAAACAACAGCATCGGCAACTCCATCGCCAGTGCTTCCGTGGTCGTTAGTCCGCCTGCCTTGCTGATCAACAGGTCGGAGACGCACATGAGTTCCGGAACGATCCGAACGAACCGCATGATGCGGAAGTCCTCATACTGATCGGACCACATTTTCAATCGGGCAGCAAGAGCCCGGTCTTTGCCGCACAGGAAGAAGCCTTGCACCGGCTGGGACGCCACCGCATGGAAGAGGCGCCATGGACGTCGCATCATTCCCTGTGCTCCCGTCATCACCAGCACGGTCGGCAGCCCGGGCTTGAGCCCCCACTTCTCTCGCAATGCCTCACGCTGCTGCAAGAGTGCGGTGTTGGCCTTGACTGGGATTCCTGTTACCCGGATTTTGGACTCGGGAACCCCCCGCTTCACGAGTCCGTCTCGCACGGCGTCGCTTCCGACAATGTAGAGATCCGTGTTGGGGTGGATCCACTGACTGTGCACGACGTAGTCCGTGATGACGCTGACCACCGGCTTCTTGAGCCGGCCCAGTCGTCGCAGGTCGGAAAGCGCTCCACAGGGGGTGGGGTGAACCGCCACGATGATGTCGGCCGGCTCGTTCTCCAGCCACTCGGCAAACTCGTCTCGACCAAGCTGGTTGAGCCATTGCTGGGCAGACGAGTCTGGCTTCAGATGAGCAGTGAGATCGTAGAACAGGCGGTAGCCCAGCGGGAAGAGTCGCACGCTCTGGGTATAGCCGATCGTGGCAGCCTGCGAGATCACGGGGGAGACGAAGTGACCGTAATAGTCGATCACCTTCACCTGCGCTCCGCACCCCGCCTGCTCCCACCAGGATGCCAGTGCCTCCGCCGTGCTCTGATGTCCGCCGCCAAATCCGGCGGAGAGAATCAGGATTCTGAGAGACGACGATGCCCGCAGCAGGTTGGTCGCCTGTTGTGTAAGGTCTGCCGCGGCCGGTGTTGGGGATTGGACCATGGAGTATTCGATCTCGGCCGCCGGGGGAGCCGGGACCGAACAATTATAAGGGTGCAACACGTTCCTATTCGCATAGGTCGCCGGACCCAATCCTCCGTCCGGATGACAACTCTATCCGATCAATGGTGGTGCGGGTGGCCCATTGCGTGGAAGCGCAGGCTGTGGGGCACCTCCAGTCCGGTGCGCTCCATCAGGGTATCGTCGGCGAGGAGTTCTCGGATCGGACCCTCCGCGGCGACTCGACCGCCATCCAACACAACTGCACGGGTGCAGAGCTCGAGGGCAAACTCCAGGTCGTGGGTGGCTACGATTCGGGTACAGGGCACCTTTCGGAGGTACGCCAGGAGTTCGCGTCGACCCCGAGGATCCAGACCGCTGGTCGGTTCGTCGAGCACCAGCACCTGACAGTCCAGCGACAGTACGGTGGCGAGCGCCGCCCGCTTCTTTTGACCCAGACTCAGATGGTGCGGAGGGCGGGAAGCCTCGGCAGCGAGTCCGACCACCCCCAGTGAGCGCTCCACGCGGCGGCGTACCTCTGTCTCGGGAAGCCCTCGGCAGCGTGGTCCGTATGCCACATCATCGAATACGGTGGGCATGAAGAGTTGATCGTCGGGATCTTGAAACACCAGACCTACGCGAGCGCGGATGTCGTTCAGCGTTTTCTCGCCCAGCAGCAACTCTCCGATGAACACCTCACCGGTGCCGCGAAGTAATCCGTTGAAGTGCTGAAGGAGCGTCGACTTTCCAGCGCCGTTGCAGCCCAGCACCCCCACGGATTCTCCGCCCGTGATCTCAAGGCTTACTTCGGTGAGCGCCGGCTGTCCGTCGGGATACTTGAAGGAAACTCCGCGGATCGAAACGTCGCCTACCGCCACAGCCAAACCCCCATCAGAGCAACGGCCGTGGCGCCGAGAAAAACCACGTCGGCCACCGTGAGCCGGGACGCAACGCCACTCGCCGGCATGCTGCCGGCCCCGAGCCCCCGAGACGACATCACGAGCGCCACGCGTTCCGATCGCTCAAAACTGCGCACGAAGAGGGAGCCGATGATGCCCCCAGCCACTCCGGTTCTGAGCAGCAGGCCGCCGGAGCCCGTGGTGCGGGAGGCTCGGGCGCGCAGCATCCGGCCGGTCTCCTCGCCGAAGACGCGAATATATCGGAGCGCAAACATCAGAGTCTGCACCAGCAGCGACGGGCAGCGCAGCCGTGCAAATCCCCAGAGCAACTCGGCCTCCGAACTGCTGCCGACCAGTGCGGCGGTTGCCAGAAAGGAGCCGACCGCTCGCACGATTGCAGAGGCGAGGATTCCACTGGAGTCGCCCGGATCCGCACGACCCAGCGCGACCACGGCGAGTCCGAGCAGTGGCGCCGCAAGCAGCAGCAGTCGTGTTCGCAGCCAGCCCGAGTCCACCCGTACCCACCAGCACGCCGCGGCTCCGAGAAGGGAGAGCAAGCTGACACGGTGCAGATCCCCGTTCGGCAGCGAGACCATCACGAGCACAAAACCGGCTGCAGCCGCCAGACGCGATCGGACATCGAGCTTCGGATCGGGCCGTGGCGCCGATGCCGCTGTTTGGCGTCCCCGGAGGCCCACCATGAGCAACCCCGTCAATAGTCCCGCGCCGATGAGACTGACCGCCGCCGGAGCCCACCGCTGGTTCTCGAAACCCGGCAGCGCGTAGTCCGGCATCGGCGCCGGGAGCGGGGTGGGAAGCACTCCGCCGGCCTGCGTCGAGAGGGTGATCCCGGTGCGCTCGGCGGCCCACTCCAGGCCATCGGGTTGGGCGGATGCTACGGTCGATGCGACAGCCACGGCTGTCAGCCCGACTGCGCTCCAGAGCCGGGCGCGCGGTTGAGGGGACACCCCGCGGGAGAGCAGATCCGGCCGGACATTCCACAGCAGACCCAGTGCTGCGGTGGTGAGGAGCGCCTCGCCGATGCCGATGAGTGCATGGACTCCCAGCATCACCGGCAGCAGAACCGCGGCAGGCGCCTTGCCGGAAGCGATGAGTTCCACCGATGTGAGGAGTGCCCCGAGCATTACGGCGACCCACGCGGCCACTGCCGCGGAGGCGAGGCAACGCTTCCGATTTGGGTTCCGTCCGGCGAGTAGCGAGTAAATCCCGTAGCCGCCGTAGGTTCCCGCCAAACCCATATTGAGGATATTGGCTCCGAGTGCCGTGTAGCCGCCGTCCACGAAAAAGAAGGTCTGCACCAAGAACACGGCGGTCATCGCGATGGTCGCCGCGCTCGGGCCGAGAATCACGGCGGCCAGCACCGATCCGAGCAGGTGGCCGCTGGTCCCCGGCGCCACGGTGAAGTTCACCATCTGCGCCGCGAACACATAGGCCGCGGTCATACCGAGCTGTGGAGCCAGTCGCTCGTTAGAATCGTGTTGAATGCGTCGCAAAGCTGCACCGACGGACACCGTGGCCGCAGTTGCGGTGATAGCGCAGATGGGAGGTGAGAGGAAGCCGTCGGGAATGTGCATGGAGCGAGACGTCTGAGCCTCGTAATCATACCATTCTTCCAATCGTAATACCAAGGCGGCGCCGAGACCGCTTCGGGGAGCGGAAAGGCCCCGAAAATGCCCTACGCGTCGGGGGCGGTTACCACCAATCGGCCGAACTTCACGCCCTTGAGTGCGATCAGTGAGTCCGCGAGTTGCGTCACCTCGGCCCGATTGCCGCGCACCACGATCACCTCCAGGCAGTTTCGCGCATCGAGATGGACGTGAAGGCTCGAAAGCACGTGTGAGTGGTGGTGGTGCTGGTGTTCGAGCAACTCCTCGGAGAGTTTGCGAATCTCGTGATCGTACAGCAGGACGATCGACCCCACGAGCTCTGCGTCGGACTGTGTCTCGGCTTCATCCCAGGCGTGGGAGACCAGATAGTCACGAATGGCGTCCCGGATCGCTTCCGACCGGGAAGAGTAGCCCTTCTTGGCGCAGACGTTGTCGAAACCCTCCAGCAGGTCCGGTGGAATCGACACAGTGAATCGGGCGACAGGTTCGGACATGGCTACCTCCAGAAGTAGGTTCAGCGCGATGCGCGCACTCCCTGCCGTGTGTTGAGTCCGCCGGCCCGAAGCCGCTGTCCGAGCTCGGTGAACGCAATTGCCGCGAGCATGGCGCCGGAGACCGTCCACCAGTATCGATACCAGGCGAAATTGGGAGGAAAGCCGATCGTCGCTGCCACGGAGAGGGTGTAGAACAGCACACACTCCAGCACTCGGGCCCGTCGGATGGCGAGGATCAGCCCGGCTGTGAGCGCTGCGAGCACGGCGAGCCCCAGGGTCGCGAGGAGGCCCGTGAGGAACAGCGACTCCCACGGAGCGCCCTCGATGAGAGCGGCGGGAAGCACGTAGCTCGCTGCGGCCGCCAGTATCCGATCGGCCCGACTTCGACGGCGCAGCGAGAGAGCGACCGCCGTGGCGACGGCGGAAAACAACAGGTGATTCCGGGCGCGGAGCAGTTGCTGGATCAGGTTGTCCCACTCGGCAAGGGGCCGCTGCCAGAGTGCAGCGCGTCGGAAGCCGTTGGTTTGATAGGCCAGGGCGCCGAGTACCGCGTGCCGGTAGGCGAAAAAGGCGAGACCACAGGCGGCGATGGTGAGGAGGAGCGGCCACCTGCGAGCGCGGAGCAAGAGGAGGCAACTCACCATCGCGGGCAGATAGCCCATCTCCTTGACGCAGATGGCGAGAAAGAAGAGTCCCACTGCGGCGAGGGCGTTTGCACGGTTGGGAGCGCGACAGTGCGCGTCGGTCGCGCAGAGCATCCCCAGCCCGAAGATCAGACTGAGTGACTCATGCTGAGCGGGCCACCAGCAGATAACCCAGTTCTGAACGCTTCGATCGGCAAAGCCCGGAGCTGCAAAGAGAATGGCGCCGATCGCGGCGGCGGCAAGTTGCCGAGGCAGTGGTCCCGGGGAAAACCGAAGCGTGGTGACGAACAGCATGGCCACCACTCCCAGATGGAATGGGATGCTGAATAGGGTCCAGAGTCGATCGTTTTCGCCGAAGAGCCGGTATTGAAGCACGAAGAGCATGCTGGTGAGCGGACGAAAATAGCCATGCCCGTGGAGCATCGGTCCGTGCCAGAATCCGAGGATCTCTCTCCAGCCGGCCCGCGCCGCGTTGGCCTGGCCGATAGTGATATCGAGGCCCCGATCGGAACTGTGCCAGAAGGCCCCTGGAAAGTCGTGCAGGGGCCACCACAGGGTCTCGTAGAGCGCTGCGGAGAAGACGAGCGCGAATGCGATCCAGATTGCCCTTCGAGGACTACGCGCCACGAAGTCACCCCATCGTGACACCAGCGCCTTCATCGTCGATAGGCCGGTCGAGGTGGAGGAGAACTCCCCCGAGCCGCGGGCCGCTGCTGGGGGACCGGCATCTGGCAGAGGGATACGATGAAGGTCTCGAAAGCAACGTCGGGATCGTCGATGCCGCGTTCCCAACCCTTGGTGCCGGCGTCCAACAGCGCCAGCGAGGCGAGCGCGGCGCGGAGGATTGGCCATGAAAGTCGCCGGGCCTGCTGGGCGAGCCGATTGCGCTTCCACTCGTTCATACTGCGCATCGCCTTGCCTTCGCCCGGCAACTCCGCCAGGATCTCCGGCGCGAGCTCCGAGACGGCCAGGTGAGGTTGGTAGCCGTGATCGAGAAGGAAACGCATCTGCACCAGTTGCCGAAGCGTTCCGGCGAGCACCGGCACGATCATCGCAACGGGCCTGCCCTCCGCGCGAGTCTGTTTCAGCATGGACAGGGCGGCGCCGGCATTTCGCTCGACGATGCTGTCGATGAGTTTGAAGATGTTGTCCTCAACGGGCGCGGCGACCAGAGTTTGAATGTCCTGGGAGGTGATGGCGCCCCGATCGCCGACGAAGGCAACCAGCTTCTCCAACTCGTGCTGAAGCTGAAGGGGTCCTCCGGGGCACCGCTGCGCGAGCATGGCCGCCGCCTGATGGTCCAGGCGCTTCTCGGCCGCACCGGCGGCCACCTCCGCCATTCGGGCCAGATCTTGTTCGGACGGCAATTTGAACTCTTGCACCGCGCCGTGTTGCTTGATCGCGGTGAGGAGCTTCTCCGGCATCGGGCTTCGCTGCCGTTCGTCCGAGTCCTCCGCGTCCGCAACGAGGATGAGGGTCGCGTAGTCCGGCAGCGTGGATAGTCCGGCAATGAGCGTATTGACGGTCCCCATGTGTCGAGGGCCCCTGAGTCGTCCGGCGTGGTCCACAACCACGACCCGCGCATCGGAAAACATCGCCCGATCCCGAACAGCTCTGAGAATCGATTCGCCCGTGACGCCCGGCGCGGTGACATCAATGTGCTCGACGGCCATCGACTGCTCTTCCGGAGGCGCCAGCGTTGAAATCAGCGCTGCCACAGCGCGCCGCTTGGCCAGCTCATCCTGGCCCCAGTACAGGTGAACTCGACTCCTCCGAGTCGCGGTCGCCGCCGCCGTACGCGCCATGTCAGGATGGTTCCACAACGGGCGAACGAGAACGTACTCCGGCCGAAGCCCTCGGCCGTGTCGGCGCCGAGCGGTGAAGCACCGCTGCTGCTGCTCGTGCCTCCGCGAGCCGATCCGGCGTGGCCTGTCCGCCATAATGGACCGCTTCGAACTCGGTGGTCAGTCTTCGGAGAGCCTCCAGTGCAACAGGTTCGGCGCTCCACTCGGAGGCGAGCTCTGAGAGGTACTCGCTCGGCGTGACGTGAGGTCGGCGGGCCCAACCTCGACGCGCAAGCTGGTGCAGGGCCCGTCGATAGACGTCGGCGGTTGCTGCCGCCGGCGATGACGCGATGTGGCGTCGATGTGCCGCGTTTCGGGCGAGCACGAGCCGCAGCTTTCGGAAGAGCGGCCCGGCCGCCGCCACAAAGGTGGCGAAAACTACGAGGACCAGGAGCAACGCATCCAGACCGCCGCCGCCGATCTTTCGCCATTGCGACTCCACGAAGTAGCGGAACCGAGACAGGGGGCGATCCTGAATGGTCGATGAAAGCGGCGCAGGATCGAATGGAACCCAGCCAACTCCCTCGAAGAATGCCTCGAACCACATGTGACCGTGCTCCTGCCGGATCAGGAACCCGCCGCCGCCCGGCAGAGGTTCATCGGCGACATAGCCGACAGCCACCCGCGCGGGAATTCCCACCGCGCGGCACATCACAGCGCCCGCCGTGGCGGCAAGGTCGCAGGCGCCGCGCTTGGTGTCAAAGAGGTAAAACTCGGCGGCATCCCGTCCGGGAGGCGTCGGCTCTTCCTGCAGCGTGTAGGTGCAGGTCTTCTCGATGTACGCCAGGATCCCCAGGACCCGATCGTAGTCGTTGCTCGCCGAAGTGGTGATTGATCGCGCCAACTCTTGTACGCGCTGGGTGCTGTTGGGCAGTTCCAGCGTTTCGGGTTCCAGGAAAGTGTCGGGGTTCACGCGAGGAGCGGCCTTCAGCATCTCGGCCGGATAGTCCACGACATCCGCGGAGACGTCGAACAACTGTCCGGGAGCGCTGTGCCCGTTTCCGGTGATGACTCCTGAAGGGTTCACCGTGAGCGTAGAACGGGGGTACCTCACCGATTGGATGCGCCCCAACGACGGAATTCCGGCGGGAATCCCATAGCCCTGAGTGATGAACCTCTGCTCCACTCGAGTCACGGTCGCGCCCCGGGGGGGCGGCATGTCTCGTGGAAAGTCAAAGGTGTAGAGGCGCACTTCACGGCGGCGCTCGAGTTGCTCGGGGGGCGTGATGATCGTCTCGCCGTCCGCACGTCGCTCGGAGAGATCGCCCAGGTAGTCGACGGCCCAACTTCGTCCCGTGTAGTTGGTGAGCACACCGGTTCGGACGCGTCCGCCGGTGGGCGCGAAGAGTTCGTAGACGGGAGCTGGCGTGAGGTTGATGGGCCCGGCTCCAACGCTGGCTTGATTCTGATTGTTGTTCAGACCGGTGACGGTACGCGCCTGCGTCACGGCCGCTAGAGCGAACGGAGAGAGGGGTCCGAGAATCGGCTGAAGGATGTTGGCGGCCACGAAGCCGACTGCGACGACGAGCAGGGTCACGCACCATGCCTGAAGCAGGTGGAACAGCACCGCATTGTTGGCACTGACGCCGACCCGGTCTCTTCGGAGCAAGCCTTCGTAGCCCGTGATGAAGAGCGATCCAAGGACCAGGAGTCCGAAGAAAACCGGTATCTCCGCGTTGGGGTTGGTGCTGCCGATGAGCGCCAGCATGCTGATCGCCGGCACGGGGCTGAATACGAGAGCCCCGTTAGTGACCAGCGTAAAGCTGCGGATGACGGCCACCGCTCCGACCACGGCGGCTGCGGCCATATCGGGAGCAAGGGTGTCGATGGGAGCATCCAGGCCCACAAGCGGACTTCCTGCCATGAGCTGCTGGAGCACGACTGCTCCTCCCAGCACCATCACCGGCAAGAAAACCATCTCGAACGGGACCCGCCGCAGGCGCAGCGCGAGGCTGATCGCGTGCCCCATCACCGTGAGACCGGTCCAGAGCGGAGTCCAGCCCGTAGAGGTAACCGTCATGCCGACAGCGCCGACTCCCGTGAGGGTAACCACCAAGCTGGCGATGTAAAGGGGCAGGATACGACGCAGCTCAGCGAGCGCGACGCCGCGAGACTCCAGAACCACTGCGGCCTGCATCGGAATCTGTATCCTTTCGGACCATTCGCCGGTTGACCCGACTCAGGGGCACCGGTGCTGAACCCGAGATCAACTCAAGAGCCGGGCAACGATCGGATCGTCCGCCGGAATTCGGATGACCGGGATGTGAGCCCCGGAAACTTCATTGAGGTAGCCGTTCAACTCGGCGGCGACGGCAGTGCTCGCGCCGCCTCGCAGTCCCAGTGCATAAAGCACCGGCCGCAGCCCGAGCCCTCGAAGGACCCTCAGGGCTGCAACTGTGGAAGCGTCGACGCGAGGTGTGAGCCAGCACACGAGCATGCCACCGGGCAGGCTGCCCGCCGTTTGAAGCAGGGTGTCCGACAGAGGCGCGCCCGACACGGCCTTCATTCGAGCGAGTGTGTCCAGAATATTCGCCAGCGATTCCGAGCCGGTGGACCCCCCGGACGGCATCGAACCCATTCCCGGAGCGAGCAACCGGACCGAGTCTCCCGACGAAAGGATGTGGGCTGCCAGCGAGGCCGCCACTCCCGCGGCGAGGTCAAGCGTGGTCCCGTTGCCGAGGTCCACCTCGCTCCCTTCCTGGGTTTCGATGGCGATGAGGGCATCGAGTGACTCCTCGGTTTCGAACTCGACCACAGCGAGCTGGCCAAGCCGTGCGGCCGTTCGCCAGTGGACGTGCCGAAGCGGATCCCCGGGTCGATACTCCCGCACACCGAGGAAGCTGCCCCCTTCACCTTGCTTTCGGGCGGCGAGGATCGGGGCACGCCCTCCGCCTCCGGAGTCGGGCACGATGTGAGGCGGGAGATCGACGATTCGGGGGTAGACAAGCACCTCGGTCGGAAGCGCCAGTTCCGTGACAGACTCCGCCAGACCTAATGCGTCCGTGGTACGCAGCTCAACAGCCGGGATGCTGTGCAGCCCCCGGAGCGCGAGATGGAGTTCATAGCTTGCTTCTCCAAATCCCCGAGGAACCAGCGCGAGCGGAGTTCCGTCGAGTTCCACTCGTCTGAGCCCACGGGGAAGCTGATCGGACAGCGTCAGCGAGAGCTTTGGAAGAAACAGAAGGTTCTGCGCGCGGAAGCGCACCGGTATTCGGTCTCCCTGGTGCCCGCTTCTCGCGATCTCTCGCGAGAGGATCAGGCCGCGACTCTCGTACCGTCCCACCGCCCGACTCACGATCGGAGCAAGCACGAGCACGCAACCCATCCAGTAGAGCTGGGTGACGTTGAGTACCCATCCCACCAGGAGGGTACAGAACGCCGCGGCATAGAGCGCGAGGAGTTTGGCAAATCCCATAGTGGGGGACTACGGGCCGGAGTGAACCGGCACCGGAACCACTCGTAAGAGATCCGCAACGATCTGAGCCGCCGTCATCCGCTTCATCCGGGCGTCCGGGTGAAGCAGCAAACGGTGGGAGAGGACGTGTCCCGCCAACTCCTTTACGTCATCTGGAAGCACAAAGCCGCGGCCCCGAAGCAGCGCGAGAGACTGCGAGGATCTGAGCAGGTCCAGCGACGCCCGGGTACTGGCTCCGAGCACCAGGTGGGGAGATTCTCGGGTGGCATTCACCAGATCCACGATGTACTCCCGAACCGGATCCTGCACGGCGATGCTGTGAACCTGGTCGCAGATCTCCTCCACCTCGGTGCTGTGAATCACGGGCCGTACTTGATGGATCGGGTGACCGTGCGAAAGACGACCTAGTATCGAGACTTCATCCTTCGGTTCGGGGTATCCCATCGAGACTCGCATGACGAAGCGGTCCAATTGGGACTCCGGAAGTGGGTAGGTGCCCTGATATTCGATGTTGTTCTGCGTCGCCATCACGAAGAAGGGTTTGGGCAGCGGTCGAGTCTCCCCATCCGCGGTCACCTGGAACTCTTCCATCGCCTCCAACAGGCTCGATTGAGTCTTCGGCGTGGCCCGGTTGATTTCGTCCGCCAACACGACGTGGGCGAAGATGGGGCCCTGCCGGTACTCGAACTCGCCCGACTTCTGGTTGTAGATCGAGGTGCCGGTGATGTCGGCGGGAAGCAAGTCCGGCGTGAACTGGATGCGCCGAAAGGTCCCGTCGATGCTCCGAGCGAGTGCCCTAGCCAGCATGGTTTTCCCTGTGCCGGGCACATCCTCAATGAGGAGATGTCCGCGAGCGATCAGGGCAACCAACGCGCGCTCAACGACGGCTCGTTTTCCCACGATGACCGTCTCGATCTCCTCCGCCATCTGTTCCAGCCGCTTGCGGGCCCCATCCAAATCCATACCATTGGCTCCCGAGTAGGTGGCTCCCAAGTAGATGGCTCCCAAGTCAGAAGGCAGCCTGGAGGGCTCTCAAGTGCTGCCCCGAAATACGGGGCCCGGTCACCGGTTGAAACGGCCCGGGTACTTAGTGTGCGATCCCTCCCGATTTGGTCGGGATCGTTTTGAGACTTCCCACAATCTCTCTGTCGGCGGGAAGTGCGGTTCCTCCTTACGCTCGTGCGGGAACCACTTCCGAGCCCGAAGTCGCCGAGGTTTCCGCGCAACCCGGCGGGCGAGACAGTCGTCCTATAGCCGGGAGACAGATGCAAATGTGGAATCTCACCCGTCGGATCGGTCGCCGATCCGTTCTCGCGTTGCCCATGGCGTTCAGTGCGACGCGACTCCTGGCCGACGAGGTTGTGCCCAACCTTCAGAAGGCCGATGGAGTCGAGCCGGTCCTCGATCAGCTTCGCACCAAGGTAGTGGTGCTGAAGATCCGCCGCCCCAGTGGCGCAACGGCCTCCGGCACCGGGTTTGTGGTGGCGCCCGGCGTGGTGCTCACTGCGGGCCATGTGGTGCCCGAAGATGTGGAAGTCACCGCGTGGCTCAACGGTGTCGGCTACCGGGCGGATCTGGTCCGGAAACATCCGGACCTGGATGTGGCGGTGCTTAGGCTCTCGGCCCCCAGCCTGGAGTTGAAGCCGGTGACACTTGCCGGCATGCGCAGCGCGCTGTCTCCCGGAGAGCCGTTGATGATTGTGACCGGCCCTTCTCAGGCATCCGGCGCCCGTGGCGAGCCGGAATCTCGGGAGGCCGTCGCGCTGAATTTCAAGGAGCGCCGCAGGCTGACCGCGGATCGTCCGTCCAGCGAAGTGCTCGTATTGACGGGCCAGGTGCGCCTGGGAGACAGCGGCAGCCCGGTGGTCCGCGTCATGGAGGGCACAGTCATTGGTCTCCTGTCCAGCCGAGAAGTTCCAGACGCTTCAGGGCAGTCGCACTTCGCGTATGTCGTGCCAGCGGAGAGTTTTGCGGTGTGGCTCCGAGAAACGCTTACGGCTCCCGACCGCGAGGAGTTCTACCTGAAGAAACTGGTGGCGAAGCCGACGTGACTTCGGTCCCTCAAGCAAACGTCAGGTTGAGCTCCACGCGACCGTGCGTGTCGCCCGCCGCCACGAGCGCCTTGAGCACCTCTCCCACAACTTCCGGGTCAGCGCCCGGAGCCGGGTGAACAATCAATTCCAGGGTGGTTGAAAACCGGGTCGGGTCGGTTTCGTGGTGGGGCAACCACACGCGTTGCCCCAGGAGCACGAGGCTGTCGACCTGATCATCGGCGCCCATACAGTACCGCTGGAGGTGTTGCCAGGCTCGGACACCGGCATCGATCAAGTCGGATGCTCGCTCCTCCAGGGGAACGTATTTTGTTGAATTCATAGCTGGTTCTCGTTGAAGTCGAACTGGTAGTTTACGACGTGTGAGCAGCGTCTTCCGTCCGCAGGATCGCGTCAGCGGCCTCGCCGAGATCATCGCACACCAGGTCCGCCAATTGCAGCGCTTCCGGAGTCACGGGCTCGCCGGTCCTCACCAGCACCACTCTACACCCTGAGTGCTTTCCCGCGAGCAAATCGCCGTGCCGATCTCCGATGAGCCAGGAGGATGAGAGGTCCAACTTCAGCGCTTCAGCCGCACTGCGGAGCATTCCAGGGTTCGGCTTTCGGTGATCGCAGTCGAGGGAATAGCGCAACTCTTGTGCCTCGGGGTGATGAGGGCAGTAGTAGATCCCGTCAAGAGACACTTGAAACGCGGCCAGGGCACGCCGGAGGGCCTCGTGCATCTCGTGCAACCGCCCCTCCGAGAACATCCCGCGTGCGATCCCCGATTGGTTGGTAACCACCACGAGCCGAAACCCCGCCGTCCGCAGCTTTGCAGCGGCCGCGCCGACTCCCGGCAGCAACTCAAGGCGGTCGGGATCGCTGGCATACCCGGTGTCGGGAATCAATACGCCATCCCGGTCGAGAAACACAGCCCGACGTCCTCCCGAGTCGGACACCGCGCCATGCTGTCGCGGGCACCGCAGATCGGGGGACAAGAAGGTCTCACTCATGATCGAATTCTCCGGCAGACGATTCGAATGGGCACGGTTGTGTTGCCCGGTTGTACGGCAGAGCAACCCTTTCGGCCGCCGCATCGTTCTGTTAAACGGAAGTATCAGATCGGCGAGGTTGGAGATTGAGCATGTGGCGTGAATTGTTGGGTCTGGAGCGGAAGACGAACAACCTGGTGGAGTTGATCTCGCCCCGGCGGAGCTTCACCGACGTCGTGCTTCCAGACGCCACCCGTCGTCAGTTGTTCGAAGCTCTCACACAGATTGAGAAGAACCAACTCATCTTCACGCGATGGGGGCTCGGCGAACGGCATCCCACCGCGCTCGGACTCGCCTTCAACTTCGCGGGCCCGCCCGGCACGGGAAAGACCATCTGCGCGGAAGCAGTCGCGTTCACCCTGGGTCGCAAGCTGCTGCGCGTCAGATACTCGGAGTTGGAGAGCTGTTGGGCCGGTGAGACCGGCAAGAACATCCGGGCGGTGTTTCGCGAGGCGCGCGCTCAAGAGGCAGTGCTCTTTTTCGACGAGGCGGACAGTATTGCGGCACGTCGCTTCAGTTCGGTAACGGCGGGGTATGAGAGAGAGGCCAATCAGTCGGTCAACATTCTTCTGAAAGAGCTCGAAGACTATGATGGCGTGGTGATTTTCGCCACGAACATGGCGTCCAACTTCGATCCGGCGTTCGAGCGACGGATTCGGACGCACATCCTCTTTCTCCTGCCGGGGCAGTCCGAGCGTGAGCGAATTTGGGAAGCTCAGATTCATCCAAGCCGGACGCCTCTTGGCTCCGACGTCGATTTTGCAGAGCTCTCGGCGAAGTATGAGGTCAGTGGCGGCGACATTCGAAACGCTGTCTTGAAGGCGGCCCAGATCGCTGCTTCCGGCGAGGGTCCGGATGAGACCAAGCGAATTCTGCAGAAGCACTTCGTCCAGGCGCTGGATGAGGTTATCGCCGGCAAGCGGGTGATGCAGCAGAATGCGGTCGGAGACTCCGGGCCGAACCCCCTGTGGGTTGAGGCGATGGAGGCGCTGGAACAGAAGGCTGATCGTCTGGAGTCCGCTCTCGGGGAGACCCGTGCAGAACTGACCAGGACCGCCTCGGATCAGGCCGCCGCGGTGGACGAGTGCGTCGGGCGCGTTACAGGATTCGAGGCCCTTCTGGATGGCCGTTGTTCTGAACTCGACGGACGGCTTGAATCCGGGCTCGGTAGTCTTTCGGGTCAACTGGCTGCTCGGCTTGAGGCCGCTCAACTCGCCGCCCAGGCGGACTGTGACTCTGTGCGATCCGAACTCAGCCAGACCCGAGAAGCCGTGCGCGAGCTTCACTCGGTCGTTAAAGCTGAGGCGGAACGATCCACGGCGGCGATCGCCAGCCTCGGAAGCGCCCAGGAGTCCCGCGTCGTGGAACTTGCGAAAAAGCTCTCGGCCCAGTCCGAACTGGTCGCTCGTGCCACCCTCATTCGTCTACCGCCCCCCGCCGCCGCCGCAGTCCTGGTGGCGCTCCTCATGATCGCCGCGGCCCTTGGCTTTGCAGGCGGCCGGATGGCGGGCTGAGTGGTTGCCTGGGTTGATCAGGCCTGGTCGAGCGCGGCTCGAATAATCCCGGCGGCGGTGCGGACCAATTGCACGGCGTCGGCTTCGCTTCGATTCGGCACATCCAAGGATTGCCGAGCGGTGAGCAGGCAGTCGGCGGCCCGGTCCAACGCATCCTGGCTGACCAGGGAGAGAGCGCCGGGCCCGGGTTGCTGCGTCTGCACTTGAAGTGGCTGTGCGGTCGTAATTGCGCGAGACATCAGGTTTTCAGCGGTCAAGAGAGGTGGGGTTGAGTGCGCCGGCACACCGAGCGAACCTCGAGGAGCGATCTCGACAGGGGAAGGGTAGGCAGGTGGCGCCTTGATGCATGGTAGGGTCGAACCGTCTGGAAGTTAAAGGACGACCTGTACCTGCCGGCGGGCAGATTGTAACACGAATTGCCCGCCGAAGCGGCTGAACGCGAGAAGCGCGGCGCTTCAGTCGACTGCAAGGAAACTCGGTGAGTTGGGTCGAAGCGGCGCCACTCACCGAGTCTCCTCGTCCTGTCTAGCTCCCGTTTACGAACACGTTCTGTGACTTGAAGGACGTGTTGCCGGGGCCGTCGCGAGCGTCGATCCGCAGGTCGTGCTCGCCCGCGGGGACATTCACTCTCACATTGACGGCATTCGTTCCCCGAGTAACGCCGCTCTGCACGATGACGTTGTCGACCTTCAAGTCCCACGAGACATCGCTGGCATCCGAGATGTTGGCCTGGATGAGCACAGGAGAGGTGGATCGAGCGCCCGGCTTCGGCTTGACGAAGGTGATCTTCGGTGCAGTCCGATCCGAGGATGCCCCTCCAGCGGTAAAGTTGCGCTCCTGCGTTGCGACGTTTCCGGCGGCGTCGGTAGCGGTCACCTGAAGGGTGTGGTTGCCGGCGCTCAGCGTTTTCAACAGATTGATGGCATCGACACCCTTTCGGGTGCCGGTCTCAATCTGGGCGCCGTCAACCTTCGCAACCCACGTCACATCCGAGTCATCGTTGATGTTCACTTTCAGCTTGACCGGGTTGGGCTGAACCGTAGCAGTCGGGGGAGGCGAGGTGATTTGCAGCACGGGTGGAGTGATATCCGATCCACCGGAGCCCACTGTAAAGGTCCGCTCGATCTTAGCCCGATTGCCCCGGCCGTCCAATACATCGATCACCATCTTGTGGACGCCGGTGGTGGCTGTCTGCTCTGCGGCGACTGCTCCCCGACCCCTCGCCTGTCCCTCCAGGATCTGAGCCCCGTCAAACGTCAACGTCCAACTCACCACGCTGTCATCGAGAATGTCGATGAGGATCGGAACTGGACTCGGCGTCCGAGCATCGTCACGCGGGGAGCGAATGGTGACGTTCGGGGGCACTCGATCGCGGGTTCCGACCGCGAACGTGCGAGTGAGCACCCGGAAGGCAGAGGTGTTCCGAACCACGAGTTCCAGGAGGTGGGTGCCGGCCGGGAGCGGGACAGACGTAGAAAACTCCCGGGCCGTACCGGTGGTGAAGAGTTTGCCGTCCAGGGACAGATCCCAACTGTTGCCAAAGGTGTCGCTGATCGAGAACGCGATCGTGACCGGATTGGTCAGGTTCCCCGCCGCAGACGGTGAGGGCCAGCTGACGCTGGGAGCGCGACCCCCGTATGGAGGTCGCGCCGCATCGATCGCCGCTACGAACGCCTCCACCTGACTTCGCGCCTCCACGATCGGTCCGCGGAGCACCGGGAACGTCTGGGCCTCGGTAGAGTTGGTGACGCCGGTCACCAGGATGGAGCCATCCGGACCGATAGCGACCGATCTGGCCTCCTCCAGGTTTTCTCCACCGATGTAGCCGCAGAAGCGCAAGAAGCGGCCCGTGGGTACGACCTGGGCCACGAACGCATCTTGTTTGCCTGCAAGCCGCAAATCCGGACCGGCCCACAGGGGAAAGCCCTGCGTGCCGGCGGATTGTGTGGCGCCCACGACCACGGCGCCGGCGATGTCGTCCACGGCGATGGCCAGTGCCCGATCCTCGCCGGCTCCGCCGATGAAGCCGCTGTAGACGATGCTCTCGGCTCCGGGCGTCAATTTGGTGACAAAGGCGTCACTCAGACCTCGTTGCACGAGCGAAGGCCCCTGGACCACAGGAAAGCTCGACTGCGTGGAGGCGGTGGAGCCGCAGACATAGATTCCGCCGCTGCTGTCCACCGCCACCCCGCGTCCTTCGTCGGCCGCTTGTCCGCCGATGTAGCCACAGGCATCCAACCGCAGGCCGTCCGGCGCCACCAGGGCGACGAACGCATCACCGGCGGCGCCGGTGTCGTTGTAGGTCAGGTCCGGCCCAATTGTAACCGGTAAACTTGCCTGAGTGGAGTTGGTGGCGCCGACGACGATCGCCTGACCGGCGCTGTTGACCGTGACCCCGGAAATGAAGGTCTGTCCAGCGCCCCCGATGTAGCCGCCGTAAACCTTCTCTTCGAGCAGCGATCCGAAGCAACCAATAAAACCGCTGGCGGATGCGCCTGCCGGGTAGGTGATTTGTGGCCCCAACCGCACTGGAAAGGAGTCTTCCGGCGAGTTGGTGGAGCCCACGAAGTAGACGCGACCGTCGGCGCCCACGGCGATCGCGTTGGCGACATCGTCGAGCGACCCTCCCATGAAGCCCCCGTAGAAGAGCGCGTCTCCTCTGGCCTCAATCCCGAGCAACCATCCATCCCGACCAGGGCGGCCGGGGTTGTTGAAGGATCGGTCCCCGTGTCGAACCGCAGGAAACGAGTCGTCGGTCAAATCGGTGTAGTCCGACGCGGCGCCGCAGACATAGACGCGCTCGGAGGCGTCCACCGCGATGCCGTTCCCCGTCTCGATGCCGGTTCCGCCGATGTACCCGAGCCAGATGAAACTGGAGCCGTCCGCAGCGAGCTTGCACACGAACGCATCCGACGGGAGTTCACCGCTGTTATAGGTCAGGTCTGGGCCCACCTTAACCGGCATGCTGCCTTCGGCAGACGCCGTTGTCCCCACAACGTAGACATGCCCCGCCGGGTCAACCGCGATCCCGTTCGCGGCATCGTCCGCCGCGCCACCGATGAAGGAGACATACACAAAGGTCGCCGGGTCGATCACGAGGGGGAGTTTGGGATCGTACGCGCCGAGATGGAAGCCGTATTCCCAGGCCCCCTGCGTTTGCCGCACCCAATACGACGACGGCACCTCCTGCCGATGACCGTCGCGCTCCTGATAGACTAACGGCTTTTCATCGACGAAGGAGCCGGCGGGCGTCGAGATCTCGAGGGTTCCATCCGGGAGCACTCGGGCCGAATCTATCCCTTGATAGCAGAGTCGAACCCGCCCGGGATCGGCCCCGGGGGCCACTCGGAACTCATACTTGAGCCGATCGCCCGCGCCTTGGTAGGCAACGTCGATCCCCGGCCAGACCTGACGATACTCCAGCGCGGTGTGAGCGCCGATGTCGGTCCGCCACCGCTTCTCGTCGCCCCGAAAAATGTTCACAACGCCCGCGGATCTCTCTGTTGAGACGGGAGCCACGTTTGGATCCCCACCCACAAACCCGAGCCGGAACACCCACGCTCCGCCCCCGTTTTCCCGACGAACGGTCATGCCGCCGCGATGGAAGTAGAGAACGCGATCCTTGCCCGGCAAATAGAAGGGAGCATCTCCCTGGATCTGACCCTGGTTCTCCACAAAGGTGATCGGCAGGTGACCGAGGGCGCGTCGGGCCGCGAAAGGCGCCGTTTCGGGCGCTCGCAAGGGGCGGCTATGACTGCCCACCGCGGAAACGATGGCGAGTCCGAACGAGGCGACGGCTGCGAGGAGCGCGCTTCCAAATCGGGGAGTTGTCGGTTTCTTCATGGGGGGTTAGGGATAATATGCCCGCGGCGGGAATGGCGGTGCAACTCGGGAAGCTGTTCCTGGGCTCCGCGACCGCAAATGCTGAGGACGGGAGTCCGAATCAATGAATGAGGGTGGGCGAGACCTGCTCGATGCGCTGAATGACGTTCAGCGCGAGGCGGCGGCGCATATTGCCGGTCCGATGCTGGTCCTCGCGGGCGCGGGCAGCGGCAAGACCCGCGTGTTGACGTACCGGGTGGCTAATCTCATTCGGCACGGGGTGTATCCCGGCCGAGTTCTGGCGGTTACTTTCACGAACAAAGCCGCCGGCGAGATGAGGGAGCGGATCGAGCACCTGGTGGGACCCCCGGCGAAGATGCTCTGGATGGGGACGTTCCACGCCATCTCCGCGCGGATGCTTCGGCAGGACGGAGGCAGCATCGGAGTACCTCGTGACTTTGTCGTGTTCGATGACTCGGATCAGATGACCCTGATGCGGGAGGTGCTCACCCGACTGGGTGTCAACTCGGAGACGTACAAGCCCCGTCAGGTTTTGTCCGCCCTCTCCCGTTGGAAGGAAGAGCTGATCGACCCAGAGCAGGCGTCGGCACGGGCCGTTACGGCGTCCGACCAGACCATCGCCCGAGTCTACCGGGAGTACCAGAGGCGGCTGCGGGAGAACCACGCGCTGGACTTCGATGATCTCATCGTCTCAGCCGTGCACCTGTTGGAGCCCGGGTCCGAGTTGGGCGATCTCTATCGTCGTCGTTTCGAGCACGTGCTGATCGATGAGTATCAGGACGTGAACCGATCGCAGTATGAGTTCGTGACGCGGTTGGCGTCCGGCCATCGCAACCTGTGCGTTGTCGGTGATGACGATCAGTCGGTGTACGGTTGGCGGGGCGCGGATGTCGGATTCATTCTTGCCTTCGAGGAAGATTACCCCGACGCCAGAATCCTGAAGCTTGAACAGAACTACCGCTCCACCCAACTCATCCTGGATGCCGCCCACGCGATTGTGAGCAAGAACTCGGGTCGACGCGACAAGCGCCTCTGGACCGAGAACCCGCAGGGCCAGCCGCTGGTATTGCTGACTGCAGAGGATGAGACGGATGAGGCCCGCTTCATCGCCCAGACGGTCGAAGGTCAGGTGGACGGGGTCACCGTTCGCTATCGCGACTTCGCCTGCCTCTACCGGACCAACGCACAGTCGCGGGTGCTTGAAGATGTCTTTCGGCGCCGCCGGATCCCTTACCGATTGATCGGGAGCGTTCGCTTCTACGATCGAAAAGAGATCAAGGACATCCTGTGTTACCTCCGTCTGATCTTCAATCCCGCGGATAGCCTGGCCCTGAAGCGCGTGCTCAATGCACCGAGCCGCGGGGTGGGGGAGAAGTCTATCGAGCGTCTGGAGGCGTTCGCCGCCGCGGAGCGGATCTCCCTGTTCGACGCCATGTCCCGTGCCCGTGAAGTCGACGGCCTGATTCCCAAGGCTCGGAGCGCGGTCCTCGATCTCGTCCGTGTGGTGGGCGTGGTGGCGGACTACAAGGAGAAGCTAAACGTGACGGCGCTCGTTCAGGAGCTGCTGGACCGAACCGGGTATCGCCGGGCTCTTCAAGAAGAGAACACCCTGGAGAGCCGGGACAGGGTGGCGAACGTGGATGAATTCATCAATGTCACCCGTGAGTTCGACGATCAGGTGGGAGAGGGCCTGGACCGCTTCATTGAGCAGATGGCGCTCATGTCGGATGTGGACACGCTGAAGGCCGATGCCGACGCGGCGATCATGATGACGCTGCACGCCGCCAAAGGTCTGGAGTTTCCACAGGTGTTCCTCTGCGGCATGGAAGAGGACATCTTTCCGCACTCACGCGCTCGCGACAACCCGTCGGAGATGGAAGAGGAGCGCCGGCTTTGCTATGTTGGGATCACACGAGCCCAACGACAGCTCTACCTGCTCCACGCACGCCGCAGAACGGTCTTCGGACTTCAGCGGTGGCAGATGGCGAGCCGCTTCTTGCGGGAAATCCCCGAGCACTGCTTCGACCGCCCTGCGCCGCCGCCTGCCCGTGGCGCAGCAGCGGCGGGCACGCCTCCGACAGCGGGTTCCGCGTGCCGGAGCGGAGCCGCCGCTTCGTCGGCGATGCGTCCGGCGGTGGCTCCGGTGGGCCGCGGTGGTTCGCCCACTGCGCCTCGTCCCATCGCGCCGCGGATCCCTGAGGAGGGAAAAGGCCGCTTCAAAGCCGGAGATCGGGTAAAGCACTCCCGATTTGGGGAGGGGATTGTTACGAGATCTGTTGGCAGTGGTGATGATGAAGAGGTAACGGTGGTCTTTCCGGCTCACGGATCAAAGCGGCTGGTTCTGGCGTATGCGCCCCTTCAGAAGCTGACCTGATTCCCCTGGAACCATTTGCCGATGGTTGTCACAGGGACTGACCTCGTATCGTGTGAATGTGTGAGTGCAGACATAAGCACAGTTGGTTCGGGTTGCACTGACGCGGTGGACCGATGTCGCTCTGGTATGCGTGCTCCGCGAGGCGGAGCGCGAAAGGTGGATACTCATGGCCATTCGGCGGACAGAACAGCCTCTGGTAGCCCTCCTGGTGGGCGGACTTGCTTTGGGAGCTGCCGCTTCGCCCGGATCGTCGAAGCCGAAGACAATCCTTCCGGCTGCGAAGGTCGTGAAACCCGCCGCGGGTCGCATCGTGCCGTTGGCGTCGCCCTCTCGGGCGGCCGTGACGGAAGCGTTGCCGGCGACCCCTCCGCCTGGCGATGCGCTGATGTCTGTTTCGGAAGTTCAGCCCGGAATGAAGGGCTACGGCCTCACCGTTTTTCGCGGCGCCCGCATCGAGCGGTTCGACGTCGAAGTGGTGGGAGTGCTCCCCAAGGCGAATGTGGGTCAGCCTCTTGTACTGGTGAAGCTCTCCGGGGGACCGATCAGCCAGAGAAGCGCCTATCTCATTCAGGGAATGAGCGGCAGCCCCATCTATGTGAACGGGAAGCTGCTCGGCGCGTTTTCGATGGGTGATGCCTGGGCCAAGGATGCACTTGGGATGGTGACTCCCATTGAGAGCATGCTGGAGGCCCTCGATCCCAAACTACCCGAGCTGCAGAGCGGCAGCTCAGTTGCGGCGGTACCGGCGGGCGTGGAGATGGTGACTGCCGGTCGAGGTCGGTTTCGTCCGCTGGCGCTGCCGGTTACGGTGAGCGGCTTGAGCGGCTCCCGGTTGGATCGCGCGGCGGAACTGTTGAAGCCGTTCAACCTCAACGTTGTGGCCGGACCCGGCGGCATGGAAAAGCCATTTCGCGCAGAGCTGACCCCCGGAGCCGCGATCGGCGTTTCGCTGATGACGGGCGATGTGGAGATGAGCGCGATCGGCACGGTGACTTATCGGAAAGGAGATCGGCTCCTGGCGTTCGGGCACCCGATGATGCAGCTCGGGGCCACTCAGTTCCCGATCACCACGGCATGGATCCACGAGGTGTTCTCCGGGTACGAGGTGTCGCACAAGATCGGTTCCACGGGAGAGATCCAGGGGACGTTGGTCCAGGACCGCCCGTACTCGGTCGCGGCTCGAGTGGGGCCGGCAGCCGCGATGATTCCCGTCACCTATCGAGTGAGCGACGAGACCACGGGGCGCAGCCGAAACTTCCACGTGTTCGCAGCCAACCATCCGCTGCTCGTGGGCCAGCTCATCCCTCTGGCAGTGAACCAGGGCCTGTTCTCAATCCGGCCCGTTCCGGCGGACACCACGGCTCGGGTGGAGCTGACGGTCGAGACCGACGGCGCGGGGCGGATCGAGCGCAAAAACGTGTACTTCGACCCGGCGTCGATCGATTTGATCTCAGTGCGGGAACTGCAAGAAGTGCTGGGGATCCTCACCGCCAATCCTTACCGCCGGGTCGGCATCAAGAGTGTCGACATGTCGGTGACCTTCGAGGAGAAACGGCACACGGCCACGGTGGAGCGATTGTTCCTCAGCCAGGATCGTTTTGAGCCGGGTGAAAAGGGAGAACTGGGGGTGGTGGTTCGACCCTACCGGGGAGAAGCGAAGCTCCTGAAGCTTCCCTTCACCGTTCCCGCCGAGGCGGCTTCCGGCCGGGCGGTTCTGGTGGTTCACGGTGGCGGCACGCGGGTCGATTTAGGTTCGATGGGCGGAGGCGGCGTCGGTGGTGGATTGGGCGCGCCGCAACTCGCGCTCGATGGAACGCTGGAACAGGCAGTGAGTCGCTTCGTCACGCGGGAGCGCAATAACCAGCTCGTGCTTCGAATGGTCTTTCCCAGCGCCGGGTTTTCCGTGCAGGGCGAGAAGCTGACTCAGCTCCCGAACCATCTGGCGGACCTGGTGCGAAGTACTCGCTCGACTCCGCTTCGCAGCGAGCGCGACGAGTTCAAAGAAGTTCAGGACTCCGAGTGGGTGCTTAACGGCGTTCAGACCCTTACCATCACGGTCCAGAAGCCGGACCATCAGGAGCGACCGCCGACCCCAGCCGGCGGAGGCGGCGGTCTGATCCTTGCACCACCCGGACTTCCCGGCTCGGGCGTCCGACCCCCTGTCACCTTGAGTGCCGATGATGAACTTTCGGTGCCCATCCGGATTGACGGCGAGCTGCGACACCTGATCTTCAGTCCGGAGCCCGGCGAGAAGGAAGCGGCACTCAAGGCTGCGGGTCAGAAAGCCGCCGCCGGCGCTGTATCCGCGGGTGGACCGTCGGCGCCGGGAGCGCGCGCCGCGAGCACACCTGGCGCCGGCGTACTGCCCCCCGCCACCCCTGCGGACCCGCCGCTTGTCGGTCGAGCGGCCTCAGTTTGGAATCAGACCACAGCCTCGGATTTTGAGCGCGGGACGTTTGAAAACACGGTGGTTACCACAAACGGCGAGGTTCGTCTCGCTCCACGTCTTCGGCGATTGGCCGAAACGGCGGAGCCGATGGTCTGGGCCGTCGCTGCCGCACCCGTCGCGGGAGGCGTCGTCTACCTGGGAACGGGCCACACGGGTCAGGTGCTCAAGGTCGGCGCGGACGGCAAGAGCGAGGTGGTGCTCCGAACCGGCGAGATAGCGGTGCACTCCCTCGCCGTTGATGCTGCCGGCGCGGTCTACGCCGGCACAGCGCCGAGCGGTAAGGTAGTTCGCCTGACGCCGGACGGCAAATCTCAGACGGTGCTCTCTCTCGGTCGCAGCGAGTCCGGAGGGAGCCGGCAGGTGCTGGCGGTGGCCGTGACTCCCTCGGGTCGCCTTTACGCGGGTGTCGGGCCAACCGGAGAGATCTACACCCTTCCCCCGGGCGGTACGACGATGACGCTTCTGGGGAGCGTCCCTGGTCAATCGATCTCCGCCCTTCACGCTGTTGGGGAAGACACGCTCTACGCCGGTACCGCCGAGGATGGAACCCTTTACCGATTCCGGAGATCTGACGAAGTGGCCGCTCGTGAGACGGTTTACGACACCTCTCAGGCGGCGATCACGGGAATCGCATCCGACTCCCGGGGGAATGTCTACGCCGCCTGCGCCCCTTCAGGAGAGATCTGGAAGATCGAGCCCGATGGGAGGCCGCGACTCCACTTCAACAAGTCCAAAGGCGCCATCTACGGTCTTGTGGGAGATCCGACCGGCACCCTGTATGCCGCGTGTGCGAACGCCGTGCTCCGGGTGGAGCCGAGCGGCGTGGGATCCTTCCTCACTGAGCCGAGGCGAGCGATGTTCACCTCCATCGGATGGGCGAGCGACGGTCGCATTCTCGCCGGGAGCTGCAATACCGGCAGCGTATACGGCGTGGACTTCGCGGAGAAGGGCTGGTTCGAGTCCACCATTCACGATGCCCGGGTCCCGGCGAAGTGGGGGCGTGTGCGTTATACCGGTACCCTTCCTCCCGGAGGCGCCCTTAAGGTGGAGACTCGCAGTGGAGACTCGCCCGAACCGGATGCCGGGTGGAGCGCCTGGGCGGCAGTCGACAATCGTCCCACGGGCAACTTCGTCCAGAGTCCGACCGCCCGTTTCCTGCAGTACCGCGTGTTTCTCGAGGCTGCGCAGGGGTCGCCGTCGCTTCGCGACGTGAGTGTTTACTACCTGCCGCGAAACCAGGCGCCCAAGCTCACGCTGGCGGCGCCACTGGGTGGGGAGTTGCTCCGAGGGGCGGCATCCCTGCGCTGGAGCGCCATCGACCCCGAGAAGGACACCCTCACCTATCAGGTGTCTTACAGTGCCGACGGTGGCCGCACGTGGATTCCCATTGGAAAGCCGACGCCGGCAGCCGCTGCTCCGACCAGTCCGTCCGTAACTCCGCCTCTCCCTCTCGCGTCCCCCGGCACTCCCCCGGCTCCCACCCGCTCGAGCAATGTCGAAGATGCGCTGAAGCGCTTCCGAGAGCAGCTTGAAAAGGACTCCACTCTCACCGCGGTCCAGCGCGAGGAGAAGGTGCGGCAGGCCCGGGATATGATCCAGCGGTTTGTGCAGGAGTCTCCCGGTGCATCCTCCGCAGCCAATGCCGACGGTGTCACCCGCCTCGCATCCGCGGAATGGGACACTCGCAAGGTGGCCGACGGCATCTACCTGCTGCGTGTGGTCGTCTCGGACGCGGCGAGCAACCCAAACGATTCACAATTGGACGTGGCGGTCTCCGAGCCCGTGATCGTCAGCAACACTCCGCCGCAGCTCTTCGTGTTCGAACGTGGCGTGGTCTACGAAGCGGATCGGCGTCTGGTGGTTACCGGCAACGCCACCGGAAAGGTGTCCCTCAAGGGAGCCCAGTTCCGTTTCGGCGAGGGGGACTGGTCTGCCATCGACAGTGAAGACGGCATCTGGGACAGTGCCATGGAGACGTTCCGATTTGTCGCGACGGCGCCGAAGTCGGGTGAACAGATGCTGGAGATCCGGGTGATCGACCTGGCGGGCAATGGTGTTACCACTCGCCTGAAGGTCAAGGCGCCGTAGTCTCACTGGTGAGGCGGAGCTCGAAGAGTTCCAGGACACCGTCTTGCCGATAGGCCGCCACACAGCGGCCATCGGCACTTGACGTGGCGATGAGCACTCCGACCAGGAACGGCAGACTATACCGGGTGACGCCTTCGCGGCTGAACAGGCGCAGTCGGGGCGGGTTTCCGTCGGCGCGGGCATCAAGGGCCGTCACCCAGGCGCCTCCATCGGTCACTCCCAAACCCAATGGGGAGGTGTAGGCGCCGCCTTTGGTCCAGGTCGTCGTGCCGCCTGTGGGCAAGAAGCTCAGCTTTCTCTCAAACCTGCGATCACCTTCGTGGTCGAGCCGGTGCTCATAGCTCAGGATCGTTGTGCTTCCGTCGGGTGAGAGACGAATCTTCGGGAAGCGTCCGGGCCGCGTCGCCGACCACAGCGTTCGATTGTGCTCGGTGAGCAATGTGACGGAGACGTCTTCATCGGGGCCATCCACGGCTACCGCAACGTGCTTCCCCCGTGTGGAGGACGACACGCTGCAGGCTCGTGCGCCAGGAGTGGTGCGCTTCCAGGCGGTGGAGCCGTCGGACCGGATCAGACGCACTTCGGGTGGCGACTGCAGCGCCACGAAGTAGCCCCCATTGGGGCCCACCGCGATCTGGGCGGGGGCGCCAGGAACATCCACCACTCGGGTTCGGATGCCCTCGGGGGTACGGCTGCACAGCACAACCGAACTCCCTGCCGCAATCGCCGCGCCACCGCCATCAGGTGCGACCGCGACGTACCGAGGCGGCTCATTCAGGTCGACTCGGGCAAATCGTCGTCCTCGCCGATCCAGAAATGTGACCCGGCAGTTGTGGGGGTTCCGAACCCCGTAGGCGAGCGCAAGCAGGCCATCTCTTGCAATGATGACGCGCTCGGTGTTGGGGATACTCTGGCGCCAGAGCCGCTGTCCCGAACGACTGAAACAGAGGACCCAACCCTCTCGATCCACCGCAATGACTCGAGAGCCGTCCACTGCGACCGCCACCTCCACCACCCGCCGCAAGGGCCACTGCCACAGTGAGACAAGCGGTTCGCCCCCGGTCTGCACTTGCTGGGCGCCGGCGCCCCGCGCGGCAGCGAGCACGGGCGCCCAGAGAAGCGTTCGGCGCGAGACGTTCACCCGTGGCGTACCATTTCCACGAAGTAGCGGTGGACCCGGGCGTCATCCGTCAACTCGGGATGAAAGGAGCCTGCCAGCATCGTACCCTGGCGCACCAGGACCGGATCACCGTGCGCTTCCATCAGCACCTGAACTTTCGGATCGAGAAGGCGCGTGATTCGGGGAGCCCGGATGAAGATTCCCCGCATGGGGGGTTGATCTTCGTCGCGGAACTGAAGTGGCGCTTCAAAGCTGTCCACCTGCCGGCCGTACGCGTTGCGGAGGACGGCAACATCCATACAGCCGATGCGAGTTTGACGGCTTCCTTCGATCTCCGTGGCAAGAAGAATCAGGCCGGCGCATGTGCCGTAGACCGGCATTCCCCCCCGAATTCGCTTTCGCAGCGGCACCATCAGCCCGAAGCGGTCCAGCAGCATTCCAATCGTGCTGCTCTCACCGCCTGGAATGATCAGGCCATCCACCTCGGCGAGTTCGCCTGCTCGACGAACCCTGCAGCCGGCGACTCCGCAGCGCGAGAGGCTGGCCAGGTGCTCCGCGACATCTCCCTGAAGGCCCAGAACTCCGATGTTGAGTTGCGACACGTACCTGTTGTTTCACTCCAGGACCTGCCCCGGATCTCCCGAGACGGCCCGCATCATGTAGCATCCGGGCCCCTGAAAACAAATCCGGCCGGGGCACGCACCAGCGCGCCCCGGCCGAACACCCGGTATCTTGATGACTCTACCAGCCGCGAGTAGCCAGGAGGTCCTTCGGGTCCATCGAGCGCACATCCAGGCCCGACATCGGCTCGCCGAGATCGGTGGACACCTCTGCGAGTTTGTGCGGGTCGTCGTAAAAGGTGGTCGCATCGACGATCGCCTTGGCACGGCGAAGCGTGATTGCCCGTCGCTCGTCGGCATCGGCCACGTTGGCGGCGGCCTTGAAGATACCGGACCCGACGAACACCGCTTCGGCTCCGAGTTGCATCATTAGCGCCGCGTCGGCCGGCGTGGCGCATCCGCCGGCGCTGAAGTTAGGAACGGGCAGCTTCCCGGTTCGAGCGACCTCGCATACGAGTTCGAAAGGAGCCTGGAGGTTTTTGGCTTCAGTCATCAGCTCTTCTTCGCGGAGTGATGCCAGGCGGCGAATCCCGCCCTGAACCGAGCGCATGTGACGCACGGCCTCGACGACGTTGCCCGTGCCGGCTTCGCCCTTGGTTCGGATCATCGCCGCGCCTTCGCCGACACGACGGAGCGCCTCACCCAGGTTGCGGCAGCCGCAGACAAACGGGGCTCGAAACATGTGCTTGTTGATGTGGAATTCTTCGTCCGCGGGGGTCAGGACTTCGCTTTCGTCGATGAAGTCCACACCCAGCGCTTCCAGGATCTGAGCTTCCACGAAGTGTCCGATCCGAGCCTTGGCCATCACGGGGATCTCGTAGTTCTGTTCCCGAAGCGTGGCGATGATCCCGCGAATGATCTTGGGATCGGTCATGCGGGCCACCCCGCCCTGAGCACGAATGTCGGCCGGCACCCGCTCCAGGGCCATCACCGCAACTGCGCCTGCCTCTGCGGCAATGAGTGCCTGTTCAGGGTTAGTTACGTCCATGATCACCCCGCCGCGCAGCATTTCGGCGAGGCCGACCTTGGTTCGCCAGGTCGACTTCTCGGTTTCCATAGTCTTCTCTTACTCCCGCTCAATCGGCCGAAAAGAGATGGTTGAAGGCAAACAGAGCGGGGACTCCGCCTGTGTGCCAGAATACAACGTTCTCGTCGGAACGAATCTCGCCTCTCTCCCGGAGGCCGATCAAGCCCGCCATGGCCTTGCCCGTGTAAACGGGGTCCAGCAGCACCCCTGTGGTTCGGGCAGTTAAATCCAGCGCGTGCAGACATTCGGGGGTTTCGATCGCGTAGCCGGGTCCAACCCAGTCATCGAACACCCGTATCTCTGTCTGTGGAACGTCCCATGACGTTCCGAGCAACTCAGCGGCTCCCGACGCAATCGGTTGACAGCGGGATTGCCCCCGCTCCACATCGCCGCTCACGCTCACTCCGTACACGCGGGCGCCGGGCAGAAAGCTCTGAACCCCGAGGAGAATCCCCGCCAACGTGCCGGCCGAGCCGGTCGCGACAACGATCGCATTCACCTCAAGACCTTCGGCTGCTGCCTGGTCGGCCAACTCGGCCACCGCCCGCACATAACCCAGCGCCCCGACCGGAGTCGAGCCACCCAGAGGAATTATATACGGCCGTCGACCCTGTTCCCGCTCGCGAAGCGCCACCGTCTCCAGCGCTTGTTGAAGTTCGTCGGCGGATGCGCCTGGGAGAAACCGGGTCTCGGCGCCAAATAGCTGATCGAGCAGGTAGTTTCCCTGGCTGTTTTCGGGTTCCGGGTCGCCCAGCACGAGCACACACCGCTTCCCGAGGCGGCATGCTGCGGCAGCCGTCATGCGGGCATGATTCGACTGGACACCGCCGGTGGTCAGGATGACATCCGCGTCGATCGCCTCGGGCTCGGCGAGGAGATACTCGAGCTTCCGCGCCTTGTTGCCGCCCAACGCCAGACCGGTGCAGTCGTCGCGCTTCAAGTAGAGCCGCTGCAGCGAGAGTTCGGCTGCCAGACGGGGGACGCTTTGCAGCGGCGTCGGCTGATGACACAGCGCGATTCTGGGCGCCTCCTCGAGGGCTCGCCAGATCGGGCCCGTACGGAAGTCGCCCTCGGCGTCCGATACCGCCTCGGCGGCGGATTGCTGCGGCGCCTCCACGTGAGCATCGCCTGGACCAAGAGGCCCACCCGATCCGGGGCCCGGACTCTCATCCTTCGGTTTCTTCTTTCGGCGTAGTCTCGCCGAGAACGCTCGTGCGTGCTCTCCAGCCTCTTCCCAAATCTTGCGGAGTTCTTCCCGGTTGGGTCCGCGCCCCTGGTCGAACACCATTTCCGCGGTTCTACCGACGGCGTAGGTTCCGCCGAATGCAATGCCCGTACGAAGGGGGATGCCGAAGAAGCCGGGCAATAGCGCGGTCATCTGCCGAGCGAGGGTTCGCCAACCAAGGGCGCCGGCGATGACGGGGATGGTCTCCCGAAGCCGTGCCGCAAAGTCGAGATCATCCCCATAGATTGCCGCCAGGCGGTAGATGAGCATGATCTGGTTCTTGGTGAGGATCAGGACGTCCGCACCGACGACTGCGGGGAAGAGCGGACCCAGTACGGGAAGGGCCTTCCCGATGCCCGCCACAGCGGCGAACTCGGCGTTGATGCGAGAGACGCTGCGGATGACGTAGTCGGCTGCCTCTCGCCGAAAGCCGGGGAGACGCCGGCCGAGGCACAACGCCAGATCGGGCCGATGAGCCAGCGTGGCTGTGACCACGCTTTCCGCGCTTTCCACGGGCAATGTGTCCGCGGGTCGGAGTTGGGTGATGGAGGGTCCACCCGGAAGTGAGATCAAGAGATCCGCGTGGCGAAGCGACCGCTCCTCCACATCGGTGTGAGGTGGCCACGCGCAAACGAGATAAATTCCCGCTGCTTCCGCGACCGGACCGGTGGCCCCGCCGAGCACTACCTCACGGGCTCGGGCTACCTCGGAAGCGTCTCCTGCGAGCGCCAGTACAAACGCTCGATTGGCCTCCTGCCGCACCGTTTGCGCGGAGACCTCCCTCACGACATCCCAAAACTTCATGCCATCCCTCTGGGATGCGCGTTAGGCCTCGAGGGGATTGTCTGAATCACCCTCAACCTGCTCGCCCCGCGGCTGCCGCATGGGAATCTGGATGGTGAACGTCGTGCCTCTGCCCGCCTCGCTGTCCACCCGAATCGTGCCGTTGTGCGCATCCACGACATTCTTAACGATGCGGGTGCCCAAACCGGTACCACCGGGTTTGGTGGAGACCGCATCGTCGGTAAACATCTTCGAACGCACGTGTTCGGGCATTCCCCGGCCCGTGTCCGCGAACTGGATCTGCAGTCCCGGCTGGCCATTGAAGTCGATGGCCTGGGTGCGTACTGAGATGGTGCCGCCGACGGGTGTTTCGGGAATGGCGTTGTTGATCAGGTTGTAAATGAGGTTGTAGATGCCTTTGCGGTCAAGCTCGACGGGTCCGGTCTCCTGAATCCCGGAGAGATCCAGCCCGATCCCCTTCGGATCGGCCACCATTCGAAGGACCTTCGCGACGGCCTCCGCGCGCTCTCGGAAGTCGCTCATCTCGTAATGCGGTTTCGAGATGACGCCCTTGATGGCGTCGGCGATCTCTCGTACACGCTCCTGCGAGTCGCGGGCGCCGTCGTAGACCATGCTCATGGCTTCTTTGTAGAAGTCTCGAACCCCGCCGATGGCCCAGTCGACCTCCTCCAGCTTCTTGGCCTCCAGGTCCTTCATGGCGACCGCCAGGTCCTCGAACATGGAATCCATCATCAATTCGAGGGTCTGCGTGCCGGTCACCACGGGAGTGATGAGGTTCTTGACGTCGTGGCTGATGTCGCCGATGAGGTTGATGACCGAGGCCCGCCGGGCTTCTTCGAAGAGCTGAGCATTCTGGATCGCGGTACCCGCCTGGGCGCCGAGAATCTCCAGCAGGGCCAGGTCTTCCTCGTCGAAATCGTCTTGCTGCTTGTTGAGGATCTGGAAGACGCCGATGTTGCCCTCTCCCATCTTTTTCAGCGGCACCGTCACCATGCTCTTGGTGACGAACCGTGTCTTCCCGTCGATGTCCGTGGAGTGGTTCGCGTCTTTCGAGACGTCGGCCGTAATCCGACCTTTGGGAGAGTGGAACACGTCTCCAGCGATGCCCTTGTTGTCTGGCATCTCCATGTTCAATAGCTTTTTGGTAATCTCAGGGCTGGCGCCAACGACGTATCGGAACACGAGCACCTTTTTGTCGGGATCATGCACGTAGATGGTGCCGCCGGTGGCATTCACGACTTCGATGGCGACGTTGAGCGCCTCGCGCTCTACCTCACCGAGTTTGGTGCGACCGCTCAAGGCGGCCATCATACGATGGATGGCCTGCAGTTCGCGATCGCGGCGACGAAGCCGAGCTTCGAGGAGCGCGATTCTCTCGCTGTCTGAGTTGGGTTCGTCGGACGTGGCCATGAGGGGTTCTCAGCGCTCCGAGTCGGGTTCGAATGGCCGATGATCCGATACTTTATAGGTCAGATTTGCTATTTCCTGCATTCGATGGATGGAGAAATGCCTCGGAAGGTCCCTGCCGGGCCAATCCCGATGCACACGTCAGCTAAGGGCCCGTCAAACAACAACCGCGTCATTCCATTCCGGACATTCAGCCTTCGGCAGGATGACATAGTTCCATTCTCCGTGGAACTCTTGCGTCAGTAGCCGGACCTCTTCCAGTTCGCTCGTCCCGACGGTCACGCCT